>DATEII010000031.1:0-15707 GCA_035279135.1 Steroidobacteraceae bacterium
CCGCCATGCGGCTGTATCGGCCGCCGGGGTGCGGCGCCACGTGCCCGTCGAGCTCCAGAATCAGCAGCATCGAGGCGATCGATTCGCCGTTCAATCCCGTGCGTTCGATCAAGCTATCGACGCTGGCCGGCTCGAAGGCGAGCGCATCTAACAGGATTTTGTATGCCTTGTCCAACACGGGGGCCTTGCCGGGCGTTCCCGGGGACGCCGCGGCCGGGCTCTCAAGTAGTTGCTGCGAAAGGGAAATGTTGAGCTCTGCCAACACGTCTTCGACGCGCTCCACGAGCTTGGCTCCCTGGCGGATCAGCTCGTGGCAACCGCGCGCGAGCGGATTGTGGATGGATCCGGGCAGTGCGAAGACGTCCCGACCGGCCACGCCGGCGAGCCGCGCGGTGATCAGCGAACCGGACCTCTGGGCCGCTTCGACCACGAGGGTGCCGTGGGCCAGGCCGGCAATGATCCGGTTGCGTTGGGGAAAGTGCTCGCGCAACGCGGGTGTGCCGGGCGGAAACTCCGACACCACGGCACCCGATGCGGCCACGCGATCCGCCAGCGCGGAGTTCTCCCGCGGATAGACGACATCCAGTCCGCAGCCCAGCACCGCGATGGTGATTCCCCCCGCCGCGAGCGCGCCTTCATGGCACGCGGCGTCGATGCCGAGCGCCAGGCCGCTCGTGATCGCGAGCCCGAGACGCGCAAAGCTGGCGGCAAACTCGTGCGCCGTGGCCCGGCCCCCGGCGGTGGGATTGCGGCTTCCCACCATGGCGAGCTGTGGTTCGAGCAGGGACGCGGGATTGCCGCGCAGGTAGAGCACGGCGGGTGCGTCCGGTGAACGACGCAACAGCTCGGGATAGCTGGCGTCCGTGGCCGCCACCAGCGTACCGCCGGAGGTCTCGAGCCAGCGCAGGTCCGCGGCGATTGCCGCCTCGTCCGGCGCCTGCAACCAGGCGATCGCCCCGGTAGTTAGGCCGAGCGCCGCGAGCACGCGTGGATCCGGCTGCTCGAGCAGCTCGAGACCGGCGTCGAAGCCCGCCACGGCCTGCAGGCGCGCGGCGTCGAGACCCGGCGTACGCGCGGCCAGCGCCAGGCGCCGCCGCCATTGTTCGGCCTGCAATTCCATCTGCGCAGCCTAAAACGAAAGGGCCAGCCCGAAGGCTGGCCCTATCTCGTCTGAACCTGCAGAAATGCGTCAGTTCGGGTTGTAGACGCGGTCGGCTACCTGCATCGGCGCACGCGCACCGATGACCAGGGCATAACTCACGCGGTTGAACACCTTGAAGACGATGAGCGTGCCGGCACGTTCGTACGGCAGCTGCACCGTGGGTCCGAGCACATCCTTGCCGAACGGGCGTTTGCCCCACACGTCGTGCATGACTTCGCCGCGCTGATCGATCGCGAGCACCACGCCGGGCGCGAGGCCATGACGCTGGCCACGGTTGAGCACCACCACCTGGTAGTTGCCGACCTGGGTGGCTTCATCGGCGATCGCGATGATCTGGCCGTCGATGCTGGTGTTCGAGGCATGGGGCTTGAACGCCAGCGCTTCCTCGCCTTCCTGCGACATCAGGCGGTCACCCCGCAGGGCTTCGCGCGAACCTTCCGTGAGGATGGTGCGAGTGATCTCGCCCGGGCGATTCACCACGGCGGTCGCCACGTACGCCGCCTGGTAGCCGACGAGCTCGTTCGATTCGAAATCGATGATGGGGGCGCCGACGTGCATGACCGCGAAGCGCTGGTTGAGCGGCGCGTTCAGGTTGCGGACATAGGCCTCGTGGCCTTCGCCGCCGATCATGTGGCCGTCACGGAACGCGACGATGTGAGGGGCGGCGAGTACCTGCTCCTCGGTCACCACGCTGGGCTTCGAAAGGAATGCGGCGATCGCCGAAAATGCCATCGTGTCGATGGGGCCCTCGAGATCCTCGCTGCGCAGTCGCGGCTGCAGGCGCGCACCGCTGTACTGCGAAATGAACACGTGCGCATCACCACCGGCACCGACGGCCAGGGAAAGCACGTCGCCGGGATAGATCAGGTGGGGGTTCTCGACCTGCGGATTGATCTGCCAGATTTCGGGCCAGAACCACGGGTCCTTGAGGAACACGGCCGAGATATCCCACAACGTGTCGCCACGTTTGACCGTGTAGTTCATCGGCGCATCCGGACGCAGCAGCTGCTGGGTCTGGGCCGGATGCTGCTCGGCCTGGGCCGGCTCGTTCATGGCGGCGATCGCGGCCTCAGTCGCGGTCACGTCGTCGGCGGACCCGGAAGCCTGGGTTTCGGACCCGGGCGCGGAAGCCGCCGGGGGCGAATACTCGTGCTGTTCCTCGGGCTTGGACGCGCAGCCGAAAAGCAGCACGGCGGCAGCCAGGAACACCAACAGACCCAAGCGGCGCAATGTCAGCTGGCTGAGCACGCGCTGCTCCGTAAGTTCTTGATTAAAAAACATCCTCCACTCCTCAACTCTGGGTGGGGCAAGCGGACCCCACTGTTATAATCCGCCGCGGCACGATGGGCTCGATCTATTGTCAAGTCTGTGCACTGGGTCACGAGACTTGAACGTCTCCAGTCCGGCGCAATCCTAGTCCTCGGTCGAATCGTCCAAACATTAGCAGCAATCGAGCGGAACTTCATGGCGCGCCTGCAAATTCTCGAGTACCCGGACCCCCGTCTTCGCACCAAGGCAAAGCCTGTCGAGGTGTTCGACGCGGCGTTCGCCAAACAGGTCGAGGACATGTTCGAGACCATGTACGCCGCGCCCGGCGTCGGCCTGGCCGCGACCCAGGTGGATTTCCACAAGCGCTTGATCGTCATGGATGTTTCCGAGGGCAAAGACCAGCCCATGGTGTTTTGCAACCCCGAGATCCTGAGCGCCGAAGGAACCGGCGTGACCGAGGAGGGTTGCCTGTCCGTGCCCGGCATCTTCGACGAAGTGAAGCGCGCCGCCGTGGTTCGTGCGCGGGCGCAGGACGCCACGGGCAAGACATTCGAAGTGGAGCTCGATGGCCTCGCGGCCGTCTGCCTGCAGCACGAGATGGATCATCTCGAAGGCAAGCTGTTCGTCGACTATCTCTCCGACCTCAAGCGCGAACGCATCCGCAAGAAGCTCGACAAGGACCGCAAGGAACGCGCCAGCCGCTCGCGCGAGACCAGCGCCGCGCGCGCCTACTGATGACCTGAGCCTTCGGGCGCTTCCATGCAATCGTTACGAATCGCGTTCGCGGGCACGCCGCAATTCGCGCTGCCGGCGCTGCGGGCGTTGCTGGCGTCGCGCCACCAGGTGGTTGGCGTGCTCACGCAGCCGGACCGGCCCGCGGGCCGCGGCCGCGAGCTGCGCGCCTCTCCCATCAAACTACTCGCGATGGAGCACGGGCTGCCACTGGCCCAGCCCACGACCTTGAAAACCGGCGAGGGGCGCGCGGTGCTGCATGGCTGGGCTCCGGATCTCCTGGTGGTCGTGGCGTACGGACTCATCCTGCCGTCCGCGGTGCTGCTGCTGCCCCGCATGGGTTGTCTCAACATCCATGGCTCGGTGCTGCCGCGCTGGCGCGGCGCCGCGCCCATTCAGCGGGCGCTGCTGGCGGGTGACGTCGAAACCGGCATCACCATCATGCAGCTCGATGAGGGATTGGACACCGGTCCGGTGCTGCTCGAGCGGCGTCACCCCATTGGCCTGCGGGACACCGCGGGCGATCTGCACGATGCGCTGTCCGAGCTCGGTGCTGGCGCGCTGCTCGAAGCCATCGACGGGCTCAGCACGGGTGAGCTGTTGCCGCGCGCGCAGTCGGCGGAAGGCGTGACCTATGCCGCGAAGATCGAGAAGGCCGAGGCGCGCATCGACTGGAGCGCGTCCGCCGCACAAATCGACCGCAGGATCCGCGCCTTCAATCCCTGGCCCGTCGCCGAGACCCGCCTGGCCGGCGAAGCGCTGCGCCTGCTGCGTTCCGGCGTCACCGATGCGCATGCGCGCGAGGCCGCGCCCGGCACCGTGCTCGGCGTTGCGGAGGACGGCCTGCGCGTGGCCTGCGGCGAGGGTGTGCTCGCCGTGAACCAGCTGCAGCGTGCCGGCAAGCGGCCGGTATCCGCGCGGGATTTCGCGAACGCCGTGCGGCTCGTGGGCCTGAGATTCGAGTCGTGAAGCCCCGTCCGCGCGGTCGCGCGTCCGAACGCCGTTCGCGCCACGCCCCGGGCTCGGAGACGCTCGCGCAAGCCGCTCTCGCGGTGCACGCGGTGGTCAACGAAGGCCGTTCCGCGGACGTGGCGCTCGAGACCGCCCACGCGCGCACGGATCGTGCGGCGGTGCGCGCGATCGCGCTCGGCAGCCTGCGCTGGTACCTCAGGCTCGCGCCGGCGCTCCAGCCGCTGCTGAACCGGCCTTTCGCCGAGCTGTCGCCGCGGCTCGCCGCGTTGCTCGTGACGGCCGCGCACCAGGTCGAGTACTCGCGCGGCGCGCCCGAAGCGCAGGTGCACCTCGCGGTGGACGCCAGCCGCATCGCGGGCGAAGGGCGTGCCAGCGGCGTGGTCAATGCCGTGTTGCGCCGTTTCGTCGCGCAGCGCGCCGAGTTGTTAGGCCGGGTCGACGCCGATGTCGCCGCTCGCCATGCGCATCCGCGCTGGCTGGTGGATTCGATCATCGCCGCCTGGGGCGAGCGCGCGGAGGACATCCTCGCTGCCAACAACCGGCACCCGCCGATGGCGTTGCGTCTCGACGCGGCGCAGACCAGCAGCGCGGATTTCCTGCGTTCATGGCGTGCGATGGGTCGCGAGGCACAGCCCGTCGACTGGAATCCCGACGCCGTCGTGCTGGAACACGCGGCCGCGGTACAGACGCTGCCCGGCTTCGAGGGTGGAGCGGTCTCGGTGCAGGACTGCGGCGCGCAACTCGCCGCGCTGCTGCTCGATGCCCGCGCCGGCATGCGCGTGCTGGATGCCTGCGCGGCGCCAGGCGGCAAGACCCTGCACATCGCGCAGCGCGCGCCGGACCTCGCCGCGCTGGTGGCCGCGGACGACGACCCGTTGCGACTTCAGCGCGTGCGCGAGAACCTCGACCGCGCCGGTCGCCAGGCGCTGCTGCTCGTGGCGGACTTGCGCGAGCCGCCGCCGTCGCTGGCACCGGGCTCCTTCGATCGCGTGCTGGTCGACGCGCCGTGTTCGGCCACCGGCGTGATCCGCCGTCATCCGGACATCAAGCTGCTGCGTCGTGCCGCGGACATTGGCTCGTTCGCCGCCACCCAGCGGAAAATTCTCGGCACCGCATTCGAACTACTTCGGGCCGGCGGCACTCTGATCTATTGCACCTGCTCGGTGCTGCCCGATGAAAACGAAGCGGTCGTATCGGCCTTCCTGGCCGGAGAGCCGCGCGCCGCCCTGGCCGGCTGGACCGAATCAGCTCCACGCCCACCGGGCCTGCTGGAGCGGAAGGTCGGATGGCAGCTTTTGCCGGGTGGCGACGCAGGCACCGATGGCTTCTACTATGCGAGCCTGCAAAGAGGGAGTTGAGAGGCAAATGATTCCGCGCCGGGCGCATCGTTTCCTGGGCCTGCTGTTCGCGGCCGTGACCGCGCTCGGCGGCGCTGCGGGAGTGCGCGCGGATGCGCTCGACGGGCTGCTCGAGGTGCGGTCCGCCTATGCGACGCCCGAGAACGGCGTGTACAACCTGTTCGCGCGCATCGCCTACCCGGTGAACGACGACATCCGTGCCGCGCTCAAGGACGGCCTCACGCTGACCTTCGACCTCGACGTGGTGGTGTCGCGCGAGCGTCGGTTGTGGATGGACGAAACCATCGCCGAGTACACGCTCAAGCGCGAGCTCAACTACCATGCCGTCAGCGATCGGTATGTCACGCGCGATGTCGACAACCGCACGGGACTCGGCAACGGCAGCGAGCAGCACAGCTACGCCACGCTCGAGGAAGCACTCGAGGCGCTCGGTACCGTGGACGCCTGGCCGTTCCTGCTGCAGCAGCAGCTCTCGTCCTCGCGCACCTACCGCGTGAGCCTGCGGGCCGGTGTGCGCCGCGGCCGCCTGCCCGACACACTGCGCGTATTGCTGTTCTGGACCGACGACTGGCATCGCGAGAGCGAGTGGTTCTCATGGTCCCTGCCGCACTGAGAAGACTCGGCACGCTGGGACTCATCGCACTGTGGGTGCTGGTGAGCGGTGGCCTGCTGCTGCTGCTCGCGCTCTCGGTCCAGAACTCGGTGCAGTACAGCAAGCTGCAGGCGTGGATCCTGCTGGTCAACGCGATCGCGGTGGTCACGGTCAGCGTGCTGCTGGCGCGCAAGATCATCGAGCTGGTGCGCGCGTTCCGCGCCCAGGTGCCCGGCTCGCGGCTCACGGCACGCACCGTGGCGATCTTCGGCTCGCTCGTCATCGCGCCGCTGATCATCGTCTACCTATTCAGCCTCGAGTTCCTGAACCGCGGCATCGACAGCTGGTTCAAGGTGGAGATCAAGCAGGGACTCACCGACGCGCTCGAGCTCTCCAAGGCCGCGATGGACGTGCGCATGCGCGAGTACGCGCGCAGCACCGAGCTGTTCGCCAACAAGCTCGCCGACAGCCCGGCCACCAACTGGTCCATCGCCGCCGACGCGCACCGCATCGAGAGCGGCGCGCTCGAGGTCGTGGTGTACGGCGCGCTCGGCCAGGTGCTGGCCGCGAGCAGCGGCGAATCCACCTCCGCCAACCTGCCGCGTTACGCAACGCCCGAGATCACGCGCGCCATCGCGAGCGGCAACACGTACTGGAGCCTGGAGCCGCTGTCGGAAGGCGACTACCTGATCAACACCGCCGCACCTATCGCGGCCACCCCGGGTCCGAGCGAAGGTCGCTTCGTGGTGGCGCTGTACCCGGTGCCGCCGCAGCTCGCGCGATTATCCGAAGCCGTGCAGCGCTCGTATTCGCAACACGGCGAACTATCAGCGCAGCGCGAGCCCGTGAAGAACAGTTTTCGTATGACGCTCACGTTGGTGCTGCTGTTGGCCATGCTCACCGCCATTTACGGCGCTATCTACTCCGCCGAGAAGCTCACGCGCCCGGTGCAGGACCTGATCGCCGGCACGCGCGCGGTGGGCAAGGGCGACTTCGGCACGCGCCTGCCGCTGCCGTCGCGGGACGAGATGGGTTTCCTGGTGCATTCGTTCAACGACATGACCAAGCGCCTGCGGCGCGCGCGCGAGGAGACCACGCGCAGCCAGCAGGCAGTCGAGCGCGAACGCGAGCGCCTGTCGATCATCCTGGCGCGCCTGACTACCGGCGTGATCTCGATCGGCCGGGACCTGGTGCTGCGAAGCGCCAACCACGCGGCCGGCAGCATCCTCGGTGTGGACCTCGAGCAGGGCATCGGCCAGCCGCTCGCGGCACTGGCCGGCGAGAACCCGAGGTTCGCGCGCTTCGTCGGCGAAGTCAGCGCGCGACTCGCCAGGGGCGAGGAGGAATGGCGCGAGCAGATGGACCTCAAGCCCGAGATGGCGGGCGCACGCGTGCTGGTGTGCGCCTGCACGCCGCTGCCCGGCAACGAACATGCGGACAACGACGCGGAACGTCAGGGCGGCTTCGTCATCGTGTTCGACGACATCAGCGCGCTGCTGCAGGCGCAGCGCGACGCGGCCTGGGGTGAGGTGGCGCGACGGCTCGCGCACGAGATCAAGAACCCGCTCACGCCCATCCAGTTGTCGGCGGAGCGCATGCGGCGCCGCTACCTGGAGCAGATGAAGGGCGAGGACGCGCAGATCCTGGACCGCGCCACGTACACCATCGTGCAGCAGGTCGAGGCCATGAAGGCGATGGTCAACGCGTTCAGCGAATACGCGCGTGCACCGGACATGAAGGTCACGAAGTTCCCCTTGAACGCGCTCGTGACCGAAGTGGCCGACCTGCACCGCGTGCAGGAATCCGCGATCCACATCGACCTGGAGCTGGACCCGCACATCGAACAGGTCGAAGCCGACCGCGGCCGCGTACGCCAGATCCTGAACAACCTCATCGTGAATGGCGTCGAGGCCGTGGAGAACGCCGCCGACGGACGCGTGGTCGTCGCCACCAGGCTGGAGACCACGGGCGCGGCGGCATACGCCACGATTACGGTAAGTGACAACGGGCCCGGGTTCGCGCGCGAGGTACTCGGGCGCGCATTCGACCCTTACGTCACGAGCAAACCCAAGGGAACGGGACTGGGACTGGCCATCGTCAAGAAGATCGTCGAGGAACACGGCGGGCGCGTCGAGGCCGACAATCGGCCCGAAGGCGGCGCGCGCGTGCGTGTATCCTTGCCGGTAACTGACGGGTCCCGACAGCTGGTCGCGCGCGACAGGCGCGCTGAACCGCGGAAGGAGCGAGCATGAGCGCCGCACACATTCTGGTCGTCGATGATGAAGCCGACATCCGTGGACTCCTCAAGGAGATCCTCTCCGAGGAGGGCTACGACGTGGACGTGGCGGGTGACGCCGGCCAGGCGCGCGCCTCGCGTGCACGCCAGCTGCCCGACCTCGTCCTGCTCGACATCTGGATGCCCGACACCGACGGCATCACGCTGCTGCGCGAATGGTCGGGCCAGTCCGCCGAGTCGTCCTGCCCCGTGGTCATGATGTCGGGCCATGGCACCGTCGAAACCGCGGTCGAGGCCACGCGCCTCGGCGCCTTCGACTTCGTCGAGAAGCCACTGTCGCTCCAGAAACTTCTGCGCACCGTCGAGCGTGCGCTCGAGGCCGGCAAGCGCAAGCGCCACGCGGGCAAGTTGTTAGCCGCGTCGCCGGGCGTGCCCGTGGGCCGCAGCCGCGTGATGCAGCAACTGCGGTCGGATCTCGCGCAGATCGCCACCAACGATTCGCCGGTGCTGCTGGTCGGCGAAACCGGCACGGGCCGCGAAGCCTTCGCGCGTTTCATCCACGACGCGAGCCCACGCGCCGCGCGGCCCTTCGTCACGCTGATCTCGAGCACGCTGCGCGGCGACGGCGCCGAGCAGGTGTTGTTCGGCACCGAGTCCAACGGCCAGGTCGCGCCCGGCGTGCTGGAGCGCGCCGGCGCCGGCACCTTGTTCATCAACGAGCTCGAGGACCTGCCGGCCCAGGCGCAGCGCGCCTTGTTAGGCACGCTCGAGAGCGGCCAGTTCACGCGCGTCGGTGGTTCGACCCCGGTCACGTTCAAGGCGCGGGTGTTGTCGTCGGCGCGGCCCGGCATCGAGACGCGCAACGAGGAATTCCGCCGCGACCTGCTCGCACACCTGAACACGCTGATCGTGCGCGTGCCGCCGCTGCGCGAGTACACCGAGGACGTCCCCGACCTGCTGCGCCACTACGTCGATCGCATGGTGGATGGCGAGGGGCTCACGTTCCGCAAATTCAGCGTCGCCGCACAGAACCGGCTGCGCAACTACCCATGGCCCGACAACGTGCGCGAGCTCAAGAATCTCGTGCAGCGCCTGCTGCTGCAGGGCGGCGCCGAAGAGATCCGCCTCGAGGAAATCGAACGCGAGCTCGCCGCGCAGACGCCGACCGCCGAACCGCTGGTCAAGCAGGACCTGCTCGCGCTGCCGCTGCGCGAAGCGCGCGAGCAGTTCGAACGCGCCTACCTGCAGCAGCAGCTGCTGCTCTGCAATGGCAAGGTGGGACAACTCGCGAAGCGTGTGGGCATGGAGCGCACGCACCTGTATCGCAAGCTGCGCTCGCTCGGCGTCGATTTCAGGAACATCACCGACGACGCCGAATAGCGGCGCGCGTTCCCCGCAACGAATCGTGCGCAAGGGCGCGATGGTCGGCGCCCGCCAGCGCGCACGCGGACGGCCGGCTGTGCAGACAGCTCACGGATGGCACCGCGTGGGGACGAAATCATCGGGATCGTCGGGCTGCGTCCTGGCGGGCGGTAGTTGGTCGGATGCCACCCGCTGGAACACCAGCGCGACCACGTCCTCCTCGCTGAACGCCTCGGCGCCGCGGCTGCCGAAGTAGTCACGCAGCTGCCCGGCGCTTGCATCGAGAGTCACGGTCGCCATGTGCCGGTCCTGCTGGATCTTCCCGGGGAGAATCTTCCGGTCGATATCCCCGGCGAGCGCTTCGGAAAAGGTGGCGAACACGCAGAAGCGGTCCCTGTTCACGACCACGTAACGCGCGAGTGAGTAGTTGGGCGAGCTACCGATCTCGCGCATGCTCATGTAGCGTTGAGCGCCGAAACGCGCCAGCACGATTTCGAAATGCTGCGTCTCGGTCGCGGGCCCTGGCCCCGAATACGACTGGATGTCGGCGAGCAGCCGGCCGTCCTTTTCCGGGTGGAACGTCGCCACCAGGGGATCGCCGCGGACATCGGATTTCCAGATTCCTGTCAGCGCAGGGTCGGTGACTTGTTCGCCCGATTCGAGCGGCACCGTACTCTGGACACAGCCGGCCAGGGGCAGGCAGGCGAGCGATGCAAGGACCCGGAACATGACGGCCTCCGTGCGCGGAGTGTACGTCGCCCCAAAGCAAAGCGGCCGCGAGAACCGCGGCCGCCCTGAAGATAGAAGATGGGGCGCGGCTACGGGTAACCCGTCTCCGCCGGATCCGGCGAAACCTTGATCACGCGGAACACACCTTCGTACCCCGACTTCATCGAGAACTCGATGCGACCCACGCCCTTGTACAGGTAGTACAGGCGCTGCAGGTCCTTGGCGCCGAAGTTGAACGGCTGCCACTGCTTGCCCGTGAGGCGCTGCGTCTGCGCGGTGGGCTGGCCGATCAGCGAATCGACTTCCTGCTGGCTCATGCCTTCCTTGATGAGGCTGAAGTCCACTTTCTTGGCAGCCGGAGCGGCAGCCGGTGCGGGCGCTGCCGCAGGCGCGGCGGCCGCAGCGGCCGGCGCAGCAGCGGCGGCCTTCGCACCCTTCTTGCCCTTGCCGGCAGCGGCGGGCGCGGGCGGCGGCGGAGGCGGCGGCGGGTTGCGCAGCAATTCGAGATTCACGGTGCCGGCGGTGTACGGGTTGCTGACTTCCTTCGGCAGGCCCTTGGCGGCCTTCTCGCAATGGCCGCGGGCCTTGCGATGCACCACCTTGTCGTTCTCGATGCGCTCGAGCACGGGGCGATAGCGGCTGTTCCCCGAGGCGCCGAGCGAGCGGCACATCCAGGCCACGGCGTCGACCGCGTCGCGGTCTTCACCGGAGCGCTGGTATCTCTCGAGCAGAGTCTCGGCCTCCACATCCAGCACCTCGGTGTTGGTGTTGCCGGTGTTGTAGAGACTCTGAGCCACGTCACGCAGCGACACCCAGCTGCCCTTGAGCATGCGATCGACGTACATCTTCTCGGCCTCGTCGAGCGCGGCGAATGCATTCGCGCTCGCAAACACGGCCATGGCGCCCAGCGCCAGCGAACAAATCTTCCGGTTCATGTGATGACTCCCTGCAAAACAGGTCGTGATTTTTCTCGGGGCGCGATCTTAACATTCCGTTAAGTCGCGAAACTTCACCGGTTCTGTGACAAATTCCCGGCGCGCCGCGCGAGCTGCCCGTCAGTGGAAATTTCCAGCAGTCCCTGCGGGAATGCATTCTCGGTCAACGTGCGCAGCAATTCGGTGACGGCGTGCGCAGGATCCAGCGCAGGACCCGCCGGGCGGATCTGCGTCGTGGCTTCGATGCGACCGGACACGAAGCGCCCGTCGTCATCGAGCGTGCACAGCAGGATGGGCGCGATGCCGCGGATGCCTTCCACGCTGATGCCGTAGTACGTGGCGAAGTTGCCGAGGCTGTAGGCGATCAACCGGTCGTGGTACAGCTCCAGCGGCCGCACCACGTGCGGACCATGGCCGAGCACCAGGTCGGCACCGGCGTCGACCATGGCATGCGCAAACTCGACCACGTCGCCGCGATCCTCGCCCGCGAAGATCTCGCGCGCAAACGGCAGCACTTCGGCGCCATTGCCCTCTGCGCCGCCGTGGAACGAGACGATGACGATGTCGTGCGTCGCGGCGAGCTGCGTCACGAGCGGCAGCCCGATCTGCGGATCGTTGAGCGAGTTCGAGCCCACATTGGGCGCGAACGCCACCAGCGCGATGCGCCGGCCGTTGGCGATCCAGCTCGCCACCGTACCTTCACGCCCCGAGTGGCGGATGCCCACCGCGTCGAGCGCGGCCATGGTCGACGAACGGCCTTCCTCGCCGAAGTCGCGCGCGTGGTTGTTGGCGAGGCTCATGACGTCGAAGCCGGCCCCGGCGAGGTACTGCGCGTATCGCGTCGGGGTGCGGAACAGGAAGCAGATGCGCGTGTCCTTGCATTGCTTCACCGGTTCGCCGCCATCCTGCAGCACACCCTCGAGATTGCCGAAGGTGACGTCGGGCGCCGAGAGGATCGGCGTGACCGCAGTCAGGAAACCCACACCGTCATCGTCGGGCAGGATGTTCTCCGGAAAATCCGTGCCCATCATGATGTCGCCGACGGCCGCGAGCGTGAGACCCGGATGCGGCCGGGTTCCTTCCGCGGAAGTCGCAATCGCGGGCGCGGGTCTCGGAACGGGCTGGGTCGCGCAGCCGGCGAGTATCAGTGCCAGTGCCGCGAGTGACGCACGCGCGGCGCGCATGCCTATTCGCCGACGCGGATCACGAGCGCATCGAGATCCGCCGCGCGCAGCCGCGTGCGCAACCGGTTGAGCTCGGTGAGGTCGGTGATCGGCCCGATGCGCACGCGATGCCACACGTCCTCGTCGACCGCGACACGCTGGACGTTGGCGTCGATGCCCTGCAGTTTCAGTTGCGCGCGGATGCGGTCTGCCTCGACCTGCTGGCGATAACTGCCGGCCTGCAGCACGTAGACGCCGGGGCGTTCGATCTTCGCGGGTGTGTTGTCGCGTTCGCGCGAGACCTCGCGATCCTTCTCCGGCACCACCACCTCGAAGTTCGGCAGCATGTCGTAGAAGTCGTAGTTCCTGGCGCTGTCTTCGACGTCACCGGCCGCGGCATCCTTGTCCGGTCGCGGCTCGGGGCGCGGCACCTCGGCGGCCACCTTGGCGGCATTCTTGTCGCGGTAGTTCTGCCAGACCAGCACGATCAGCGACAGCGACAGGCCCGCCGCGAGGCCCATGCCGAATTCGCGGAAGCGGGTGAGGTTGAGCGTAACGCCGCCGCCGCGCGTGCGTTTGAAATCCCGGCTGGTGATTTTTGCGGCCAGATGCGCTCCTTACATGGACTCGGGCGCGGACACGCCCAGGATCTCGAGACCGTTACGAATCACCTGTTGAACGGCCAGTGCCAGCGTGACGCGCGCATTTCGCAGGGCAGCGTCGTCGACGATCCACTTCTCGGCGTTGTAATAGGTGTGCAGGGTGTTCGCAAGGTCACGCAGGTAATGGACCACCGCATGCGGCGCGCGATTGAGCGCGGCCTGTTCGACGGTCTCGGGATATTTCGAGAGCGCCGTGATCACGGCCTGCTCGTGCGGCGTGTCGAGCAGTTCCAGGTGCTGCGAACCCGCGGCCGCATCGTAGCTGAAGCCGCGCGCGCCGAGCTCCTTCATCACGGAACACACGCGCGCATGCGCGTACTGCACGTAGTACACGGGGTTCTCGTTGCTGCGCGACTTGGCCAGCTCGAGGTCGAAGTCGAGCGCCTGGTCGTGGCTGCGCATGAGATAGAAGAAGCGGCACGCGTCGTTGCCCACTTCGTTGCGCAGGTCGCGCAGCGTCACGAAGTTGCCTTCGCGTTTGCCCATCTGCAGCTTCTCGCCGCCGCGGAACAGGCTGACCAGCTGCAGCAGCGTCACTTCGAAGCAGTTGCCCGGCGCGCCGAGCGCCTGCAACGCGCCGCGCACGCGTGTCACGTAGCCGTGGTGGTCAGCGCCCCAGACGTCGATGAGCAGGTCGTGGCCGCGCTGGCGCTTGTCGAAGTGATAGGCGATGTCGCTCGCGAAGTAGGTCTTCTCGCCGTTGGCGCGGATGACCACGCGGTCTTCATCGTCGCCATAGTCCGTGCTCTTGAACCACTCGGCGCCGTCCTTCGTGTACATGTGGCCGGACTTGCGCAGCGCCTCGATGGCCCGGTCCACGGCGCCGGACTGGTTGAGCTCGCGCTCCGAGAACCACTTGTCGAAGGTCACGCGGAATTCGTCGAGATCGTTGCGGATGTCCGCCAGCATCGCATCGCGTCCGAACAGCACGATGGAATCGAACTCCGCGTCGCCCAGCAGGCGGCGCGAGTTCGCGATCAGGCCGTCGACGTGCTTGTCCTTGTCGCCGGCCGGCGCATCCGGGGGCGCGCCGCGCATGACGTCGGCACCCGGCCGACGGAGCGCGTCGCCACGCTTTTCGTGCAGCGCTTTCGCCACCGGCAGTATGTACGGGGCCTTGTAGCCGTTCGACGGGAACGTCACCGTCTCGCCGCAGAGCTCGAGGTACCGCAGGTAGACGCTGACCGCGAGGATGTCGATCTGCCGTCCCGCGTCGTTGATGTAGTACTCGCGGTAGACGTCGTGGCCCGTGGCCTCGAGCAGATTACTGAGCGTTGCGCCGACCGCTGCCTGGCGTCCATGACCCACGTGCATGGGGCCGGTGGGGTTGGCCGAGACGAACTCCACCATCACCTTGCGTGCGGCGCCGACGTTGCTTCGCCCATAGGCCGTACCCTGCGCCGCGACTTTGCGCAGCTCCGCGGCCCAGGCGTTCTTGACCAGCCGGAAATTGATGAATCCGGCACCGGCAATCTCGGCGCTCGCGATCAGCTCGTTGGCCGGGATACCCGCCATGATGGCCTGCGCCAGATCGCGCGGATTCTTGCGTGCCGCCTTGGCCAGCCGCATGGCGATGTTGCTGGCGAAGTCGCCATGCTGGGCGTCCCGGGCGCGTTCGACCACGACCTGCGCCGGGTCGGCCGGCTCCGCCAGGACGTGGGGAACGAGGGATCGCAGCGCCTCGCGCAGCAGGCGCTCTAGCTCGGATTTCACGGGGGGACCTGTCTGGAACTCGATGAAACGGCGCGAATCTTACCCGTAAACCCGGCCTGTCAACGAATGCCGCCCGAACCCGTTGATCTTCTCGCAGGCCTCATTTTTGCCAAGGAGACCCAGATGAAGACCCCCATTCACGCGCTTGCCATTGCCGCACTGCTGGGCAGCCATGCCATGGCGGGTGACAACCCGCGCAGCGATGCGCCGCACGACACCCTGCGTGCGGACACGGACGGCGACGGGCGCGTGTCGCGCGCCGAGGCCGAGGCGGCGAGCTCGAAGAAGTCCGCCGAGTGGTTCGACAAGCTCGACACCAACAAGGACGGTTACGTGACGCAGGACGAGATCAGCCAGGCCAAGTCCACGCGCCGCGCGGACATGAAGGCCCGGTTCGACGAACGCTTCACGGAAGCGGACGCGAACAAGGATGGCCAGCTCTCGGTCGACGAAGTGCAGGCCAAACTGCCGCGTCTCGCGGATCGTTTCACGACTCTCGACAAGGACAAGAACGGCATGTTGAGCAAGGACGAGCTCGCGAATGGCGGGCCCGGCCATCATCGCCGGCCTGAACCGCAGAGCTGAACCGCGTACACGCTCTGGACGACAAGAACGGCGGGCCCGCGAAGGGCCCGCCGTTTTTTTTCGCTCGCGATTTACTGCCGCGAGGCGCTCACCGAGGCATCGCCGTTCGCGTTGGCGCTGGCGTTCGCATTGGCCTGAACCGGAGACGCGAAGCTCTGCGGCTGCGGCTGCGGCTGCGTCGCAGTCGACGTCGCGGGCTGCGCCTGGGTCAACGATCCGGTGAGACCACCGTTCGCA
>DATEII010000032.1:0-7131 GCA_035279135.1 Steroidobacteraceae bacterium
TGACCACGCGCAATGGCGACATCGAGCTGACCGATGGCGCGCACGTGCGCGGCAACATCAACGTGAAGAAGAAGAACGACAGCGGCTGGAGCTGGGGCAAGGACGAACCCATCGAAGTCCGCATCTGCGCCACCTGCGTGGTCGACGGCGAGCTGCGCTTCGAGCGCCCCGTCGATCTCTACGTGCAGCCCGGCGCGAAGATCGGCAAGGTCATCGGCGACGCGGTCACGCGCCGCTGAGCGCGAGCGCGTAGAGGCACACCTCGGGCTCGTTCGGCTCCATGGCGTGCATGCGTTCGAAGCGCATGCCCGCCTTCTCGAGTACGCGGATCGAACCTTTGTTGTCGCGCGAAACCACGGCTACCACGCGCTGCAGGCCGAAGGCGCGCGCCGCATGCGCGAGCGTCGCCGCCACCGCCTCGAACGCGTAACCCTGGCCCCAGAAGGCTGGGAAAAACGCGTAGCCGATGTCCACGTCCGGCAGGGTGTCGCGCTTCAGCAGCCCACACAGGCCGATAGCCACACCGTCGGCGCGACGGGAGACGTGCCACAGGCCGAAGCCATGACGCGCATACATCGCCAGGGGTCCATCGCGCAGGAAACGCTGCGCGTCATCGACGTTGCGCACACCGCGGTCGCCGATGTTCTCGAGGAACGAAGGTTCGTTGTAGAGCGCCACCATGAAGGGCGCGTCGTCGGCCGTCAGCCGGCGCAGTGAAAGTCGCGCGGTCTCGAGCTCAGGAAGGATCGCCAAACCGCGAGCGCTCGAAGGTCGGCAGGCCGTCCCCGAATTTCACCCAGCCGATGTCGTGGCTCAGCCAGGAATGATGCGTCGGCGGAAAAGCCCAGGGCGCATCCAGGCTGCAGGTGGTGACATCGACGAAGTCCGCGGTGTCGAGATGCTCGTACGCCAGCGGCGAGCCGCACTGGCCGCAGAAACGGCGTTTCACTTTCGCCGATGACTCGTATTCGAGCGGCGTGCCGCGCGTGAACCGGAATTCGGATTTGGCAAACGTGACCCACGCCACCACCGGCGATGCCGCCGAGCGCCGGCACGACTGGCAGTGGCAGATCATGCTGTTCACCGGATTTGCAGTCGCGGAATAGCGAACGGCGCCGCACATGCAGCCGCCCTGGATGTCGTCAGCCAACTTGGATACCCCCCATCGACCGCGAAGCTTACCTTCTTATTTATTTGATCGGACGGGGCTGCTTCCGCGCCGTTGAATCCCGGCGTCAGCCGTAAAAAAAGAGCCCCGCTATCGCGGGGCTCCAGAGCGCGGAAACGGGGGTCTTGTTCCGCAGCTTTCGGTCTGTGGCTTCCAGTAGGGTTCCGGAGGCCACGAATACTCTGTGTCACGAGCGCGGATTTTCTCCCACCCCTAAGACGGTTTTATTGCGACGGGGGGAGCCGTTGGGGACCGGTACGAGACCGGTATTCTTCCTTCAGGCTGAAGGAGTTGCGGTCGCCGAGCGCAGTGAGGGCGCCATGAAGCGATCCCACAGGCGCTCGATCTCGCGGCGGGAACCTTCGCCGGCCACGACGATGGCCCGGGCCTCCGCTTCGGTCAGCCGGCCGAGGCGGCACAAGACGACCAGCGAGCCGGCCACGCGTCCGAATTTCAGCGAACGGCCCAGCGAATTCTCCATCTGCAGCTCGGCCGCCAGCGTCTGGCTTTCGAGCGCGTACTGCACGCGCTCGGGCAACTCCCAGCTGGCCGCGATGCGTCCGGCCGTCGGGGCCACCCAGCTCTCGAGCATCCTGGCCACGCTGCCGGGTGTTGCCACCAGGTGCGGATGGGCCGCGAACTGATCGCGCACGATGCGGAATACGACGATGGCAGAGAGCCCGTACAACAGGCCGACGAGCTGGGAGACGAAGGGCTCCGACTTCTCCACGTTGACCGCGTGCTGCTCGGAAGCCGAGGCCGCGTACAACGTGTGCTCCCAGACCAGTTCCGGGAAGCGGCTGAACGAGCCCGACCCCGAGCTCATGACTGGCTGCAACAGCGCCGTCGCGATGATGGAGCGGATGCCCTGCACGCCCACCAGGGTCACGGCGCGATCGATGCTTTCGATCGGCATGCTGCTCACGCGGTACACCGGGCTGTTCGCGATGCGCAGCAGGTTGGCGGTGAGCGCCGGATCCTGCGCGATGATGCGCGAGATCTCGACCATGGCCGCCTGCGGATCGTTGACCGTCGCCAGCAGCTTGGGCAGCAACGAGGGCCGGCGCGGAATGTATTCGGGACGCGCCTCGATGCGCTCGAGAATCTCCGCGACTTTCTTGAACACCGGCGCGTGATCCGGATCGGTGGGCTCGCTCAGCGATTCGCGCGGCGCGTCATCGAGTGCATAGGCCACGAAGCGGCGCAGCGCTTCATCGCCGTGGAAGGCGGCGCGATTGCTCGTGCTGGTGGTGCCCGTGAGCGTGCGATTGGAGCCCGTGCTCGAGGCGATCGGATCGAGCGGCGCGGGTTTCTGGCGCGTGGCGCGCGCATACAAGGCCACGCCTGCCACGACCAGCACCGCGATGCCAATCACCAATGCCACCATCCCATTCATGGCGCCGGAGGCTACCCGTTTGGCGGGCCCGGCCGCCAGATCGATGTCGCGATAAGATCAGTCCAACCTGTGACGTAGTCCAAGGACGAGCAATGAGCGCACTGAGTTTGCGTATCAACGGGAAAACCCGCACCGCCGACGTCGATCCCGAGACCCCGCTGCTGTGGGTCCTGAGGGATTCACTGGGATTGCCCGGCACGAAATACGGCTGCGGCATGGCGCTCTGCGGCGCCTGCACGGTGCACGTCGACGGCGAGCCGGTGCGCGCGTGTTCCACCCCGGTGTCCACGGTGGTCGGCAAGGCCGTCACCACCATCGAAGGCCTGGCCACGTCGCCCACCGAGTTGCATCCACTGCAGCGCGCCTGGATCGACCACGATGTACCGCAGTGTGGTTACTGCCAGGCGGGGCAGCTCATGTCCGCGGCCGCGCTGCTCGCGCGCACTCCGCAGCCCAGCGACGCCGACATCGATGCCGCCATGGCCGGCAACATCTGTCGCTGCGGCACGTACCAGCGCATCCGCGCGGCGATCCACAGCGCCGCCGGCCAGCTGGCGCAGGCGAAAGCGAAATGAATGCGCACGTGAACCCGGCGGCCGGCGCCGACGAGATCCTGCGCGAGCTCATGCGCGACATCGAGCTCGGTGCGGCCGCCACGCCGCTGCGCGCACGCAAGCTCGATCGGCGCACGTTCATGAAGCTCACGGGCCTGGCCGGCGGCGGATTGCTGCTGGGATTCCAGGTCGAGCGTGCGCAGGCCGCCGCGCCGCCGTCCAGGGACTTCGTGCCGAACGCCTTCCTGCGCATCTCACCCAAGGGCTCCATTCTCATCTACAGCAAGGGACCCGAGATCGGCCAGGGCATCAAGACCGCCTTCCCGCTGATCATCGCGGAAGAGCTCGATGCGAAATGGTCGGACGTCACCGTCGAGCAGGCGCCGGTGAATCCCGCGGTGTACGGACGGCAGAGTGCGGGCGGCTCCCGCTCGATTCCCGACAGCTGGGATCAGCTGCGCCAGGCGGGCGCGGTGGCGCGCATGATGCTCATCGGGGCCGCGGCGGCGACCTGGAAAGTGGCCGCCGACGAGTGCACCACGCATGACAGTGCCGTTTGGCACGGCAAGCGCAGCCTGAGATATGGCGCGCTGGCCGCGAAGGCCGCGGCGCAGCCCGTGCCCGATCCTGCCGTCGTGAAACTCAAGCAGCGCTCCGAGTATCGGCTGCTCGGCAAGTCGTACACCGGCGTCGACAACCGCAAGGTGGTCACGGGCGCGCCGCTGTTCGGTATCGACCAGGCGTTGCCGGGCATGAAGATCGCCGTGTACGAGAAGTGCGCCGCCACCGGCGGCACGGTGCGCAGCGCCAACCTCGATGAGATCAAGCGCCTGCCCGGCGTGCGCGATGCGTTCGTCATCGAGGGCAACGGCAAACCCACCGAGGTCATGCCCGGCGTGGCCATCATCGCCGACACCACCTGGGCGGCATTCCAGGCCCGCAAGCAACTGCGCGTCGACTGGGATGAGTCCGCCGCGTCGAAAGACAGCTGGAAAGACATCGTCGAGCATGCCGCGCTGCTCGGCAAACAACCCGCGGGCGAGAAGACCACCCTCGCGGTCGGCAACACGGCTGCGGCGCTCGGCAGCGCGGCGAAGAGCGTCGAAGCGTTCTACACCTACCCGTTCGTCTCGCACTCGCCGCTCGAACCGCAGAACTGCACGGCCTGGGCGCACGATGGAATCGTCGAGTTCTGGGCACCCACGCAGACGGCGGATCGCGCGCTGCAGACCGTGGCCGGTGCGCTCGGCGTGCCGGTCGACAAGATCAAGATCAACCAGACGCGCGTCGGTGGCGGCTTTGGCCGCCGGCTCATGAATGATTACGTCTGCGAGGCGGGCGCGATCGCGCAGCGCGCCGGCATTCCGGTGAAGCTGGTCTGGACGCGCGAGCAGGACATGGCGCACGACTTCTACCGTCCGGGCGGGTTCCATGCGCTGGCCGGCGGGCTCGATGCCGATGGCAAGCTGATCGCCTGGCGCAACCACTTCATCACCTTCAGCACCGACGGCACGAACCCCGTGAGCGGCGGCAACATGCCCGAGCAGGAATTTCCCGCGCACAACCTGCCTAACTATCTGCTCACGCAGACCATGCTGCCGCTGGCGACACCCTGCGGTCCGTGGCGCGCCCCGCGTTCATGCTCGGTCGCCTGGGTCATCCAGAGCTTCCTGCACGAGCTCGCCGTGGCGGGCGGACGTGATCACCGCGACTTCCTGCTCGAGATCATGGGTGAGCGGCGCCTGCTGCCGGGCGGCCTCAACACCGGGCGCGCCGCGGACGTGATCCGGCTCGCGACCGGGAAGGCGGGCTGGGGCCGCGAATTGCCGGCGGGTCATGGCCTGGGCCTGGCGTTCCACTTCAGCCACGCCGGGCACTTTGCCGAAGTCGCCGAAGTCAGCGTCGACCAGAACAAACGCGTCCGGCTGCACCGCGTCGTGGTCGCGGGCGACATCGGCCCGATCGTCAACATGAGCGGCGCGATGAACCAGAGCGAAGGTGCGGTCGTCGACGGCTACAGCACCATGCTCGGGCTCGAGATCACCATGGAAGGCGGCCGCGTCGAGCAGTCGAACTTCCACCAGTACCCGATCCTGCGCATGCCGCATCACCCCAGGGTCGAAGTGCACTTCATCCAGAGCGACAACCCGCCGACCGGCGTCGGCGAACCCGCGCTGCCGCCGGTGGCACCTGCCATCTGCAACGCGATCTTCGCGGCCACGGGCCATCGCGTGCGCACGCTGCCGCTGTCGAAGGAAGGCTTCAGCGCGTGAAGAACGCTCCCACGGTGGTACCGAACGACAGCTCGTACTGACCGTCCGCATCGAGGTCCAGCGCGTTCAGGCTGTCGCGGCTGAACTCGCCGGGCAGCTGCGGTGACCGCCACACGCCCGCGCCGGTTTGCGCATCGACGGCCCAGATCTCGTTGCCAGGAACGTAGTAGTAAGAGCCGCCGGACGCCGACGTGGACAGCAGCAGGTTCTTGCGCGGGTTCGCCGAGGGCTCGACCAGCAGGTTGGTGGCGCGCACCGTGAGCGGCATCGTGCGCAGCAGGTGCAGGTCCTTGTCGAACACTCGCAGCTGCGAATTGCTGCTGTAGTAGTAGTTCTCGAGGACCACGATCTCGGTCGTGCCGTCGCCATCGAGATCGGCGGCCAGCACCCGGCTGCCACTCTGCACGTCGGCCACCGCGCGTTCCGCGAACGGCACCGCCGTGGAACTGCGTCCGAACACACGCACCCTGGTTTCCGTCAGCGCGACCACGTCGACCTGGCCATCGTTGTCCACGTCGGCGAGGTCCACGTCCTGGCCGTTGTACTCGAGCTGCGGGCTCTGCCAGACGATGCTGGACTGTGCGACGTTGAAGATCGTGACGCGGGCGTCGCTGCCCATCGACGCGAAGTCCGCCTTGCCATCACCCGTCACGTCCGCATGCGCCATGCCGTTCGAGCTCGTGTACCCCGTCGGTGAGGTCCACTCGCGCGTGTCGCTGGCGAAATCATAAGTCGCGTAGAACGGGTTGTAGCTGTCGGTCGAGGACAGGAACACCTCGTCGACGCCATCGTTGTCCGCATCGCCCACGTCGATGCTCGAAGTGCCGTAGTAGTTGGACGCGATGAGACTGGAGAGCGACGGATTGCCCGTGGCCGGATCGAGCGCCAGCAGGCGCGCGCCGCTCGAGCCACTGTTGCTGCCCTGCGAGGCGAACATCAGCCGGCGGGTACCGGCCGCGGTGCGCGCGAGCATGCCGCCACTGAAGGGACCGGACGCGGAGCCGCCGGTATCCGAACGCCACTGCACGGTGAGCGTGGTGGGCGTGTTCACTTCGGCGACGATCAGCACATCGCCAGCCGTCGAGCCCACGTCGGTACCCCAGATCACCTCCGGGTTCGCGTCGGCGTCCAGGTTGCCCACGGCGATGGCCACGTTTCCCCAGCCCTGCGAGTTGAGCGTGAGGACCGGGTCGAACACCTGCGTGACGGTGTTGAGCCGATACGCGTTCACGTTGCCCCACTGCGTATCGCCGATGAAGACTTCGCGGCGCGCGTCGCCACCGATTTCCACCACGCGCAGCTCACCGAGCCCGCAGCAGTAGCCGGAGGTGAACGTCCAGCGCTGGTTGCGCGTGACGGCGCTGAACACGCGTGCATCGGTATAGGAGAGCGCGACGATCTCCTCGATCCCGTCGCCATCGACGTCGCCGGTCTCGACGATGTTGCCGAACTGCGGCCCGTAGGCCCATTCGTTTAGCCGCGTCGCGCCGTCGAACACGTAACCATTGCTGGTGACGATCTCGAGCGCGGGGTCCGCGTCGACGTTGCCCACGTCCATGCTGGTGCCGAGGCCGGTCTGGTTGATGACTTCCTTGACCGAGAGATCCGCGGCATCCAGCACGACGATCTTGCCCGCGCCGCTGGAACTGTAGTTGTCCAGCAGGCCCAGGCACACGAGCTCCTTGGGGCCGTCGCCTTCGAGGTCCGCGATGCGCAGCGTGTAACACTGCGTGACGTTCG
>DATEII010000033.1:0-9051 GCA_035279135.1 Steroidobacteraceae bacterium
GATCTCGCCCACCTCGGGGCTGAACATCAGGTCGCAGCCCGCCTCCTGCAGCATCTTCGCGTCCTGCGACGGCGTGCGCGGGTAATGCGCGAAGTCCTCGTTCGGCCCGAACTGCATCGGGTTCACGAAGATGCTGGCGACGAAGCGCTTGCCGTGTTTGCGCGCCGCTTCGATGAGACTCATGTGCCCCGCGTGCAGGTTGCCCATGGTGGGCACGAACACCACGCGCTCGCGCGCCTCGTGCCAGCGGGACACGTGCGCGCGCACGTCCGTGATGGTGGTCACCGTGAGCATCGGGGGTGCCTTTTTCACGCGTGGAACTCGTGCTCGGGGCCGGGGTAGGACTTCTGCTTCACCGCCTGCACGTATTTCTGCAGCGCGTCCAGGTTCGAAGTGGCGCCATCCATGAAGTTCTTCACGAAGCGCGGCTTGCGGCCCGAGGTGATGTCGAGCACGTCATAGAGCACGAGGATCTGGCCGTCGGTGTCGGGCCCGGCGCCGATGCCGATCACCGGCACTTCGAGCGCTTCGGTGATGCGCTTGCCGAGCTCGGACGGAATGCACTCGAGCAGCACGATGTCCGCACCCGCCGATTCCAGCGCGCGCGCATTCTCGAGCATGCGGTGCGCCGCGGCATCGTCGCGCCCCTGCACGCGGAAGCCGCCGGTCTTGTGCACCGACTGCGGTTTGAGACCCAGGTGCGCGCACACCGCTATGTCGTGGCGCGCGAGGAACTCGACGATCTCGAGCTGGCCGATGCCACTCTCGAGCTTGACCATCTCGGCGCCGCCTTCCTGCATGAGTCGCACCGAATTGGCGAGCGCGATGTCCGGCGTCGGGTAACTCGCGAATGGCAGGTCCGCGACCAGGAATGGCCGGTGCAGCCCGCGCGCCACCGCCTTCGAGTGGTAGATGATGTCGTCCATGGTCACGGGCACCGTGGTGTCGTGACCCTGCAGCACCATGCCGAGCGAATCGCCCACCAGCACCAGGTCCGAATCGGCCGCGTCGCACAACACGGCGAAACTCGCGTCGTAGCAGGTGATGCACGCGATCTTCTCGCCTTCGCGCTTCATCCGGTCGAGCGTGCCCAGCGAGACGGGTGGCCGGGTGGAATCGCGTTGTTCCAGGTGTGTATACAAAAGCAGGCCCCTCGTTAGGGCTCAGATAGTAGCGTGACGCATGGGGTTGTAATACATGCGGCCCTTCTTCATGCGCCGGATGGCCGCCACGAGCTCGTCGTAGTCGGCCTGGTTCTGCGTGGGGTCGATGTTGGCCGCATTGACGATCAACAGGGGCGCTCGATCGTAGTCGTGGAAGAATCGGGCATACGCATCGTTGAGGCGCGACAGGTAGGCCGCATCGATACCGGTCTCGTAGTTGATGCCGCGCTTGGCGATGCGGGCCAGCAGCGTCTCCACGGGCGCCTGCAGGTAGAGCACGAGGTCGGGTCGCGGCGGATCGACGTCGAGGCGCGAAGCCACCTGGTCGTACAGCGACAACTCGGCGGCATCCAGCGTCAGCGCCGCGAACAGCCGGTCCTTTTCGAATAGATAGTCACCGACGCGGCGCGCCGCGAACAGGTCCTGTTGCTTGAGCGAGCCCAGCTGCTGCGCGCGCTGGAACAGGAAGAAGAGCTGTGCGGGCAGCGCGCCCGACTTCGGGTTCTTGTAGAAGCGCTCGAGGAAGGGATTCTGCGCATCCTGCTCGAGCACCAGGTCCGCTTCGAGCGTTTCGGCGAGCCGCTTCGCGAGGCTGGTCTTGCCCACGCCGATCGGCCCTTCGACCACGATGTAGCGCTGTGCCGGCAGCTCGGGCGCCGGCGCGCGGGCGAGCTCGGCGCCTGCCGCGGCCGTGGTGTCTTCGCCCGGCGTGCTCACAATCGTTCGATCCCGCGATCGGCCACGCGCGCGCGCAACGCGCGCACGCTGCCGAGCCCCGGCACTTCGAGGTCCGGCGCGATGTCGCCGAGTGGATAGAGCACGAAATCGCGTTCCGCGATGCCGGGATGCGGCAGCTTCAACGACTCGGTGGCCCGCGTTTCGCGGCCCATGACCAGCAGGTCGAGATCGATGACGCGCGGACCCCAGCGTTGTCGCGGCGGCTCGCGGCCGAGCGCGCGTTCCGCCTCGCGCAGTCCGTTCAGCAATTCTTCCGGCGCGAGCTGGGTCAGCAGGCCCGCGGCCGCGTTCACGAACGCCGGCTGCACGACTTCACCGAATGGCACGGTGCGGAACAGCGCCGAGCGCAACACCAGGCGCGACTTCGGCAGCCGCGCGAGCGCGTCGAAGGCGCGTTCGACCTGGCGGCGCGGATCCTCGAGGTTGCTGCCGATACCCACATACGCCGGCAGCCACCGTGGCCCGGGCTCGGCCTGCGCGATGCCGGCCGTGGCAGCGCTCATGTCGCGGCGGGAGCGCGGCCGCGACCCCGCCGGCGGCGGCGTGGTCGGCGACGACCGCCACCCTCACCCGCGGACCGGGGCTGCGCGATCAGCGCGTCAGCCATGCGATCGCGATCGGATTGCGAGACTTCCTGCACCTGCGTCCACCATGCCGCGATCGCCGGGTCCGCGAGGCCCATGTCCGCACGCAGCAGCAGAAGGTCGAATCCGGCGCGAAAGCGCGGCTGCTCGAGCATGCGCAGCGCGCGGCGCCCGCGCGGCTGTTCGAGGCGCGGCTGCGCGGCGAACATCTCGCGCACGCCGAGGGAAAAACGTTTCGGAATGGTGATGCGACCCTGCGCGGCACGCGCGGCGCGGTCGACGGCATCGACAATGGTGCCGATGTCGTGCCACTTCTCCTGCGGCTGCTTCTCGATGATGTCGGCGATGGGCCCGTACAGCAGCAGCGCGAACAGGAAGGTCGGCGTCACCGGTTTGCCCTGCTGCACGCGCTGGTCGGTATTCACCAGCCCCTGCTCGAGCAGCCTGGCCACCGCGCCGCCCGGATGTCGCGCCAGGTAGTTGGCCACCGTCGGCAGCAGCTCACCGAGCAGACCGTGCGACTGCAGCACTTCGAGGCTGCGCGCACCGTGCCCGGTCAGGAACAGTTTGAGCGTCTCGTCGAACAGTCGCGCGGGGGGCACGCTGCCCAACAACTCGCGCAGGCTCGCGATGGACGTGCCGGTGGCGCCGTCGAGCGAGAAGCCGAGCTTGGCCTCGAAGCGCGCGGCACGCAGCATGCGCACGGGGTCTTCGCGGTATCGCGTGACCGGGTCGCCGATGAGCTTGAGCCGGCGCGCCGCGATGTCCTCGACGCCGCCGGTGTAGTCCCAGATCGAGAAGTCGGCGATGTTGTAGTAGAGGGAATTGGCGGTGAAGTCGCGGCGCCACACGTCGTCGTCGATGCTGCCGTAGACGTTGTCACGCAGGATGCGGCCGTGCTCGTCGGTGACGCGGTCTTCGTCATCATCGTCGTTGCCGGCGCCCGCATGGCGCGAGCGGTCGCGCTCGATGAGCGGCGGACCGCCGTGGATGCCCGTCTGGTGCGAGCCTGCCTCGGCCAGCACCGTCGACTCGTCGGCGTCGTCGAGATCGTCTTCCAGTTCGTCGTCGAGATCCTCGGGCGCGTCGTCGTCATCGAGATCGGGCGGGACCACCTCGGGCGGTTCATCGCCGGCGCTCATCGCGCGGAACGTGGCCACCTCGATGATCTCGCGGCCGAAGAAAACGTGCGCCAGCCGGAACCGACGGCCGATGAGGCGGCAGTTGCGGAAGGTGCGCTTGACCTCCTCCGGCAGCGCGCTGGTCGCGATGTCGAAATCCTTCGGGGTGATCCCGAGCAGCAGGTCGCGCACGCAGCCACCCACGAGGAAGGCCTCGTAACCGGCCTCGCGCAGGCGGTACAACACCCGCAACGCATTGGGAGAGATCGCGGATCGCGATATGGAATGTTCGGCACGGGGGATGATGCGTGCGGCAGGCCGGACGGCCGGATCGGCTTCGTTCAAGACTTCAAAGTTCCGCTTGGCAGGAGAAAAGCGGCGCATATACTACCGCGCTCGATTCTGGACCCGCCGATCTCGACGCTCCCTTCGTCTAGAGGCCCAGGACATGGCCCTCTCAAGGCCGTAACACCGGTTCGAATCCGGTAGGGAGCGCCACATCACTTCCAGTCAAATCAAAGGCTTGGCTAACAAGTGAAGCGTCCAATCACGCTCATCGCCCTGTTTTGCGCCAGCGTGCTGGCTTGCCCCCTGCCCCTGGCCGCCCACCCGGGCGGCGTCGACGCCAACGGCTGCCACTACGAGCGCTCGACCGGCAAGGACTGGCAGGACACCTACCACTGCCACGAGCAGAAGCCGGCGAACCGCGACACCAGCGCCGCGGTCAAGAAATCGCGCGAGAACATCTGCCACGACGCCGGCTCACCTAACTACAGCAAGCTGCAGTACTTCGTCTCCTACAAGAGCATGAAGCAGTGCACCACCAGTGGCGGCCGCCCCTACAGGCGCTGAGCCCCCGAATTGGAAGCTTTATTCGTGTCGGCCGGCGTGGTGGCGCTCGCCGAGATCGGCGACAAGACCCAGCTGCTCGCGCTGCTGCTGGCGACCAGGTTCAAGCGCCCGTGGCCCATCGTGCTCGGCATCCTGGTGGCGACACTCGCGAACCATGCTTTCGCGAGCGCCGTGGGCGCCTGGCTGGTGGGCCTCATCGGCGCGCACACCCTGCGCTGGATCCTCGGCCTGTCGTTCATCGCCATGGCCGTCTGGACGCTGATCCCGGACTCCGCGCCGGATGAAGAATCCGCGACGCCGCGGCACGGCGTGTTCCTGACCACCGTCGTGGCCTTCTTCATCGTCGAGATGGGCGACAAGACGCAGATCGCGACCGTGGCGCTGGCCGCGCAATTCCAGTCCATCGTGTACGTGGTGATCGGGACCACCCTCGGCATGATGCTGGCCAACGTGCCGGTGGTGTTCGCGGGCGACGCGTTGATCCGGCGCGTGCCGCTCAAGGTGGTGCGCGTCGCCACCGCGTTGTCATTCGTGGCGCTCGGCCTCTACGTGCTCGCGACCGGCTGAGCTCAGACCTGCAGCAACATCGACGGCTGTCCCGCACGTTTGCGGACTTGCGCCACGAACCGCGCTTCCACGACCGCGGCACGCGTGTGCACCACGCTTCCGATCAGGCCGCTGTCGTCGAACACCTCGATGCCGAACTCCTGCAGTCGCCCCCGCACGCTGATGCGCCGCACGGTCACGCTCCAGTGCTCGAATGGCGTCTCCGTGCTGGCCACGTGCCGCACGTCCATCGCGACGGCCACCGAGTTCTGACCGGGTAACAGGCTGCGGCGCATCAGCCTTGCCGCGGCGCGTTCGGCGAGCTCGACCAGTCGCACCGCCGGGGATCCCGGCCCGGGGGAGGAAGGCGGGCTATCCGCGGCGGTGCTGGTCTCGTTCATCGGTGACTCCTCGGCTCTGTCGATGGTGAAAGTCTGGATGTCGACGCCGCGGGAGTCGTTTAAGAACGGTCGGGTTTCGGTCCGGATTTGAAGGTTGTGTGACGTGTAGGCGCGGCCCTACTTGCGGCGCTCGCCCGCGGCCGACAGTGCTTCCTGCGGCGCGGCCACAGAATCCGCGCACCGCATGAGTTCATTCATTTCGAGAGGTGCCGTTCTCGCCAGCGCGCGCCTGCTCAACCAGGCACTGGCGCTGCTGAGTCCCCTGCTGCTGGTCCGCCTGCTCGACATCGTGGAGTACGGCCGTTACCGGCAGTTCGTGTCCGTCGCCCTGCTGGTGACGTCGATCGGCGGCTTCGCGCTCACCGCCAACCTCACCTACCTGCTCGCGCGCACACCCGAGCGCGCCGCCACGGACGTCACGAAGACGGTGTGGCTGCTGTTCGTGATGTCGGTGGCGAGCGCCCTGTTCGTCGTCGTGTTCCATCGCTGGCTGGTGCCCTCCGAGATCGCCGACAGCTGGTGGCTGCTGGCCCTGTACGTCTTCATGTTCCTGAACCTCGAAGTCGTGGTGGCCTACTGGCTCGCGCAGCGCCGCTCGATCGAGGTGATGCAGTACACGCTGGTGGTTACCGTGTGGCGGCTCGCGACGCTGCTCGGCGCGGCGATCTACTTCCGCGACGTCTACATGATCTTCGTCGCCATCGTGTGCGCCGAGACGCTCAAGAACGTGGCTATCTACCTCTGGCTGCGCGCACGCGGCCTGCTGGTGTTCCGCTGGGACCGCGAGGTGCTGCGCGAGCAGGTGCGGCTGGTGACGCCGCTCGGACTCGGCTCCATCCTCAACAAGGCCAACGAGTTCGGGCGCGTCGTGGTGGGCACGCAGATGGGCCCGGTGCCGATGGCCATCTACACCACGGCGCATTACCAGGTACCGCTGGTCAACATCGTGCAGACCTCGCTGTCGGACGTGATCTTTCCCGACCTGGTCAAACGCGCGCAACGCGATCCGGCCGAGGGTTTGCGGCTCTGGAAGCGTGCCCAGATGATGGTCGCCGCGGTGATCATCCCGGCCTGGCTGCTGGTCAGCTACTTCGCCGAGCCACTGATCCGCCTGGCTTTCACCGAGGATTACGTCTCGGCCACGCCCTATTTCCAGGTCTTCATGATCCTGATGGTCCGCCAGGTGTTCCAGTTCTCCACGCTGCTGAGATCGGTCGAGGACAACGCGTCTTTCGCCACCTCCAACGCGGTCGCGCTCGGCATCAACATCGTGCTGCTCGTCGCGCTGATGCCGCGCTTCGGACTCTGGGGTCCGACGCTCGGCCTCGTCGTGGGTCAGCTGTGGACCGCCTGGTATCTCGGCAGACGCGTGATGACGCGTTACAACGTGCCGCTCTCGGGAATCTTCCAGTGGCGCAAGTTCGGCCTGTCGCTCGCGGCCGCGGGACTCGCGCTGGCGATCATGCACGGCACGATGACCGTGATGCCCGACGGCTTCGTGAGCGCGCTCGTGGGCTTCGGCATCTTCGTCGCCGTCTACGTGATCGCCGCGCGTTTCATCCTGCGCGAGGAATACGGCTACGTCGTACGTGCCTTCACCCGGCGCCGGCAGGCCGCCTGAATGCGACCGGTACTCATCATTTCTTATTGGTTCGCGCCGAGCCCCGCCGTGGGCGCCAAGCGCTTCAGCTTCCTCTCGCGCGAATTCGCCAGCCAGGGTTACGACGTGCACGTGATCACGCACGAGACCCGCGAGTGGAGTGACTGGAACGCGGACGGCACCCTGCCGCTGGCCGGGCACGTGCATCGCTGCGCGGAGACCGTGAAGCTGCCGTTCACCGGGCGCAGCCTCCTGCATCGCGCGGGCAACTCGCTGCTGCGCCGGCTGCTCGCGCCGCTGGGCTGGGAAATACTCTGGGCGGGCGCCGCGAAGCGCAAGGCGCTCGAGGTTGCACGCCAATATGGTTTGAAAAATGGCGTGGTGATCGCCACTTCCCCCGCGCATGCGGCTGTGGTCGCAGGCGGCGCGATCGCGCGCCAACTCGGCTGGCCGCTGATCCTCGATTATCGCGATCCCTGGAGCGCGCACGACTGGCCCCGCTGGCGACGCAGCGCCGTGTCGCAGTGGTTCGCCCGCCGCATCGAGCAGCGCTACATCCGGCGCAGCGCCGCGCGCGTCCTCAACACGCCCGCGATGCGCAGTGCCTTCGAGCGCTACTTCCCGCGCGCCGACGAGCGGCGCAACCACGTGATCCCGAATGGCTTCGAGGCCGCGGCCGGTGATCTGCCGCCCATTTCCAGCGACGGGCCCATCGAGATCGTGCACGCCGGCGAGATCTTCAAGGGCCGATCGCTGGTGCCGGTGCTCGAAGCCGCCGCCCGCCTCGCGAAACGTTTTCCCGAGCGACCCGTGCGGGTGACGACATTCGGCGGACTACCCGGCTCCGAGCAGACCCGCATCCGTGACGCGGGGCTCGAAAAACATGTCCAGGTGCGGCCGCGCATTCCGTTCAAGGAACTGGTGGAAGAGCTCAGACGCGCCCACCTGTTGCTCGCCATCGTCGGCGATCACATGGTGTATTCGACGCCTTACAAGGTGTACGACTACATGGCGGTGGGCCGGCCCATCCTCGGCATCGCGCCGCGCGGCGCCGCGCTGTTCGAACTACTGGCCGACAGCGGCGCAGGCACCTGCCTCGAGGTCGGCGACAGCGAAGGCATCGAACGTGTGCTCGAGAAATTCATGCTCGGCGGTGTCGAGCCGCTGCGGGCGCGCGTCGACCGGTTCCGCTGGACGAACCTGGGGCTGCAATACCGGAACGTCATCGAGACGGCCGCCGGCACCGATGCCCCGGCCAAGCTGCACACGGACGTGCCTGCCGGGCATACGCGTGCTGTCGTGCACAAATAAGGGCGCCGTTCTCGCGAGATGTGCTGTGAATCGCGGGTCCCGGCATCGCCGGCGGATAACCTGCGTTCATGGCAACCGACTCCCTGCCGGGCGAAAAGCCCGGCCAGCTCGAAGCCCTGCTCGAACGCTGGCAAACCAGTCTCGACCTGCATGCCAGGTACGCCGCGCTCGACGATGCGCGCTACTGGCACGTGCAGCCCTGGCCGCGACATGAGCGCCCGCAGCGCTGGATCATCCAGCTCGCACGCAAACGCATCCTCGCGCTGAAGCGCAGCGTCGCGCAGCGCATGGCCGAAGGCGACCGCGCCTTCATCGAAGGTATCGAGACCATGGGCTTCCTGGCCACGCTGGTCGGGCTCACGTCGGTCGAGCGCTTCATCCCCCTCGCCACGCACGAGACCGAGCGCCGCGAGGTGCTGGCCGCGAAGCCCGAGCCGCCCGCCACCAGGGACACATCGGAGACCTCGCGCTCGCGCAGCGCCGAGAATCGCCGCGCCGTCGAGACCGCGCGGCCCACGGAGCACAAACGCACCGCCGAGACCACGCGCCAGATGCCGGTGCTGCCGGCCCAGCGGGCCGCCGCGCGACCGGCGGCCGTCGCGCCCCAACCGCGACGCGAGGTTCGCCGCGAAGCCCAGCGGCCCGCCACCATCAAGCCGAAGAAGGCGCCGTCGACCATCACCCAGACCGAACACGTGGTGATCGTGGGCGCCGTGCGCTTGTTAGGTTGGGGAA
>DATEII010000034.1:0-13179 GCA_035279135.1 Steroidobacteraceae bacterium
ATCTTCCTGCCGTACCTCTCGGGCGAGCGCACCCCGCACAACGACCCCGCGGCGCGCGGCGTGTTGTTCGGGCTCAACCACGATTCGGACGCCGCAGCCATCGGCCAGGCCGTGCTCGAAGGCGTGGCCTTCGCGTTCGCGGATGGCCTCGACGTGCTCATCGAAGCCGGCGCCACCATCGACAAGATTTCCGTGATCGGCGGCGGCGCGCGCTCCATGTGGTGGGGCGGGGTGCTGGCCGCGGCCCTCAAGCGGCCGCTGATCTATCGCGACGCTTCCGAAGTAGGACCGGCCTTCGGTGCCGCGCGGCTCGCCCGGATAGCCAAAACGCGTGAACGGGCGGAGGATGTCTGCCGCCCGCCGCCCGTGCGGGTGGTGGTCGAGCCCAATGAGCGCGACATCCAGCAGCTGGCGCCGAAGCGCAAGTGTTTTTCCCAGATTTACCAGGACCTTCGCCCAAGATTTCGAGGAGTTTGATCATGTCGACCGCACAACCTCTGCACACCACCACGTCGTATTTCGGCGCGGTGCCGCCCATCAAGTACGAAGGCCTGAAGTCGGACAATCCGCTGGCGTTCCGCTACTACAACAAGGACCAGGTGGTCCTCGGCAAGCGCATGGAAGATCACCTGCGCCCGGCGGTCTGCTACTGGCACTCCTTCGCCTGGAACGGCCACGACATCTTCGGCGGCGGCACGTTCGACCGTCCCTGGAACGCGGGCCCGATGGACCAGGCCGCGGCCTGGCAGAAGATGGACGCCGCGTTCGATTTCTTCACGCGTCTCGGCGCGCCGTTCTACTGCTTCCACGACGTGGACGCGATGCCGACGGCCAGCAACATCAAGGAACACGTCGAGTTCCTGGCCAAGACTGTCGACCGGCTCGAGAAGAAACAGAATGAGACCGGCATGAAGCTGCTCTGGGGCACGGCCAACCTGTTCTCGCATCCGCGCTTCATGGGCGGTGCGTCGACCAACCCGGACCCGGAAGTGTGGGCTTTCGCCGCCACGCAGGTGCGTCACTGCATGGACGCCACCAAGCGTCTCGGCGGTTCTAACTACGTGCTCTGGGGCGGTCGCGAAGGCTACGACACGCTGCTCAACACCAACCTCAAGCGCGAGCTCGCCAACTTCGGCCGCTTCCTGCAGCTGGTCGTCGAGCACAAGCACAAGATCGGCTTCAAGGGCACGATCCTCATCGAGCCCAAGCCGCACGAGCCCACCAAGCACCAGTACGACTTCGACACCGCGACCGTGTACGGCTTCCTCAAGAAGAACGGTCTCGAGAACGAAGTGAAGGTGAACATCGAAGCCAACCACGCGACGCTCGCCGGTCACAGCTTCGACCACGAGATCGCGATGGCCGACGCGCTCGGCATCTTCGGTTCGATCGACATCAACCGCGGCGACCCGCAGAACGGCTGGGACACCGACCAGTTCCACAACGATCCGCTCGACATGACGCTGGCGATGTACCGCATCCTCAAGGCGGGCGGTTTCACCACCGGCGGCTTCAACTTCGACGCCAAGGTGCGCCGCCAGTCCATTGACCCGGCCGACATGTTCTATGGCCACGTGGGCGGCCTCGATCTGCTCGCGCGCACGCTGCTGTCGGCGGCGGCGCTCATCGAGAACGGCGGCATCGACAAGTTCGTCGAGCAGCGCTACGCGAAGTGGGACGGCGAGCTCGGCAAGAAGATCCATGCGAAGGACGCCTCGCTCGCGTCGATCTCGGATGCCGCTGTCGCCGCCAACCTGAACCCGAAGCCGCAGTCGGGCCGCCAGGAGATGCTCGAGAACCTGATCAACCGTTTCGTCTGATTCTCACGGGGCGCGGACCCCACAACCAGGCGTCGTCGGCCGTGGAGTGTTGTTCACGGTCGGCGGCGCCTCGTTGCCAACTCTGAAAGAAAGTGGGCACCGCCGCATACGTATGCATGGCGCGCCGGCCCCGCCGCCTGAAGTACAGTTCGCCCACTCGACCTTGGGGGAACGATGCGGCGATTACTGGGCCTCGTGCTGTGCGCATGCGCTTCGATTTCCTTCGCGGCCTCTGACTACCGCGACCGTCTGCCCGAAGACGAGATCGTCTACTTCGTATTGCCCGACCGCTTCGCCAATGGCGACCCCGCCAACGACCGCGGCGGCCTGCACGGCGACCGGCTGACCACCGGCTTCGATCCTTCGCACAAGGGCTTCTACCACGGCGGTGACCTCGAGGGTCTCACCGCGAAGCTCGACTACATCCAGGGCCTCGGCGCGACGGCCATCTGGCTCGGGCCTATCTACAAGAACAAGCCCGTGCAGGGCGGGGCGGGCGAGGAGAGTGCCGGCTACCACGGCTACTGGATCACGGACTTCACCACGGTCGATCCGCATTTCGGTTCCGAAGCCGATCTGCGCGCCTTCGTCGAGGCGGTTCACAAGCGCGGCATGAAGCTGTACCTCGACATCATCACCAACCACACCGCCGACGTGATCCAGTATCGCGAGTGCGTGAACGTGGCCTGCCCGTACCGCTCGCGGGCCGATTATCCCTACACGCGCCAGGGCGGCCCCCAGGGCGCTCCCATCAACGCGGGCTTCGCCGGCGACGGAGTGCGTACCGAGGTCAACTACGCGCGTCTCACCGATCCCGACTTCGCCTACACGCCCTTCGTGCCGCCGGCCGAAGCCCAGGTGAAGGTGCCAGCCTGGTTGAACTCGCCCATCTACTACCACAACCGCGGCAATTCCGATTTCTGGGGCGAAAGCTCGCTGCTCGGGGACTTCGTCGGGCTGGACGATCTCATGACCGAAAACCCGCGCGTGGTGCGCGGCTTCATCGACATCTACGGCGACTGGATCGGCCGTTACAAGGTGGACGGGTTCCGCATCGACACGGCGCGCCACGTGAATCCCGAGTTCTGGAATGCGTTCGCGCCCGCCATGCTCAAACGCGCGCGCGCCAGCGGCATTCCCAACTTCCACATCTTCGGCGAGGTGGCGGCGGAGGGCGTCGATGTCGCGCAACTCGCGCGGCATACGCGCGTGGACAAGCTGCCCTCGGTGCTGGACTTCGGCTTCGCGGGAGCACTGCAGGAAGTCATCGCGGGCAACGCGGGTACCACGGTGCTCGCGCGGCTCTACCAGGATGACGGGCTCTATGAGGGCGGTGCGCCCGCGGCACTGCGCCTGCCGACGTTCACGGGCAACCACGACTTCGGCCGTTTCGCGTACCTCGTGCGCAAGGCTCGGCCGCAGGCCAGCGACGATGAAGTCCTGCAGCGCGTGATGCTCTCCAATGCCCTGTTGTTCCTGTTGCGCGGCGTGCCGGTGGTCTACTACGGCGACGAGCAGGGCTTCGTCGGCCACGGCATCGACCAGGCCGCGCGCCAGGACATGTTCGCGAGCCAGGTGGCGAGCTACAACGACCAGGCCTTGCTCGGCAGCACGTCGACGACCGCGCGCGAGAACTACAACGCGCTGCATCCGCTCTACCAGCAGCTGACGAAGCTCGCCGCGCTGCGCAAGCAGTACGTCGAATTGCGACGCGGCCGCCAGGTCGTGCGCGCCCAGCAGCGTGAGCCCGGATTGTTCGCGGCTTCGCGTATCGGCAACGACGGACGAGAGATCCTGGTGGCATTCAACACGTCGATGTCCCCGATCACGGCGCGCGTCGAGATCGAAGCGGGCACCCGCGCGTTCACGTCCTTGCTGGGCGAGTGTGCGAAGCCCGACGCACCCGGCACGGTGCAGCTCACCATCCCGGCGCTGGGTTACGTGGCCTGCGCGGAGGACGCGCCATGAATTGGGCGAGCGTCGTTCGGGCCGCGTGGGCGCTGGTGGGCGCGCTCGCCATCGCCCACTCCGCCACCGCCGAGGAGGCCGAGGTGCGTTCACCGGATGGCTCCATCCAGGTACAGCTGCGCACCGATCCCGACGGACGGCCCGAGTACGCCATCTGGCGCAAGGGCAAGCCGCTGGTCGGATGGTCGCGGCTCGGGTTCATCCTCGCGGACGCGCCCAAGCTGGAACGCAACTTCAAGATCGAAACCGTGGCGAAGCGCAGCTTCGATGACACCTGGGAGCAGCCCTGGGGCGAGCGTCGTTACGTGCGCGACCATGGCACCGAAATGCGCGTCGCGCTGCGCGAGAAGTACGGCCACCAGCTCGACGTGGTGTTCAAGGTATTCGATGACGGCGTCGGCTTCCGCTACGAATTGCCGAAGCAGGCGCAGCTCGCGCAGGTGAACATCGTCGAGGAGCTCACCGAGTTCGACATCGCCGAGCCGGCCACGGCCTGGTGGATTCCGGCCGGCGAGTGGAATCGCTACGAATACCTCTACCAGAAGACGCCGCTCGCCGAGCTGTCCCAGGCGCACACGCCAGTCACGATGAAACTGGCGAGTGGCGTGCACATCGCCATCCACGAAGCGGCCCTGGTCGATTACGCCGGCATGTGGCTGCGGCGCGTGGGTGGACAGCGCCTCAAGGCGCAGTTGTCACCTTCGTCGTCGGGGCCGAAGGTTTCGCGCGCCGCGCCGTTCGCGACGCCGTGGCGCACCTTGCGCATCGCGGACGACGCGCCCGGGATCTACATGTCGAACCTCGAGCTCAACCTCAACGAGCCCAACAAGCTCGGCGATGTGTCCTGGGTGCATCCGTTCAAGTACGTCGGCATCTGGTGGGGCATGCATCTCGGCATCAATACCTGGGGCTCGGGGCCCAAACACGGCGCGACCACGGCCGAGACGAAGCGCTACATCGATTTCGCGGCGGCCAACGGCTTCCGCGGCGTCCTGGTCGAAGGCTGGAACAAGGGTTGGGACGGTGACTGGTTCGCGCGCGGCGATGAGTTCAGTTTCACCGAGGCCTATCCCGACTTCGACATCGAGGCGCTCGCGGCCTATGCGAAGAAAAAAGGCGTGCACCTCATCGGGCACCACGAGACGGCAGGCAACATCGCCAACTACGAGAAGCAGCTGGGCGCGGCGCTCGATCTCTACCAGCGCCTGGGCATCGATTCGGTCAAGACGGGTTACGTCGCCGATGCGGGAGGAGTACAGGCGCTGGGCGCGGACGGACGCATCCACTTCGAGTGGCACGACGGGCAGGTTCAGTCACGACATCATCTGCTGGTGGTCACGGAGGCCGCGAAGCGTCACATCGCGGTGAATCCGCACGAACCCATCAAGGACACGGGTCTGCGTCGCACGTATCCGAACTGGGTCTCGCGCGAGGGAGCGCGCGGCATGGAGTACAACGCCTGGGGCAATCCAAAGAATCCGCCCGAGCACGAGACCATGCTGGTGTTCACGCGCATGCTGAGCGGGCCCATGGATTTCACGCCGGGCGTGCTGAGCCTTCGCGGTGCGGACAACAGCCGCATCCAGTCGACGATCGCCAGGCAGCTGGCGCTCTACGTGGTGCTCTACAGCCCCATCCAGATGGCGGCTGATCTGCCCGAGAACTACGCGAAGTTCCCGAAGCCGTTCCAGTTCATCAAGGACGTGCCTACCGACTGGTCCGACACACGCGTGTTGGATGGTGAAGTCGGCGACTACGTCACCATGGCGCGCAAGGATCGCAACGGCGAGGACTGGTACCTGGGTTCGATCACCGACGAGCAGCCGCGCACGCTGCACGTGAAACTGGATTTCCTCGACGCGCAGCGCCGCTACTGGGCGACTATCTACCGCGATGGAGCCGACGCCGGCTTCGCGGGAAATCCCGCCTCCGTGGAAATCGAAACGCGCCCGGTCAGCAGCGCCGACTCGCTGGCACTCGAGCTGGCGCCCGGAGGCGGGCAGGCGATCCGCTTCTCGACGCAGCGGCCGCGAGGATCCCGATGACCGCAACCGCACCGACCGTGGCCATGCGGCCTCAAGTGAGCTTCTGGCAGATCTGGAACATGTGTTTCGGATTCCTCGGCATCCAGTTCGGCTTCGCGCTGCAGAACGCCAACGTGAGCCGCATATTCCAGACGCTGGGCGCGCAGGTCGACGAGATCGCGGGACTGTGGATCGCGGCGCCGCTCACGGGTCTGCTGGTCCAGCCGGTCATCGGCTACATGTCGGATCGCACCTGGAACTGGTTGGGACGCCGGCGTCCGTACTTCCTCGCGGGTGCGGTGCTGTCTTCACTGGCGCTCGTCGTGATGCCGCACTCGTCCACCTTGTGGATGGCGGCCGGATTGCTCTGGGTGCTCGATGCGAGCATCAACGTGTCGATGGAGCCCTTCCGCGCCTTCGTCGCCGACCAGTTGCCCGAGTCGCAGCGTCCCGCGGGTTATTCGATGCAGAGTTTCTTCATCGGCGTGGGCGCCGTGGTGGCGAGCCTGCTGCCCTGGATGCTGGCGCACGCGGGCGTGAGCAATGAAGGCACTGCCGACAATCCCGTGCCCGACAGCGTGCGGTACTCGTTCGAGATCGGCGCGGTGGTGTTCATGGTCGCCATCCTCTGGACTATCGTGACCACGCGCGAGTATCCGCCGGCGACCTTGCATGGCTTCGCGGACGCGACGCCGCTTTCGGAGGGAGTCGAGCCCGGCAGCGCCTACGGCTCTTCCGTGCGCGGGCTCATCTGGGCGCTGGTCGGCGGACTCGGGATCGTGCTGGTGGGGCACTACGCACTCGATCGCATGTTGTACGTGCTCGCGGGCATGTGCGCCGGCTGGGGCGTGTTGCTGCTCGTGAACGGTGCGCTGCGCGGGCGCGGCGCACTGGCCACATTGATCGGCGACATCGACAACATGCCGCGACGCATGCGCGAGCTGATCCCGGTGCAATTCTTTTCGTGGCTCGCCTTGTTCGCGATGTGGACCCAGACCACGCCGGCGGTGACCCGCGTGCATTTCGGCGCCACGGACGTGACGGGTACGGCGTACAACGAAGGCGCCAACTGGGTCGGCGTGCTGTTCGCGGCGTACAACGCATTCGCGGCGGTGGCGGCCGTGGTCATCCCGTTGCTGGTGCGCCGGCTCGGCATTCGCGTTGCACACCTCGTGAACCTCTGGCTCGGCGGCATTGCGCTGCTGTCGTTCCTGCTGATCCGCGATCCCGACTGGCTGCTGCTGTCGATGGTGGGGGTGGGATTCGCCTGGGCCTCGATCCTTTCGCTGCCGTATGCATTGCTCGCGGGCAGCGTGCCGTCGCGCAAGATGGGCGTGTACATGGGGATCTTCAATTTCTTCATCGTGATCCCGCAGCTGGTGATCGCCAGCGTGCTCGGCATCCTGCTCAAGACGTTCTTCGATGGGCAACCGATCTACGCACTCGCCATCGGTGGCGTGAGTTTCCTGATCGCGGGGTTGTGCGCGCTGCGCGTCCGGTAAGATCCGGGCGCATGAATCGACAGGAGCTGGGTTACGTCGCGGCCGCGCTCGCCATCGGCGGCGCGTCGTGGTTCGTCGTGAATCTCGATCCCGTCTGGGCGCTGGCCTGGTTCGTGCCCGGCCTGTTGTTGGCCGTCGCGTTGAAGACAGAGGGCTGGACCTCGCGCGGCCTGGTCGCGATCGCGGCGCTCGTGGGGGCGGCCAGCAACTACCGGTATTTCCTCTCCGTCATGCCGATGTGGTCGGCGCTGCTGGTGCTGCTGCTGCAGACGCTGATGTGGATGCTCGTCTACGGCAACGCGCGGCGCATCGTCAAGACCTTCGAGCGCGCCTGGACTGTGCTGGCATTGCCGGTCGTGGCCGTGGGCGTGGATACCTTGCTCGCGCGGTTCACGCCCGACGGCAATTGGGGCAGCCTCGCGTACACGCAGGCAGACGTGCTGCCGATCGCGCAACTGGCTTCTGTGTTCGGCGTGGGTGGCGTGTTGTTCGTCTTGATGTTGGGCAACTCGGCCGTGGCACTGGCGCTCGTGTATGGCCGGCGCATGCCCGGTGCGCTGGCGATGTACGGCACCGTGTCGTTGACGATCGCCGTGGCGTTCGCGTTCGGCGGGTGGTGCCTGCAGGCCGCGCCGGGTGGCGATTCACCCGCTGGCGCCGTGCACGTCGGCCTGGCGTCCGTGGACAACTTCATCGGCGGCCCGCGTTCGCCGGATTCCGCGGAGGTCTGGGCGCAGTACGAAGCGCAGGTGCAGGAGCTCGCCGGCAGCGGGGCGCGCATCGTGCTGCTGCCCGAGAAGATCGCGGTGCTGGCGAAGTCCGAAGCGGAGCAACGAAAGGCCTGGCTCAGCGAGCTCGCCCGCTCCAACCAGGTGTGGCTGGTGGCCGGGCTCGGCGTGATCGAGGAGGGCGAGCGCCGCAACGAGGCCTGGTGGTTTGCGCCGGATGGTCACCTGGTCACCAACTACCTCAAGCATCATCTCGCGCCGCCCGAACGGGACTTCGTCGCGGGTCGCGAATTTCCGCTGAACGACATTGGCGGCCTGCGCTATGCCGTGGCGATCTGCAAGGACATGCATTTTTCGAGTCACGGCCGCGAGCTCGGCCAGCGTCATGCCGCCGTGGTGCTGGTGCCCGCCTGGGACTTCGGGCGCGACGCGGAGATGGCCGCCAACATGACGAAGATGCGCGGCATCGAAAGCGGGTTCTGGGTGGTTCGCTCGTCACGCGAGGGCCTGCTGTCGGTCACGGATCCCTATGGCCGCGTGCTCGCCGCGGCCCGCAGCGACAAACTTCCCGGCGCCACGCTGTTCGCCAGCGTCAGACCGGGTACGCAGGTCACGACTATCTACACGCGCATCGGTGATGCGTTGGGGTGGATTTGCGTGTTCGCCGCGATCGCGTGGGTGCTGGCGGCGCACTGGCGCGTGCGCCGCGCTCGCATCATCGCCGAGCTGATCGTCAGCCGGACTTCCGGACCACCAGGCGCGTCGGGATGACCGAGTTCGCCGCGGAATCGCCGGCGATCTGGCGCAGCAGCGTCTCGACCAGCAGGTTGCCCGCGCGGCTCGTGTCCTGTACCACCGTGGTCAGCGGAGGATTCGTGTGGCTGGCCGCGGGGATGTCGTCGAAGCCGACCACGGCGACGTCGCGTGGCACGTCGATGCCCGATTCCTGCAACGCGCGCAGTGCGCCGATGGCGATCAGGTCGCTGGCCGCCACCACGGCGTCGAACTCGACTCCGCGGCGCTGCAATTCGCGCAACGCCTGGAAACCGGCGTCTTCGGTGGTGATGGCATCGACCTGCAGCGCGGAGGAGGTGGCGACGCGCGCCTCGAGCAGCGCACGTTCGTGGCCGCGATACCGGTCGAAGAATTCCGGGTAGTGAGTCGTGGCATGGCCGAGGAACGCGATGCGGCGTCGTCCCTGCGCGAGCAGGTGACGCGTGACGTCGTAACCACCCTGGGCATTGTCGGAACCCACGGAAACGCCGGGCTCGCTGGGCAGCACCGGGCCCCAGCGCACGAAGTGCGTGCCTTGCTCGACCAGGCGTTCGAGCCGCGGCCGGTATTCCTCGTAGTCGCCATAGCCGAGCAGGATGATGCCGTCGGCCTTGCGGCTGTCTTCGTAATCCTGCTGCCAGTCCTTCGAGAGCTGCTGGAACGAGATCAGCAGGTCGTAACCCTGGCGCGCCGAGGCGCGCGTGATCGAACCCAGCATGGATAGAAAGAAGGGATTGATCTGCGAGTCGTCGGGCGTCGGGTCTTCGAACAGCAGCAATGCGAGCGTGTTCGAATGCTGCGAGCGCAGGTTCGAGGCGTTCTTGTCGACGCGGTAGTTGAGCTGCCGCGCGATCTCTTCGATGCGCTTGCGCGTTTCGAGGCTGACCACCGGGCTGCCGCGCAGGGCGCGCGACACGGTCGGCTGGCTCACGCCCGCGAGGAACGCGATGTCGAAAGAAGTCGGTTTGTCGTGCATCGATTGCAGCGCGGCGCGCTGCCCCCTCTTTGCAAGGTGGCGATGATGCACAGGGGCGTGCGCGAAAAGCTACTGCCGCGGCAAAAGAGATTCCGCTTGTGTCAAATCAACGGACTGCGAGTTGAAAAAATGCCACACCGTGTCCCGGCAATTCCAAGTTACCGCTCTCATGGCGACCCTCGGGAAGGCCGTGGCCGGTGATCGCGCGAACAACGCTGACCTTGGGCAACGCGAGGCGCGCAGGTTCCGCGGAGAGATTGAACGCGGCCAGGATCGTGCCTTGCGCATCGAAACGGCGGAAGGCGAGCACCGCGTCGGTGGCGGCGAGGAATTCGATGTCGCCCGAGATCAGCAATTCCTGTTGCCGGCGCCACGCGAGCAGTCGGCGGAATCCATGCAGCGCGGAGGAGGGGTCGCGCTCCTGAGACGCCACCGAGAGCGCCCGGTGCTGGGCAGGCACCGGCAGCCATGGTTGTCCACTCGAGAAGCCGCCGCGTTCGCTCGATTCCCACGGCATGGGTGTGCGGCAGCCGTCGCGTCCCTTGAACGTGGGCCAGAACGCGATGCCGTAGGGATCGCGCAGCGCTTCGTAGGGCACGTCGGCCTCGCCGAGGCCCAATTCCTCGCCCTGGAACACGCACACCGAGCCGCGCAGCGCGCACACCAGCGCCGACAGTTGCGTGGCCGCATGCGAGGGCGAATTGCTCCAGCCCCAGCGGCTCACGACGCGTTCGACATCGTGGTTCGAGATGGTCCAGCACGGCCAGCTCTCGGGCGCACGCGTGCGCAGGTTCTCGACGGTCTCGCGGATGTGACGCGGCGAGCTGTCGTTGCTCAGCAGCTCGAACGAGTAACCCATGTGCAGTCGGCCGGGCTGCGTGTATTCGGCCACCGTCGCAGTCGAGTCATCGGAAGAGATCTCGCCCAACGCGACGACGCCGGGGTAGCCGTCGAGCAGCAAACGGATCTCTTCGAGGAACGGCAGCATCTCGGGCTGCGTGTTGTTGAACTGGTGCCACTGGTAGCCGTAGGGATTGTCGGCCTTGAAGCCGGTGACCTTGCGCGCATTACGCGGGCGCACCGGGTTGTCGCGCAGCTCGCGATCGTGGAAGCAGAAGTTGATGGCATCGAGGCGCAGGCCGTCGACGCCGCGATCGAGCCAGAAACGCATGTTGTCGAGCGTGGCGCGCCGGACGTCCGGGTTGTGGAAATTCAGGTCGGGCTGGTTCTTCAGGAAATTGTGCAGGTAGTACTGGCCGCGTCGCGGCTCCCAGGTCCAGGCCACGCCGCCGAAGATCGACAGCCAGTTGTTGGGCGGCGTGCCGTCGGCGCGCGCCTCGGCCCACACGTACCAGTCGGCCTTGGGATTGTCGCGGCTCTGCCGGCTCTCCGTGAACCAGGCGTGCTGGTCGGAGGTGTGACTCGGCACCTGGTCGATGATCACCTTGACGCCGAGCTCATGGGCGCGCGCGACGATCCGGTCGAAGTCTTCCAGCGTGCCGAAGATCGGATCGACGGCGCGGTAGTCGGCGATGTCATAACCGAAGTCGGCCATCGGTGATTTGTAAAACGGCGAGATCCAGACCGCGTCCACGCCCAGCGATGCGACATAGTCGAGCCGCGCGAGGATGCCGGGAAGATCGCCGATGCCGTCCCCGTTGGTATCGAGAAAACTGCGCGGGTAGATCTGGTAGATAGTGGCGCCGCGCCACCAGGGACGCGCGGGGTGGCTCGCGGGCATGCGTTGGACGGCTTGATTCATCCGGCCGCAGCTTACCGCAGCGACCATGAAGCTCTGCCACATGCATACGTATTCAGCCTGAATACGTATGCACTTTGTTGTCCCGAAAGGAAGCCGGGACCTACCATTCGCACCTGTCTCATCTCGACTCCGCCTGCACTCGCGGACCAATCGGACTCCGGTGAACCGGGGTTCGTTAAGCCTCGCCGACTGACCCCCTCGGTTGGCGAGGCTTTCTTTTTTCGGGCTGTCATTCACGAGCTCGCGCGCGCAACTACGTGCATACGTATTCACCGGGAGCGTCGCGCACGCACTGTTAAGGTCGCGCCGACTGCGACAAAACCTGAGGGAGCGAATGCGGTTGAAGATGAAGGCATGGCTCACGGCGTTCGCCGTGTGGCTCACGGTCACCGCTTCCATTGCCGTCGGCGCCGACACGCGCCCGGTCGCACGTACCAGTCCCGCCTGGCTGCGCGATGCGGTGATCTACGAAATCTTCCCGCGCGCGTTCTCGGCCAGTGGTGACTTCGACGGCGTCACCGCGCAGCTCGATCGGCTGAGATCATTGGGCGTGAGCGTCATCTGGCTCATGCCCATCCACCCGGTCGGCAAGGAGAAGTCCAAGGGTACGCTCGGGAGTCCGTACGCCGTTCGCGATTACGACGGCATCAACCCGGAATACGGCACCGCGCAGGATCTCGAGGAACTGGTGGCCGCCGCGCACAAGCGCGACATCAAGGTATTCATCGACGTGGTCGCGAACCACACGTCGTGGGATTCGACGCTGATGAAGCATCCCGACTGGTACAAGCACGACGCCAGCGGCCGTATCGTGCCGCCGAACCCGGATTGGGTCGACGTGGCGCAACTCGACTATTCGAACCCGGGGTTGCGCGCCTACATGCGCGACATGCTGGTGCGCTGGCTGCGCGACTACGACCTCGATGGTTTTCGCTGCGACTATGCCGCCGGAGTACCGCGTGACTTCTGGGAGGCCGTGCGACCCGAGCTCGACCGCGTGCGCCCGAATCTGGCGTTACTCGCCGAGGCGGACGACCCGCTGCTGCTGCAACGGGCGTTCGACGTCGACTACGCCTGGAATTTCTACCATGTCGTGAACGAGGCACTCGCCGGGCGCGCGCCTGCATCGGCGGTGCGTGCCGCCTGGGAGCGGGACGAGGCGCTGTATCCACGCGGTGCGCTTCGGTTGCGGTTCTCGGACAATCACGACCAGCTGCGTGCCACGGGCCAGGTCGGGCTGCCTGCAGCGCTCGCAGCCTCCGCGCTGATGTTCACGCTCGATGGAGTGCCGCTGCTCTACAACGGCATGGAAGTGGGCGACACCACGGAATCCGCGGCACCTGCATTGTTCGAGCGCATGCCCGTCGCCTGGTCGATGGCCGAGCGCCGGCCGCAGGTCGACACTTACTACCGGGGGCTCGCGACATTGCGGCGCGGCCACGCGGCGTTCACGCGCGGCAGCGTGCGCTGGCTCGGCAACAGCGACGACCGCCGCGTGCTGAGCTTCGAGCGCGCGAATGCCGGTGAGAGCCTGGTCGTGGCGATCAATCTCTCGTCGTCGCCGTTCGCCGGACTCATCGACGCGCCCGCGGGGAGCTGGCGGGAAGTCACTCCGGGTTCCGGCG
>DATEII010000035.1:0-13213 GCA_035279135.1 Steroidobacteraceae bacterium
AGCGCGTTTCCCACACCGCGACCACGATCAACACCACCGTAGTCGCCGCGCCGAGCAGCAGCGGCGTCAGGCGTAGTGCCACCGGCGCGAGCAGCACCAGCAACCGAGTCCGACCAGGTGTGAGAGCGGGTAGTAGCGCGCGCTCGCGCGCTTGAAGAAGATGTTGCCAGCCAGGTACAGCGCGGGACCGCCTAACAAGCAGGCGGCCTCGGCCGCGTCCAGGTGGCCATCCGGATGCGCAATGGTGATCTCGTCACCGACCGCGCACACCACGATTCCGGCGATGATCGGGATGTGGAAATACGTGTACACGGCGCGCGCCACGCGCCCCGGGTCGGCGGAGCCTGCGATCTGCCGGCTGCCGCGCTCGGCGCCGATGTTGAAGTAGATCCACCACATCGCGACGCTGCCGAGGAAGGCGACCAGGAATGCGCACACCGCGGGCACCGTGGCCGGGTGACCCGCCGCCGTGGCGCCCGTGACCAGGATGGATTCACCGAGCGCGATGATCACGAACAACGAGCAACGCTCTGCCATGTGCGCGCCGTCGATCTTCCAGTCCGAAGTGGCCGAACGGCCGATGCCCGGCACGTAGTACCCGATGGTCGGTCCGAAAATCTCCAGCGACAACGCCAATACCCACGTCATCACCCGCCCGGCGCCTTCCAGCAATCCGCCCCAGATCCAGATCACCGCCGACACCGCGAGCCACGCGACGATGCGCAGGAAGTTGCGATGGATCACGGGCTCGCGCCCGCGCGAGGCCGCCACGGCAAACAACGTGCGACCGACCTGGATGAAGGAATACGCGATGGCGAACAGCAGTCCTTCATGATTGAAGGCATTCGGTATCGCGGCCGACATCAGCAACCCGGCCAGCATCATGAGGAACATCAACATGCGGACCGTCGGGCGATCCGGGTCGACCCAGTTGGTGAACCAGCAGGTGTACATCCACACCCACCACACCGCGAGCAGCAGGAAGCCCGTCTGCAACGCACCGGCCGAGGACAGGTGCTCGAGCAGCGTGTGCGAGAGCTGCGTGACGGCGAACACGAACACGAGATCGAAGAACAGCTCCACGTTGGTCACGTGGGCGCGGTGATCGCGTGATCGCAGCAATGAAGGCCTGTGTGGGACTGTTTCCGACATCGCGACGCAGTCTGCCACAGTCTCCCGGGCCGCGGCGCGCTGCGACTAGCTATCGTGCGTGACCTGTTGCTCACCCGGCGCCTGATCCCGACCTGACGGCGGGATTACGGATTCGTTACGAATGGCAGCGCGAGCTCGCGCTTGCGTGGCCGCTGGGTGAACCATTTCGGCGCAGCGCCGGTTTCCGACGCGCGGCCGGTGTGGAATCAACGTCAAATGGCAGTGCCTCGCAGGAATCCGCGCCTGGTTCCGGCGCACTCCTCCCCAAGTCTGACAGCCGCTCCACGGAGCAGCCGGTAACCTTTCGCGCCATGAAAACCCAGCGCATAGAACGCATCTTCGACGAACCCGCACCCCCGCTCTTCCCGCACGACCCGCTGGACCAGCCCGGCCCGGCGCGCGCCGAGGTAGTTAGTTACAGCGACGATCGCCGCACGCGCGGAATGCGCGCGCTGGCCGAGATCACCGGCGAAGCCGGTGTCGCGGTCATCGAGAACCTGCGCGGCATCGCTCCCGATTTCGCGGACTGGATCGTCGATTTCTCGTACGGTGATGTCATGGCCCGGCCGGGCCTGGACCTGCATACGCGCCAGCTCGCCACCGTCGCCGCGCTGACGGCGCTCGGCAATGCGCAGCCGCAGCTGCGCGTGCACATCGCAGGCGCCCTCAAGGTCGGCTGCCGCCCGCAGGAGATCATCGAGGTCATCCTGCAGATGGCGGTGTATGCCGGCTTTCCGGCCGCCATCAATGCACTCACGGTGGCCCGCGAAGTCATCGACGGCCGCGGCGCGGGCTGATCCGCCCGTCCACCGGGCGGCGGGTTTCATCCTCGGGATACGGGCCTTCGTCGCAACGGCCTGAATCCGCGGGCGCGCCCGCCTAAGTTCCGTCCCAGACCAACACCTGGGAGGGTTCCATGAAACGCAAACTACTGGCCGGCCTTGCGCTGGTGACCGCCGCGGCCGCGGGCGCGGCGGCCATCGCCGTGCAGCCTGAAAAACTCGACGTCGCCCGGATCACCCAGGACGGCGAGTTGCAGAAGCCGGCCGATCTCGACCACTGGGTATTCCTCGGCACCTCGCTCGGCATGGGCTACAACCCGGGCTCGTTCAACGCGGCGCGGCCCGGGCAGTTCCAGGTCGCGCTCATGGAGCCCACGGCCTATCGCTACTTCATCGAACACGGCACGTATGCGCCGGGCTCGATGTTCCTGCTCTCCTTCTACGACGCCGATACGCAGGAGCGTTCCATCAACCAGCATGGTTTCACGCAGGCGGACCTCACCAACTACGAGATCCACCTCATCGACCCGGACAACGAGGAAGGACATGCCTTCTACATGTTTGGCCCCAGGTCCACGACCGGTGATCCGGTGGCGCCGGGCAGCGCCTGCGTGCGCTGCCACGTCCAGCATGGCGCGTTCGGCGGCACCTTCGCGCAGTTCTATCCGACCATCCGCCCCCGCATCCCGAAAGACGCGCTGGAGAAGGCGCTGCGAGACCACGACATCCGCTGAGGCGTAACATCGCGGCCGGAATGAGAGAGCCATCGCACGCACTCACGCGCCCGCTGCCACCCGATGTGGCGGCGGGCGAATCCGCGGTCATCCGCTTCTACCAGCAGTACACGGTGTTCAGCTGGCCATGGGCCTGGCGGCGCACGGTGCTGTTCGGTTCGTTGGGCCTGTTCGCGGGCGCGATTTTCGGCGCCTCGCACGGGTTGTTTGTGAGGAGCGTCTGGGAAGGCATCGCGGTCTCGCTGGCCTGCGGGCTGGCCAATGTGGTGCTGGTGGGCGCGGGCCCGATGATCGCCGCGTTCTTCCGCCACCGCGGCTGGCCGCTGCGCGTGGAGCGCGCCTTCATCGTGGCCGCCGTGATCGCCGGCATTTTCCTGGGCGGCTGGGCCGATGACCTCGCCGCGCAGTACCACGACCACCTGATGGGTCTGCACGGCTCGCACGCCTCGCCCAAGATGCAGCCCACCGTCGACCTGCACCTGTTCGTGCGACGCGCGCTCGACGTGTTGAAGGACCTGCTGATCCTGTTCATCGCGAGCGGCGGACTGGCACTTCCCGTGTACTTCTCCGAGCGGAAGCGCTGGGCGGAGCATTGGCGCCGCGTCGAGCTCGAGAAGATCAGCGCGCAGAAGAGTGAATCAGACCTGCGCCTCACCGTGCTGCAGGCCCAGGTCGAGCCGCATTTCCTGTTCAACACGCTGGCCTCGGTGCGTTCGCTGGTCACTTCCGATCCGCAGCGCGCCGCGCGGACCATCGACGCGCTGGCCCAGCACCTGCGCGCCACGCTGCCGAAGATCCGCGCGCAGACCGGGCAGTCGCAATCCACGCTCGGCGAGCAGTTCGACATCTGCGCGAGTTATCTCGAGCTCATGAAGGTGCGGCTGGGCGAACGTCTGCAGGTGGAGCTGCGGCTGCCGCCGGAATTGCGCGAGCTGCCGTTTCCTCCCCTGCTGCTGATCTCGCTGGTCGAGAACGCCATCAAGCACGGTGCCGAGCCCAAGCCAGGGGCCACGCGCGTGACGCTGGTGGCGCACGTCGTGAACGACAAACTCGAAGTGACCGTCGAGGATGACGGCGCCGGACTGACGCTCGGCATGGGCGAAGGCACGGGGCTCGCCAACATCCGCGCGCAGCTGCTCACGCGTTTCGGCAGTGCCGCGCAGCTCGAGCTGCTGGAGCGCGCGTACGGCGGCGTGATCGCGCGCCTGGTCACGCCGCTGGAGCCGCGCCCCGCATGACGCGACCGACCGCGCTGATCGCCGAGGACGAGCTCCCGCAGCGCCAGGAGCTGCGCGCACTGCTCGCCGAATTGTGGCCCGAGCTCGACGTGGTCGCCGAGTGCGAAGACGGGCTGGCCGCGTTGCAGGCGCTCGAGCAGCATCGTCCGCAGGTGGCGTTCCTCGACATCCGCATGCCCGGCATCAGCGGGCTCGAAGTGGCGCGCGCCGCCGGCGACCACTGCCAGGTGATCTTCGTGACGGCGTACGAGGAATACGCGCTGCGCGCCTTCGACGAAGGCGCCGTGGACTATCTACAGAAGCCCGTGGCGCGCGATCGCCTGCGACGCGCGCTGGAACGCACGCGCGCACGGCTCGCCGCCGGCACGCAGGTCGGCATGGCCGCGTTGATCGACATGGTGCAGTCGCGTCTCGCCCCGGGCGGCAAGAGCATCAAGTGGATCACGGCCAGCGTCGGCAACTCCATGAAGATGTTCGCCATCGACGAAGTGTTGTTCTTCCAGGCGCAGGACAAGTACACGCGCGTCGTGACCGCCGAAAGCGAGGGACACATCCGCACGCCGCTCAAGGAGCTGGTCGCGGCACTGGATCCGGAGACGTTCTGGCAGGTGCATCGCAGTGTGATCGTGCGCGTGGGTGCGATCCGCACCGTGGAGAAGGACGAAGACGGCAAGCTCAGGCTCACGGTCCGCGGGCATGCGGAAGTGTTGCCGGTCAGCAGCGCGTTTCAGTACCGTTTCCGCGGCATGTAGCCAGCGCCCGCGGTGAAGTCGACGGCAGCGAACGCTTGCAATCCGGGATCAGCTCCCGGACGCGAGCTCGCGCCGGAGCACGGCGGAGTCCACGGGCTTGATCAGGTACGCATCGAAGCCGGCCTGGCGGCCGCGATCGATATCGCGTTCGGCACCATAACCTGACATCGCGACGAGGCGCACGGAATCACCGCGTGCCCGCCGCACCGCCTGTGCCACCGCGTAACCGCTCGCACCGGGCAGTCCGATATCGACGATGGCGAAATCGATCTGCAGGTTCGCCTCGAGCAACGCAATTCCGGCAGGACCATCCTCCGCTTCGTGCACGCGGTGGCCGTCGAGCTCCAGCAGCATGCGCAGCGAGCTGCGCGCATCGGCGTTGTCTTCGATGACCGCCACCTCGCGGCTGCGCGTCGACGCCGGCACCTTGTCGGGGGCGCGCACCGGCGGCGCATCGATGGCAGGCAGACTGACCATGAACGACGAACCCTTGCCCGTGCCGGCACTCTGCGCGCGCACCGTGCCGCCATGCAGCTCGACGAGCCTCCTGACGACCGTGAGGCCGATGCCGAGGCCACCCTGCGCGCGGTCCAGCGCACGTTCACCCTGCACGAACAGATCGAACACGCGGGGCAGCAGGTCGGGCTCCAGGCCGATGCCCGTATCGTCGACGCGCAGCAGCGCGGCACCCGCCTCGTGTGTCACGAGCACCGCGATGCGTCCGCTCGCGGGCGTGTACTTCACGGCATTGATGAAGAGATTCGAGATCACCTGTTCGAGCCGCGTGGGATCGGCATTCACCCACTGCGTTTCGAGTTGCGTGTCGACGGTGTGACCGGCGAGGCGACCCGAGCTGCGCAGCGCGTCGAGCGTGGTGCGCACCGCGGCGGCCAGGTCGACCGGCTCGCGCGCCAGGGAGATCTTGCCGAGGATCACGCGGCCGGCGTCGAGCAGATCGTCGGTGATCCGCGAGAGATGCTTGGCCTGCCGGCCGATGATGCCGGTGGCCGAAGCCACCTGCGCGCCGAGTGATTCCCGGTGTTTCTCGATGATCAGCGATGCGTTGCTGATCGCGGCCAACGGGTTGCGCAGCTCGTGGCCGAGCATCGCGAGGAACTCGTCCTTGGCCTTGTTGGCTTGCTCCGCGGCGAGGCGCGCTTCACGCTCCCGATGCAACGCGTCCTCCCGCTGCGCGTGGGCGTTGACCAGTGCCGCCCCTACACGCCGCACCTGCGAGAGCCGCGTGCGTGGCATCTGCGGCGCTTCGCCGACACCCACGCGCTCGGCGTTTTCCTCGAGCTCGCGCATCGGTCGCACGATGCCGCGGCCCACGAGGAGCGCGGCACCCAGCCCGAGCAGGATGGAAATGATGATGGCGCCACCGAGCATGGCGTACGAGCGACGCAGCGGAGAATCGATGGCGTCGCGCGAAATACCCATGGCCACTGTCCAGCCCGAATACGGCGAACGCCGGAATACCGTGTAGACCGACTTGCCCTCGAGAGTGCGCGTGACGCCGCGTCCTCCCTCGCCTCGCTGTTGCATCAGCTTCAGCAGGTCATCCGAGGGCGGTTTGCCGACGGCGTCGGGATGATTCAGTGAACGCGCGACGGCGCGCTGCTCCTGGTCCAGGATGGAAATGACCCCATGGCGCGCGAGCTTCTGCAGATCGATGAGCTCGAGAATGGATTCCGGCCGGATGACGCCGGTGATCACGTAGCGCACGACCCCGTCGCGTTCCACTGGCACGAGCACGGCGACCACGAACTGCTTGACCACCGGCGAATACAGCACTCGACCGACGACGGGGCGGCGCGCCGCTGCGGCGCGCGCGATGGACTCCGGCGCGAGACGGCTCGGCAGGGGGACACCTTCCGGCACGCGTGCGTTCATGAGCTGGACCGCGTCGGGAGTCGACACGACCACGTTGACCCACGAAGGACGGCGCGCCAGCAGCTGCAGCGCTTCTTCGCGCAGCCGGTCGAAGTCGCCGCGCGCGAGGCGCGGACTGGCGGCGAATGCGTCGAGCGCCGCGGCGGTGCTCTTGAGCTCGGCATCCACGGCGTTCAGCAATGCGTACACCGTGTCCTCGGCTCCGCGGTACAGGTGCTCGCGTTGCTCGCGCGCGTTGGACACCAGCAGCGCTGCCGAGAGCAACGCGACCGGCACCAGGCTCACGGCGGCCACCAGGAATACGCGCAGGCCGAGCGCACTGAGTGCGCCGGCGCGGGGGGAGTCGTCTCCCCTCGACTGTTTCGACTTCACACCGCGGAGCTTATTTGCTGCGCGGCCTGCAGGCCAGAGTCCAACGCGCGATAACTGGCGCGGGCCCGCGCCCGGGCCTACCCTGTCCGCCGGGAGGACCCATGCGCAAAATCAGTTCATCATTCGCAGCGTTGATCTTGTGTGGCTTCGCCGGCTTTTCGGCCGCGGAGGCGCCCGCCCCGGCTTTCGACCCGCAGCTGGCTTCGAAACTCGGCGGCGACGATCACGGCATGCGGCAGTACGTGATGGTGATCCTCAAGACCGGACCCACGCCCAAACCGCAGGGCAAGGAACGTGACGAGATGTTCAAGGGCCACTTCGCGAACATCCAGCGACTCGCCGACCAGGGCAAGCTCGTGCTCGCGGGCCCCTTCGATGGCGTCGACGGCTGGCGCGGCATGTTCATCTTCGCGGTGCAGGACATCGAGGAGGCCAAACTACTCACGGCCACCGATCCCGTGATCGCGAGTGGCGAGATGGTGGCGGAATACCACAGGTACTACGGCTCGGCCGCGATCATGCAGATCAACGAGACGCACCAGCGCATCACCAAGCCGGGTTCCTGAACCGCCTCAGGCGACGACGATGCGGTTCCCGCCGCCCTGCTTGGCTCGGTACAAAGCCGCGTCCGCCGCCCTGAGGAGGTCCACGCCCACGGCGCCGTGCGAGGGGAATGCCACCACGCCCATCGAGGATTCCAGGCACGAGGGCGACCGCTTGAACAGCTCGAACAAGACTTGCGCCTTGCGGCCGGCGTTCTCGAGGCTGGTATCCGGCATGACGACGATGAATTCGTCGCCGCCATAACGGCAGGCGACGTCGCCCGCACGCACGTTCTCGCGCAGCAGGTGCCCGACTTCGCGCAGCGCGGCGTCGCCGGCCGTGTGGCCGAAGGTGTCGTTCAGTAGTTTGAACTTGTCGAGATCGAGCATCACGATGCCGAGCGTCGACTGCGCGCGCGTGGCGCGCGCCACTTCGCGGTGCAGCGTTTCCTCGAGGTAACGACGGTTGAACAAGCCGGTGAGCGGATCGCGGATGGCCTGCTCGCGCAATTCGCGACGCAGTCCTTCGGCGTCGGCCAGCGCCTGCTGCAATTCCGCGACCGTCTCCTCGAGCTCCGACGTGCGATCGCGCACGCGTGACTCCAGGTCCGCGTTGAGTTGCAGGATGTTTTCCTCGGAACGTTTGCGCTCGGAGATGTCCTCGGTGAACAGGATGATGCCGCCCACGCCCGCGGAGTCGTACCAGGGACGGAGCTCCCAGCGGATCCAGTACACGCGGCCGTCGGCGCGTTCGAACCGCTCCTCGGCGGCGCCCACCACTTCACCATCCAGTCCCTGGCGGTGGCGCGCGCGGAAATGTACGGGCAGGTCCGGAAAGACGTCGTAGTGGGAGCGGCCGCGCAGCGCCTTGCCGTCCAGGCCGTAGTCGCTGATCCAGCGGCGGCTGGCCGCGATGTAGTGCATGTCGCGATCGAACATGGCGATCGCGACCGGCGCCTCGTCGACGAACAAACGCAACAGCTCTTCGTTGTCACCGCTCATCGCTGCGGACAACGATAAGACGGCCAGCAGTTGCGTCAAGTACAGACGTACCCGCGCCGGGACGCGGTCATAACGCGGCTGTGGACGAGGTCCAGACGTGCCAGGTTTCGAGCCGGCAGATGCGGCTTCCTGCGAACAGGAACAGTTCGCTGAAGGCGAAGTGCGCGATCTCACCACCCTTGCGCGTGACCTGGCCCCGGCCGCAGACCGCCACCGCATCACCCTCCTCGACCATGCGATCGACGTGCAGCGATGGCGTTCCCTCGAACAGATCCCTGGCGATCTCCGCCTCGAAGGCGGCCTTGCCATGGACCGCGAGGTGGCCGTGCAGCACCCAGACCACGTCATCGGTGAGGCACGAAAGCACCTGCGAGTGGTCCCCGCGCCGGAAACCCTCGATGTACCGCTCGATGACATCCTTGTGTGCCGACATGGAGCGGATGCTAACGCTGTCGAGTCGGATGGAGCGACAATCGCGCGCCATGACCGACTCCGACTTCCAGGTTCCCGTCCTGTTCGACTACGTCGCCACGTTCACCTGGGCGGTCAGCGGCGCCATCGTGGCGATCCAGCGGCGCTTCGACATCATCGGCGTGTTCGTGGTGGCCATGCTCTCGGCCACGGGCGGCGGTCTGCTGCGCGACGCGGTGTTCCTCGACCGCACCCCGGTGTTCCTGACCAACCCCGCCTATCTTTCGCTGATCGTGGGCGCGACGGTGGGCACGGCCTTCTTCGGCCACCCACTGCACCGGCTGATCGGTTCCGAAACCATCAAGAAGATCGTCGACCTCATCGACGCGCTGGGCACGCCCGCCTTCGCGGTATTCGGCATGCAACTCGCCGAGGACCGGGGCCTGCCCATACCCGCGGTGATCTTCGTTGGCGTCGCCAACGGCGTGGCCGGCGGCATGTTGCGCGACATCGTGGTCAACGAGGTCCCGACGCTGATGCGTCCGGGACAATTCTCCTCGCTCACCTTGTTAGCCGCCTGCGCGGTCTATCTCACGCTGGTGCGCCAGCTCGCCATCGTTCCCAAAGAGGCGGCCTGGATCTGCGTGGGCGCGTTCTTCGTGGCGCGCGTGCTGACGATCAAGTTCAACTGGCAGACTAGATCGGTCTGGGAAGGGCCGTTCTGAGCCCACGCGAGACGAAGAACGCCGTCGGGATCCCCACCAGCACGATGTGCCAGAACGCGGTCACGTGCATGTTCCCCAGTGGATAGATGGATCGGCCGATCTGCGACAGCGGCAGGATGATGTAGTTCATGGTCGCGAGCACCGCGAGCCCGTAAAGCACCCCGAGCACGAACCACTGCCGCGGCAGGAACTTCACGCGGCTCACGAGCAACCACAACAACGCCGCGCCCGACAGGCAGATGAAGAAATGCAGCGCTGCGCCGAGCAGCGCCATGCCGACGCCGCCGTCGCGCGCGGCCTGGCCGAGCAAGCCGCTCGCCACGCCTTTCCACGGATCCATCCACGAGCCGCCGGCCGCGACCTTGCGCAGCGTCGGATAGATGAAATCCGCGAGCCCGGCGCACGAGCCGCCGAGCAGGATCGAACGCAACGCGATGTTGTTAGTCGCCATGAGCCACCCCCGTGAGACGGGGAGACTACACGCGGGGTTTACGGCCGCGAAGCGTCGGGACGCAATCGTCCCGAACGCGGGCCGATCACCAGCGCGGCGGGATGCGTTCGCCGGGCAACAGCTCGTAAGGCGGCTTCCAGCCGGGCAGCGTCTTCAGACGCTCGCGCCAGCGCGCGATGGCGGGAAACTGCTGCGCGAAATCGTAGCCGCTCTCTTCCGGCGGGTAATACACGTAGCCGCACATCGACATGTCCGCGATGGTGGGCTTCGAGCCGACCACGTATTCGCGCTTCTCGAGGTGGCGTTCCGCGATGCCGAACGCATTGTCGATGCGGCCGCGCAGCCATTTCTCCACGCCCGGGTCCGGCGCCACGGGCGCGAACGACTTCGTGAAACGCCAGGACGCGAAGTAGCTGGTGAACTTGTGGTTGTCGAAGAACAGCCAGCGCATGACTTCCTGGCGCTCATCGTCATCCTGGCCGCCGTATTGGCCGTGTTTGTCGGCGAGGTACAGCATGATGGCCGCGGACTGCGTCAGCCTCTTGTCGCCCGTTTCGAGGATGGGCACCTCGCCCATCACGTTGACGCTTTGCCGCCAGGCATCCGAGCGCGGCACACCGCCGGCGAAGTCCGAGAATGGCATGTGGACCGGTTCCCACGGTTGCCGCAGCGCCTGCAGCAGCACCGCGACCTTGTAAGCGTTGCCGGATTGGGAGAAGCCATGGAGTTTGTACATTCAGGTTGCCAGTGCGGGTGTTCGCGTGGGTTTGGGGAAGAACGACGCGAGCAATACGGCACCGACGGCCACGGCCGCTGACGCAATATAGAGCCACGCGTAGTTGTGGAATGTATCAAACACCCAGCCGCCGGCAACCGGCCCGATCGCCATCCCGAGACTAGATAGCATGGTGGCGGCGCCGAACACCGTGCCCATGATGTGCTGGCCGAAGTAGTCGCGCGCCAGTGACGCATACAGCGGCATGCCGCCGCCGTAGGCCACGCCGAAGATCACCGCCAGCGTGTAGAACTCCGAGAGCTCGTTGACCTGTAGGTAGGCGGCGATGGCGAGCGCCTGCGTGATCAGCATGCAGATGAGCACGCGCTTGGCGCCGAACCGGTCCGCGAGCAGTCCCACCACCACGCGGCCGCCGAGACCCGCGAGGCCTTCGACGCTGTACACGCTCACGGCCGCCATCGGGCCGAGCCCGCAATACATCGCGTAGCTCACGACGTGGAAAATCGGGCCCGAGTGAGCCATGCAGCACAACATGAAGGTGAAACCAAGCACGAGAAACTGCGGCGACGTGAGCGCGCGGCCGACTTCGGACTTGTCCGGCCTGGTTGGGGCCGATGCCGTGTTCCCCGCCGCCACCGGCGGACGACGCACGAACAGCGCGGCCGGGATCAGCATCGCCCAGGCCATGATGCCGATCCAGAACATCGCGGCGCGCCAGCCATGATGCGTGATGAGCCAGCTCGCGAACGGCGAGATCGTGAGCGGCGCCATGCCCATGCCGGCCGAGACCAGCGACACGGCGAGATTGCGGCGCGTCTCGAACCAGCCCGTGACCGTGGCGATCATCGGCGCGAAGAAGGCGCTGGCCGCGAGGCCCACCAGCACGCCGAAGGTGAGCTGGAACGCCGGCAGCGATTCGGCGCGGCTGGCGAGCGTCAATGCCGTGCCGAGCAACACGGCGCCGCACATCGTGACCCCGCGCGCACCCCAGCGGTCGCTGGCCGCTCCCCAGCCGAACGAGCCGAACGCCATCACCAGGAAGTTGATGGTCATCGCGAACGAAATGCCGGCGCGCGACCAGCCGGTCTCGTCGGACATGGGCGTGAGGAACACCGCCAGCGAGAACATCGCGCCGATGGCCACACAGCCCATGAGACCGCCCAGTGCGACGATGACCCAGCGGTACGCCGGTGCGCTCATCTCCCCGAGGTCCGTTCGCGCACGGGTAGATAGATCTCGACGAGGGAAGCCGGATTGCCCGGGTCGAACGCCTCGTCGTAACGCTCGAAGTACGGCCCCGCGGCCTGCTGGTAGTCGGATGAGGGCAGCAGCCGGTTGAAGATCTCGCCGAAGCCCTTGCCGAGACCGGACAGCGGATAGCGGAACACGGCGTAGGTGCCGGCGGCGAGCACCAGGCTCTCCATCCCGGACGGCACGCGATCATCGGAGGAGACCGAGACGCCGGCCATGTAGAACAGCGGCGCCGGCGCACCGGCGTGATACTGCATGACGCCGTACGAAACCAGCGGTTCGCCGAGGTCCTGGATTTCCGCCATGCGCGCCACGAACTTCGGCCAGAGCGCCGGGATCTCGGCCGACCTCGGCTGGGTCTGGATCGCCATACCGACGACGGTGAGCGCCGGCCGTTCGAGAACATTGATCATGCTGCGTCCCATGCCTGCGGCGGATTGCCGCTCCCCTTGGTCGAATGGCCGGTCAGGTTTTCGACAGCGTACTCAGCGCGGCGGATGCCACTGGTTCTGGCCCTGCGGATCGGCCAGTGCCTCGATGGTGTGGCCGTTCCACACCACGGTATATCCGGGCGGCAGTGCCATCGCGTACAGGATGGCCGGGCGACGCTGCAGCAGCTGGTACAGGCGCATCGATTCGAGGTCTTCGGCCTTCGGCGGCGGCGCGGGGCGACCGTCGTGCGCCGGGCCGATGTACCAGCCCGAGTCGTCGCCATTCGGCGGCTGCCGATTCGCGAAGATGCGCGCCTCGTCCAGCGCGCCCTTGCGCACCACCAGCTTCTGGTCGAAACGGCAGGGCATCGGCTCGGTGAGCATCGCGCGCACCAGGTCCATCTGCGCGACCAGCACCGTCAACGAGGTCGTGACTTCAGGACGCAGAGTCTTGAAGGGATCCGCGGCATAGTCCGGCTCGCACACGCGCAGCGAACCTTCCGGCTGCTGGCGCAGCACGAAGGTGGTCCAGCCGACCTGGACGGCAACACCGTCATCAAGGGCGCGACCGCGGGCTTCGAATTCCGCGATGGTGTCCGCCAGCCACTGGCCCTGCTCGCGCAAATTGTCTTCGCAACGAACTTCAACAGGCTTGGAAGCCTTGCTCGATTTCAACGTGATCATGCGAGCTGTATGACAGACTTGCCCGCGCATGCGCAAGCTGCTCGTCTTCCAACATTC
>DATEII010000036.1:0-49593 GCA_035279135.1 Steroidobacteraceae bacterium
TCTGTAAAAGCAAACCTATCCGTCATCCCCGCCACGTAATCCGCCACCACGCGCGCGCGTGCAGGAACTCCGCCGTCAGCATCGGCGCGTAGAACGACAGCCTGGTGCTCGGGCGGCAGGAGCGTGGGATCCCGGAGGTAGGCATCAAACAAGTCCTTGAGTGTGCCGCGGGCCTCGTCCATGACTTCCCTGACCTTGGGGTGATTGTAGAGCTTGGTTCGCAGGAAGCGCTTCAGTTCCTGGTGCTCCTCCAGCACCGTCTCGCTCAGCGAGATCAGCGGCTGCTGGCGATCCCGCACTGCGTCGATGCTCTCCACGTTCGCGTCCTCGATATTGCGGGCCGACTGCATGATCAGATCGCTGACGAGGTAGTCGACCATGCGACGGATCGTCTCGTAGAGCTGTCGCCGCGGCGAAACGCCGGGATACCTTTCGACCACCGCGGCGTGGAACTTCGAAAAGATTCGCACGTCCCGCAGTTCGTCGACATCGATGAGGCCTGCGCGGACTCCGTCATCGACGTCGTGATTGTTATAGGCGACTGCATCGGCGAGGTTGGCAAGTTGTGCTTCCAGACCGGGCTGCTTTCTTTCGAGGAAGCGCCGCGCAACCTCTCCGAGCCTGCGGGCGTTCTGGGCCGAACAATGCTTGAGGATGCCTTCGCGACACTCGAAGGTGAGATTGAGACCTGGGAAATCGGCGTATCGTTCCTCGAGCTCGTCGACCACGCGCAGCGATTGCAGGTTGTGTTCGAAGCCTCCGTATTCGCGCATGCATTCGTTGAGCGCATCCTGGCCGGCGTGACCGAATGGAGTGTGGCCGAGATCGTGGGCGAGGCAGATCGCCTCGGTCAGAGTCTCATTGATGCGCAGCGCGCGGGCCACGGTTCGGCCGATCTGCGCGACTTCCAGTGAATGCGTGATCCGGGTGCGATACAGATCACCCTCGTGGTTCACGAAAACCTGGGTCTTGTAGACGAGCCGCCGGAACGCGTTCGAATGGATGATCCGGTCGCGGTCACGCTGGAACTCGCTGCGAAATCGCGGCGGGGGCTCGGCATGACGCCGGCCGCGACTCTCCTCGTCGATCGCGGCGTACGACGCGAGCGGCTGGTTCATGGGCTATCCGCAGCGCGCCTGGAGCGTCTCACGCAAGGCGGCGTCCGCGTATTCACCGGTTACGACGGACTTCCCGATGGCCTTGAGCAACACGAGCCTTATGCGTCCGGCGGCAACCTTCTTGTCGATCTTCATCTTCTCGGCGAGCGTGCCGGCGGACAGCGCACTGACGTCCACCGGCAATCCGAAGCGACGCAGGATGCCTTCCACCCTTTCCACGTCGGCCGCGTTCATCCACCCGAGGCGCTTGGACATGTCGGCTGCGAGCAGCATGCCGGCACCCACGGCTTCGCCGTGCAGCCACGTGCTGTAGTTCGTTGCGCTTTCGATGGCGTGACCGAAGGTGTGGCCGAGGTTCAGCAACGCTCGTTCGCCCTGCTCGCGTTCGTCGCGGCCCACGATCTCGGCCTTGATCTCGCAAGACCGCTTGATGGCATGCGTGAGGGCATCCGGATCGCGGTCCAGCAGGTCGGACGCATGCGCCTCGAGCCAGTCGAAAAACCCACGATCGACGATGAGTCCGTATTTGATGACTTCAGCGAGGCCGGCGCGCAGCTCACGGTCGGGCAGCGTGTTGAGTGTGTTGGTGTCCGCGAACACGGCCATCGGCTGGTGAAACGCCCCGATGAGATTCTTGCCACCGGGATGATTCACGCCCGTCTTGCCACCGACGGAGGAATCCACTTGTGACAGCAGCGTGGTTGGCACCTGCACGAATGCGATGCCACGCTGATAACAGGCGGCCGCGAAGCCGGCCATGTCACCAACCACGCCTCCGCCGAGCGCCACCACGCAGGCATCCCTGGCAAAACGGTTGGCGACGAGTACGTCGAGCATGCGCGAGACGTTGGCGAGCGTCTTGTGCATCTCGCCGTCGGGCAATTCGACCTCGATACAGCGCCGCGGAGCGAGGGCCGAAGCCAGCTTGTCGGAGTACAGGGGGCCGACGGTGGTATTCGTCACCAGCAGGACATCGCGAGATGGAATCGCACGATCGAGCTCCTCGGTGAGCGCCATGGCGCCCGCGCCGACGAAAATCGGGTAACTACGATCTCCCAGGTCTACATCTATGCGTTGCACTTCGACACCAAGTATATGTGGGCTCAGGACGGAGTCTGCGCGGCCTTGAAGGCGGCATATATGGAGTCCGCCACCGTGTGCACCTTGCGACCGTCCGTTGCCACGCTGAAATCGGCCAGGGACTCATATAAAGGTGCGCGGATCTTCATGAGCTCGGTCAGCTTGGTCAGGGGGTCCACATCGTGCAGCAGCGGGCGGTTGCGCCCCTGGCGGACGCGCTCCGCCTGCTGTTCGAGCGAGGTGCGCAGGTAGACGACGAAACCGCGCTCGTGGAGCACCTTGCGGTTCTCCTCCAGCAGGATCGCCCCACCACCCGTGGCCAGCACGATGGGACTTTCGCGCGTGATGTCTTCGAGAACCTCGCGTTCACGCACCCGGAAGCCAGCCTCGCCTTCACGCGAAAAAATATAAGAGATGTCCACGCCGGTGCGCGATTCGACCTCGGCGTCGCTGTCGCGGAAAGGCGCACGCATCAGGCGCGCGAGGTGTTTGCCCACGGCGGTCTTGCCCGAACCCATGGGCCCGATGAGGAATACGTTGGAGGTACGCGGCGACATGGCGCGCGAGCATAGCGGAAATGAAGCGGCCGCCCTCGTCAGGACGGGGGCGGCCGCAATCGACTCAGGAGCTAACGGAAATCAGTAAACGTTGACGCCTTCGCGCAGGATCTTGGGCGTCACGAAAATCAGCAGCTCGTCCTTGTTGTTGGTACGACCCGTGGTCTTGAAGAGGCGGCCGAGCACCGGGACGTCGCCCAGGTACGGCACCTTCTTTTCGGTCTCGCGGCGTTCGGTCTCGAGAATGCCGCCGAGCACCACGGTCTGACCGTCGTTCACGAGCACCTGCGTGGTGATCTCGCGGGTGTCGATCGAGGGAACCTGCTGGCCCGCGCCACCGACGATGACCTGGCCCACGCTGTCCTTCTTGACGTTGAGATCGAGAATGATGCGGTTGTCCGGGGTGACCTGCGGAGTGACCTTGAGCGCGAGCACGGCTTTCTTGAACGAGATCGTGGTGGCACCCGAGGAAGCGGACTCCTGGTACGGGATTTCCACGCCCTGCTCGATGCTGGCCTCGCGCTGATTCGCCGTGATGACGCGCGGAGTCGATATGACTTCGCCACGGCCTTCAGCCTGCGCCGCCGAGAGCTCGAGGTCGATCAGGAAGTCCGGGCCCAGCAGCATGTAGGCGATGCTGCCCGCGGGGCTCGCGACCGGGAGGTTCACGTTGTAGCGCGGCGGAGCGACGCCGGGTGAGCTCGAACCGATGAACGGCGGCGGCAGATTGTTGGTGTCGTCGCCATCGTTGATGTTGTCGAGGAAGTCACCGAGAGCCTGGTCGTTGGCCAGCGCCGAACCGCTGGTGTAACCGAGGTTGTTGCTGAAGAAATCGAAGCCGGAGAAGCCGGCGCGCACACCGAGCTCACGCGAGAAGTCATCGCTGACGATCACGATGCGGGCTTCGATCTGCACCTGGCGGATCGGAATGTCCAGCGTGCCGACGAGGCGGCGGATGTCATCGAGACGGTCGGCCGAATCCTGCAGCAGCAGCGTGTTGGTGCGTTCGTCGACGGAAACCGAACCGCGCTTCGACAACAAGCCGGAGCCACCCTGCGTCTTGATCAGGGACGCGAGGTCGCCCGCCTTGGCGTAGTTGACCTGCAGGTACTCGGAACGCAGCGGCGCGAGGTCCTGGACGTCCTGGCGAGCGGCCAGCTCGGCCTTCTCGCGCGACGCGAGCTCTTCGGTGGGCGCGACGATGATGACGTTGTCGTTCTTGCGCTTGTCCAGGCCCTTGGTGCGCAGGACGATGTCCAGCGCCTGGTCCCACGGAACGTTCTGCAGGCGCAGCGTGACGCTGCCGGAGACGGAGTCCGAGACCACGATGTTCTGGCCGCTGGCGTCCGCCAACAGCTGCAGCACCGCGCGCGTTTCGATGTCCTGGAAGTTCAGAGTCAGGCGCTCGCCGGTGTAGACCTTCTTGTCTTCGATCTTGGCGGCGGCCTTGCGGGCCGGCTGGACTTCGACCACGTACTGGTCATCGGTCTGGTACGCGAGCTGCTCGAAGTCGCCCTGCGCAGTGATGGCGACGCGCACGCCGTCGCCCACGCGCACGACATCGAAGCCGCTCACGGGAGTAGCGAAGTCACCGGCGTCGTAGCGGCGTGCGAGATTGCTCGCCACTTCGGCGCCGGCGAAGTCGACGACGATCTGGTTGCCGAGCTGGCGGAGGCTGGCCGGGGTGCGCGGATCCGACAGGCGCACGATGACGCGGCCGGTGCCACCGGCGCCACGACGGAAGTCGATTCCACGGATGGCTCGCGGACCGGAGGGAGCAGCCGACGCCGAGCGCGGCGCGGCAGGCGAACCGGAGGCACCGCTCGAAGCGGCTGCGGCAGCACTCGGCGAACCGGCAGCGCCGATCAGTACGATGACGTCATTGCCGGAGACGCGCGTGGTGTACGGCAATACGCGATCGAGGTTCAGGACGAGGCGCGTACGGCCCGAGGCTTCCGCAGCGAGGATCGAGTCGACGCCGCTGCTACGCACGTCGATGCGGCGCGAGGGCAGCGCCAGCGCAGTATTCGCGAGGTCCAGCGAGATGCGCGCCGGGTTGTCGATGGTGAAAGCCACCGGCTCGGCGGGCGGCGCCGAGTGGTGCAGGGTCAGCTGCAACTGTTGGCCCGCCAGGTTCTGCACGTCGATGGACTCGAGCTTGTTAGGCGTGCCCTGTGCGTGCGCGGCCGATGCCATGACGCTGGCGACAACCGCGGCACCGAGCCAGAACAGTGTCGAAGCGGCCAACTGGCGGAAGGATGTCTTGTTCATTCGCAGCTACTCCCTGGCGTGGAATCTTTAATTGTTCAAGGCGAGCGAGGCGGGACGTTCCATGTACCCACCCAGTCCATCCGGAACGATTTCCACGACATTTATCTTCGAAGGCGTGACTTCGGTGACGCGGCCATCGGCCTGTCCCATGTAATTCCCGGGCAGCACGCGGTGCACGAGGCCATCCTTGGTTTTGACCAGTCCGTACGTGCGATCGGCCAGGCGCAGCGTGCCGACCATTCGCAACGTATCGAGCGAAAACTGTTCGAGGAATTCGCGATTGCGACGCGAATCCGGGCGCACACCGGGGCCCGACCCGCCCGAACCGCCCGGCATGAAGGGCGACCGCAGGCTGGCCGACTCGTACGCATACGACTCGTATGGCTTGAGCTCCGGCAACGGCTCGACGCGTCCACCCGGTTGCTTCTTCGTTTCTGAGATGAATTGCTCGAGCTCGTCATCCTTGCTCGAACACGCCGCCAGCAAGTTGGTGAGTGCGAACACACCCGCGATCAGGAGCCAGCTTTTTTGAGATTTCGAAAACATATCCGTACCTGTGTTTTCGTGCATTAGCCGATCGAAGCCGACTGGGTCTTGCCTTTCCGGCCCTTCTTGCCCTTCGGGGCAGACTTGCCCTTCTCCGCGGCGACTTCAGCGTCATCGAGGTAACGGAAGGTCTTTGCCGTCAGCTCGAACGAAAGCACGTCGTAGGCGTCCTTGGTGTCCGGCCGGATCTTGATGTCGTGCAGCGTCACGATGCGCGGCAGGGCCGCGATGCCACTCACGAACTCACCCATCTGGTGATAAGAACCGGTCAGGCGGATCTTGATCGGCAGCTCGGCGTAGAAATCCTTCTTGATCTCGTTCGCGGGCTGGAAGAGTTTCTCCTCGAGACCGGCGCCGACGCCGACCTGCGAGATGTCGACGAGCAGGCTGGGCACTTCAGTGCGGCCGGGCAGCTGCCGGAGCAATGCACCGAAGGAGCGCTCGATGTCCGCCAGCTGCTGCTGGTAGACCGCGAGATTCACGGCCTTGGAATGCTTGGTCTGGAAAGTGTTGCGCAGCTCGACCTCTTGGGCGGCGGCCTGGTCGAGGCGCGGCTTCTGGTCGCTCCACACGAAGAAGTAGAACAACACGGCCGACAACACCACGAAGCACAGCACCACGGCACCGGCTCGCACTGGCAGTGGCCAGCGCCCCGGGTCGTTCGGATCGAGTGATTTCAGATCGTCAAGAATGCTCATGGCTCAACCCCCCGACGCGACACGGCGCTTCGGCTTCTTGGCGGCCTCGGGCTCTTCGACGCCGCCGGCCTGGTCGGCGAACAGCACGAAGGTTGCGCCGGCAGCCTCGCTGCGCTTGGTCTCGACGACTTCGAGCTCCGGATTCTTCAGGTAACTCGAGCCATCGATGTTGCGCATGAATGCGGACACGCGCGTCGATGACTGGGCAACACCTTCGAACCTGAAGCGCGAGCCGGTCTGCGTGATGCCGGTCAGGTACACGCCGTCAGGCAGCTGCTTGGTGATCTCGTCGAACACGTGCACGATCTCGGGACGCGAGCGCTGCAGCTTCTCGATGACATCCATGCGCGCGATGAAGCGCGCCTTGTCGGCTTCGAGGCTGTTGATCTTCTCGATCTGCTTGTCGAGCTCGGAGATTTCCTCCTTGAGCCGCGCATTGCGTGCGTCCTGCGCACTGACCATCGAGTCCATCATCAGGTAGCCGACGAAGGCCACCAGGAAGGCACCGACTGCGGCGCCACCGAGCGCCACGAGGAACTTGAGCTTTCGCTCCTTGCGTTCTTCGTCGCGCCAGGGAAGTAGGTTTATGCGAGGCATTAGTCGAAGCTCCGCAGGGCGAGGCCGCAGGCCGTGAGCAGCGCGGTGGCATCACGCGCCACGGCCTGCGCCTTGGCGCGCGAGGAAAGTTTCATCTGTCCGAGCGGATCGCCCTTTTCGGCGGAGATGCCCACGCGGCTGGAGATGACGTCGGAAACACCGGAAATGTTCGCGCAGCCACCGCACACCAGGATCTTCTCGGGCTGGTCGCGGCCGGAGCCGGAGGCGAGATAGAACTGCAGTGAACGGCTGACCTGCTGGGTCATGTCGTCGATGAACGGGTCGAGCACTTCCGCCTGGAAATTGCCCGGCAGTCCGCCTTCCTTCTTGGCGCGGCCCGCTTCTTCCATCGACAGGCCGTAGGTACGCATGATTTCTTCGGTGAGCTGCTGCCCGCCGAACGCAAAGTCACGCGTGTACACGACCTTGAGATTGCGCAGCACGCTGAACGTGGTGCTGCTCGCACCGAAGTCGACGACCGCGATGGTGCGGTCGATGCCGCCATCCGGCATCTGGTGCGTCATGAGTTTGCAGGCGTTCTCGAGCGCGAACGCTTCGACGTCGACGATCTTCGCCGTGAGACCCGCGGCATTCACCGCGGCCTGGCGCTGCTCGACGTTTTCCGTGCGCGTCGCGACTAACAAGACGTCATTCGTCTCGGTGTCCTTCTCGGAAGGACCGAGCACTTCGAAGTCGTACGAGACTTCGTCCATCGGGAATGGGATGTACTGGTCAGCCTGCATCTCGACCTGCGCTTCGAGGTCGCGCTCGCGCAGGCTGCGCGGCATCTGGATCACCTTGGTGATCGCGGCGTCGCCGGAGATCGCGATCGCGACTTCCTTGGCACCGGCACCGGAGCGCTTGACCGCGCGCCGGATCGCCTCGCCGACCGCTTCCGCGTCGACGATGGCCTTTTCGTTCATCGCGTTCTGCGGCGTCGGCTCGGCCGCGTACGACTCGACCCGATAGGAGCCACCGCTCATCACCAGCTCGATCAACTTGACCGATGATGTCGTTATGTCAAGTCCGAGCAGCGGACGATACTTGCGCGTTAAGAACAGCACTTTCGCAGTCCTTTCATAGGGTTAGAGCGTGAATCGCGCGACCAGTCTGAATTCCGAGACACTATATATCAGCGTGAAGTTAAATTGAACGAGACGCCCCTCACGAAACTGGCGGATTCCTCGGGATATCCCTTTGGCGTCCACTTTCGGAGGGAACGGAGCGCCCGGCGCTGGGATGCATTGGAACCAGGGGGCGGTTATCCGTATCAACTCAGGTCAGGAAACCCGAGCCGGCAACCCCGCTGTCGTAGGCCAATGCAGGCCCTTAGACCGGAAGCTTTGCGTCCCCACCTTTCGGTGAGTATGCGTATCGACGACGGTTACTATGCATAGGGCATAACGTGCGCGCAACCGACGAGACATGGATTCTGTGAAGCCAAACTACTTTCGACTGTTGATCAAGGTGCTCGTCGGTGTGACCGGCGTCACACTCGTCATCGCATACGCCCTCATCTGCAGCTACGTGTACCTGGAACCGACGCTGCCGAGCGTCTCGGCGATGAAGAACAACGAGCTCGCTGTGCCGCTGCGCGTGTACACGCGCTCTGGTGATCTCATCGCGCAGATCGGCGAGCAGCGGCGCAACCCCGTGCAATACGACCAGATCCCGCTGATCGTGCGCCAGGCATTCATCGCGGCCGAAGACGATCGATTCTTCGAACACCACGGTTTCGACTGGCAGGGCATCGCGCGCAGCCTGTTCGTCAATGTCACGTCGGGCGAAACGCAGGGCGGCAGCACGATCACGATGCAGGCGGCGCGCAGCGCGTTCTTCACGCAGGACCGCACGGTCCGCCGCAAGCTGCAGGAAACTTTCGTCACCTATCGGCTCGAGCGCGAGTTCACCAAGCAGGAAATCCTGGCGCTGTACCTCAACGTGATCTTCTTCGGTCAGCGCGCCTACGGAGTGGCGGCGGCCGCGGAAACGTACTTCGGCAAGCAGCTCGACCAGCTCACGCTCGGCGAAGCCGCGACGCTGGCACGCGTGCCGCAATGGCCGTCACGCTACAACCCGATCTCGAATCCCCAGGGCGCGACCGAGCGCCGCAAGTACGTGTTGCGCCGCATGCGGGAGCTGGGCTTCATCGACCAAGCGGCTGCGGACGCGGCATCGAAGGAAGTAGTTAGTGCCAAGGCGCACCGTGCGCTCGCCGACGTCGAGGCGCCATACATCGCGGAGATGGTGCGTCTCGAGATCCTCAACCGTTTCGGTCCCACCGCGCAGGATGCCGGCTACAAGGTGTACACGACGATCGACGGCCGCCTGCAGACGGCCGCGAATCGCGCCCTGCGCATCGGGCTGATCGACTACACGCGCCGGCATGGCTGGCGCGGAGCCACCAACAAGGTCGAGCTCGGCGGCAACGAGGATGCCGATGGCCTGGAAGCGCTGCTCGATGAATACGGTACGGTCGGATTGCTCCAGCCGGCTGTCGTGGTTTCCGTGGGCGAAAAGCAGGCCGAGGTCTACATCAAGGGCAGCGGCATCGCGCGGATCGAATGGGCCGGGATGTCGTGGGCGAAGCGCCGCGTCAACGAGCTCACGTTGGGCCCGGAGCCAAAGAGTGCGGCCGAGATCCTGGCTCGCGGCGACGTGGTCTACGTCGTGCACGAGAAGGAAGGCGCGCCTGCCGAGCTCGGTCAGGTTCCGGAGGCGGAAAGCGCGCTGGTTGCACTCGATCCCAACAACGGCGCCATCATGTCGCTGGTCGGTGGCTTCGACTACTTCGAAGGCCAGGGCAAGTTCAACCGCGCCACGATGGCCAAGCGCCAGCCCGGATCGGGTTTCAAACCCTTCATGTACGCGGCCGCGCTGGCCGGCGATTTCACGCCGGCATCGGTGATCCTCGACGCGCCCATCATCATGGACGATCCGGCGCTCGAGGAAGTCTGGCGTCCAAAGAATTCCGAGGGTGGCTTCGGCGGGCCCACGCGCCTGCGCGAAGCGCTGGTGAATTCGCGCAATCTCGTATCGATACGACTGCTGCAGCAGCTCGGCGTTCGACCCGTGATCGATTACGTGCGGAACTTCGGGTTCACGCCGGAACGCGATCACGTGCCTAACAACCTGACCCTGGCACTGGGCAGCATGCAGTCCACGCCACTGGACGTTGCGACCGGCTTCGCCGTATTCGCCAATGGCGGTTACAAGGTCGAACCTTTCTACATCGATCGCATCGAGGGCCCTGCCGGGCAGATCGTGTATACCGCCGAGCCGCACACCGTTTGCGCCGACTGCGCGCAGCCCGTGCTCGCAGTCTCCGAGGCGGAACACGCCAAACAGGACGTGAGCGCAACGCACGTGGCGCCGACCGTGCTAGACGCAGCGGCGCGCCGCTCGGTTCCGGCCGACCGCGTCATCTCGCCGCAGGTCTGCTTCCTGATGAACGACATCATGAAGGACGTGATCACCCGCGGTACCGGCCGCCGGGCACTGGCACTGGGTCGTCGCGATCTGCGCGGCAAGACCGGCACCACCGACTTTTCCGTCGACACGTGGTTCAACGGGTTCAACGACAGCCTGGTCGCGACCGTGTGGGTGGGCAAGAACGACAACACGCCGCTCGGTGCCGGTGAAGAAGGCGCGCGCACGGCGGTGCCGATCTGGGTGGATTACATGCGCGAAGCGCTGCGCGGCGTCCCCGAAAAGCCGGCGACGATGCCCGAGGGCATCATCGAAATGAAAGTGAACGCGGCGACCGGCGGAAAGAGGGACGCGGATCTCGATCCGGTATTCGAGTACTTCCGCACCGACATGTTGCCGACCGACGAAGGTTACGTCGGCGACGCAGGCGTCGGGCCACAATCGATCGACACGAATTCGCCAGATACCCCCCAGGGCGGAACGGACCCGATTTTCTGACCATGAAGAAGTTGTCTCCTCGTGCCGAAAACCTGCGCCGCGCATTGGCGCAGGAAGCCGCGCGCATCATGTCCGAGCAGGGCATCCGTGATTTCCTGACCGCCAAGCGCAAGGCAGCCGAGAGATTCGGCGTCACCGACGGCGCGGTGTTGCCCAAGAACACCGAGATCGAAGACGCGCTGGCGGAATATCAGCGGTTGTTCGGCGGCGCGCGCCACGGCGAAACACTGGCCGCGCAGCGATCCGCCGCGCTTTCGGCAATGCAGCTGTTGGCTGACTTCGAGCCGCGGCTGGTCGGTTCGGTGCTCACGGGCACCGCGACCGAACACAACGACATCCAGCTCCACCTGTTCGCCGAACGGGCGGAAGCCATCACCATCAAGCTCATGGATCTCGGCATCGATCACGAAGTCGTCGAGCGACGCGTGCGTTATGGCAGTGACCGCGTGGTCGCGTACCCGGGCGTGCATTTCGAGTACGACGATCACGTCGTGGACGCGACGGTGTTCCCCGTCGATGGCATCCGCCAGGCACCGGTGAGCCCGGTGGATGGCAGGCCGATGCGCCGCATCGACGCGGATGAGCTCGAGGTGCTGCTGGACGCCGAGGATTCACCCACGGCGCAGTGAGGCGATCCGCCGCTCAGCGTTAGCGCGTGTCGATGGGCTGGTAGTCGCGCTTTGTCGGGCCGGTATAGAGCTGGCGCGGACGGCCGATTCGCATGGCGGGATCCGAAATCATCTCCTGCCAGTGCGCCACCCATCCGACGGTGCGCGCAATCGCGAACATCACGGTGAACATCGAGCGCGGGATGCCGAGCGCCGAGTAGATGATGCCCGAGTAGAAATCGACGTTCGGGTAGAGCTTGCGCGCGACGAAGTACTCGTCCTTGAGCGCAACCTCCTCGAGCCGCTGTGCGAGCTCGAGCAGCGGATTGTCCTGCTTGCCGAGCTTCTTGAGCACCTTGTGGCACATGTCGCGGATGATCTTCGCGCGCGGGTCGAAGTTCTTGTAGACGCGGTGGCCGAAGCCCATGAGGCGGAAGTGACTGGACTTGTCCTTGGCCATCGCGAGGTACTTCGGGATCTGATCGGCAGTGCCGATCTCCTCCAGCATCTCGAGCACTGCCTCGTTCGCACCGCCGTGCGCCGGGCCCCAGAGTGCCGACACGCCCGCCGAGATCGCCGCATACGGATTCGCACCGGTCGAGCCCGCCAGGCGCACCGTCGAGGTGCTGGCGTTCTGCTCGTGATCGGCGTGCAGGATGAACAACAAGTCCAGCGCTTCGGCGGCGACCGGGTCGACGTTGTACTTCTCGCAGGGCACCGCGAAGAACATGTGCAGCATGTTCGCGCAGTAGTTGAGATCGTTGCGCGGGTAGACGAACGGCTGGCCGAGCGAGTGCTTGTACGCGGCGGCGGCAATGGTCGGCAGCTTGGCGACGATGCGGTGCGCGAAGATCTCGCGGTGCCGCGGGTTATGGATGTCCATCGAGTCGTGGTAGAACGCCGACATCGACGCCACTACCGCGGACACCATCGCCATCGGGTGCGCGTTGTGGTGGAAGCCGCCGAAGAAGCGCAGCAGCGACTCGTTGATCATCGTGTGATTGCGGATGCTGTGCTCGAACTCGTGCAGCTGCGGCGCGGTCGGCAGGTTGCCGTTCAACAGTAGATAGGCAACCTCGATGAACGAGCTCTTCTCGGCCAGCTGCTCGATCGGATAGCCGCGATGCATGAGCACGCCGGCCTCGCCGTCGATGTACGTGATCTTGCTTTCGACGGCCGCGGTGGCGCCGTAGCCCGGATCATAGGTGAATGCGCCGAATTCCCTGGCGAGGGGCGCGATGTCGACCACCGAGGGTCCGAGGGTGCCCGGCCGCACGGGTAGCAAGGCCTTCTTGCCGGTGGCGGCGTCGAGTAGTTCCAGTTTCTTTTCCGACATTGTTGAGAGTGGCCCCGCAAGGCGCAAAGGTTCGAGCGACGGTGAAGCCTTGCGAGGCTACTACGTTATTCGACGATCTTGAAGAGCGTGCCCGGGGCCGGCTTCTTGTTCGGATACATCGCGTTCAGAAGCTCGAGCGTCTCTTTCTTGTACCTGTCCTCGGGCATATCCGCGGCGTAATCCGACAAGCTCGTCTTGTCGGTGGCCTTCACGACCTTGATGCGGTAGGGCTCGGCCAGCGGGAATTCCGAGGGCTTCAGACCACGCAAGGTCTGCGCAACGGACATCACCAGGCCATCGATCTCGGGCACACCATTGAGTGCCGAACGGCTCGCGCCCGCGATGACGAACACACTCTGGCCCCGATAGACCGCCGCCCAGCGCACGGGACCATTGTCGATGGGCGAACCGCCTCGCGTGACGATGGCGTAACCCTCGTTGCCCTCGGAGCTGGTGAACGGCTCACCCTTGAACACCGACTGACCTTGCAGACGGCTCAACAGGAATTCGCGCGGCGCCTGCTTGTCGGGTTTGCGGTCGACGAGCACCTTCATCATCGCGTCGCGCTTGGGCGTGAACGCGATGAGGCTGTCACGCTGGTTGTCGATGGTCCAGCCACGCGGGAAGGCGACGGTGATTCCCATGTCGGCGTGATAGAACCGGTTGTCGCGCACGATGCCTTGCGCCTTGCTGGTGCCGTAGGCGATACCGTTGATCGTCGTCAGGTATTCATCGTGACGTACCAGCCAGCCACCGGGCGGTGCTTCCTTGATGTTCGCGGCACCCTTGGCAGCCTGCACCGCGCGCTCATCAGGGCTCGGATGGCTCGAGAACACGCCGTGGTACAGGCGCGGCTCACGTCCCTCGGCTGCGGCGCGCTGCCGCTCGAACTTCTCGCCGGCCTGGAACATGTTGAAGACCTTGCCGATCTGCTCGGGATCGTAACCGGCCTTGGTCATGTACTTCATGCCGAGGCGGTCGGCCTCCATCTCGTTCTCGCGGCCATAACCCTGCATCCAGGCTTGCGCACCGATGTTGGCGAGCTGGCCGATGGCATTCGAGCCGGTCAGGATGGCCGCCGCCATCGCACCGAGCGATGCGGCCACACCGCGAGTCTGCCGACGCGCGGGATGCCGCGCGGTGACGTGCCCGATCTCGTGTCCCAGCACACCGGCAAGCTCGGCTTCCGAGTTGATGTTGAGCAGCAGTCCGCGATTGACGTAGACGTTGCAACAGCCGGTGGTGAACGCGTTGATGGCTTCGTCGTCGATGACGAAGAATTTGAATTCCTCGTTCGGCAGATCGCTCATCTTGGCGACGCGCTGACCGACGAGGTTCACGTATTCCTGGACGGCCTGGTCGTCGTAGAGACCCAGCGCCTTCACGATTTCCTGGTGATGCTTCTGGACGGTCTTCTTTTCACCGTCCATGGAACCCATGACCACATTCTTGCCGCCAGTGGCCGGGTTCGAAGCGCAGCCGACGGTATAGACCGCCACAGCCGCGGCACACAGGGCAAGGAAGGAGGAGCGCTTCATTTGGATCTGGTCTCCGCGAACGGGCCGAGCGCGTATTTAACTACGATATGGCGCCGCTACAACTAGTTCCGGGCGCCGGTCGCGCCCACAGCAAAAAGGCGCCGACTCGTGAGAGGGGCGCCTTCTTGAGTGGTGCCTGGGGCACCGGAAAGTTCTTCGAGTCGCTTAACGACCCGACGCAGCGGCGTACTTCTTGCGGAATTTGTCGACTCGGCCGGCCGTGTCCACGATCTTCTGCTTGCCCGTGTAGAACGGGTGGCAGTTCGCGCACACTTCGACCTGCAGGTCGTGTCCCAAAGTCGACCGCGTCTTGAACGAGTTGCCGCAGGTGCAACTCACGTTGATTTCTTTGTACTCGGGATGCGTGTCGGCTTTCATGGGTTTCTCTCTACCGGGCGGATTTTGCCGGCCGGGGTTTAGAAAAAGGGCGCGCAGTCTAGCGGGCCAAATCTGGGTTCTCAAGCGCAAAAATCCAGTCGCCCTTATCCACAGAAATTGTGGATAACTCTGTGGGTAGCAGCCCTTCCGCGATCCAAAAAAGCGGAGAAATGCGTAAATCCGTTAGCTTGGTCAAATAATGACCATAAGATTAAAGCGTTCAAGATCAGCTGTTTACGACATGTTTATAGTGCAACAGAGTTGAAACCTGCCGTAATCCCATTGATTGGGTGTCCGTCTCGGGGCAGCTGTGCATAAAAGCGTCCAAACCCGAACGGGAACGATCAGTCAAGCAGGGCAACCAGTATGTCGTTGAGAAATCGGAAGCCCTGGGGTGTGGTGCGCCAGGTGCCCGCCCCGCGGACCACCAGTCCCTTTGCCAATGGGGATACCAGCGCCCGATCGAGCACCGACACCGGCAGCCCCGTGCGCGACTCGAATTGTTGATCCGAGAAGCCTTCCACCAGTCGGAACCCATTCATCGCGAACTCGAAGGGCAAATCCCGAACGGCGACAGGTTTGCGTACCAGTGCCTCGGGGTCCGCGGCCAGGTACCGGCGCGGCTCCCGGGTCTGTTGCGTGCGCACGATGATGTCGCACGACGCATCTGAAATCTTGCCGTGAGCCCCGGCACCGATGCCCAGGTAGTCACCGAAGGTCCAGTAGTTGAGGTTATGTGCGCAGCGGGCTCCAGCCCGCGCGTAACCCGATACCTCGTACTGCTCGAAACCCGCATCGACCAGCAGGCGCAAAGACCGGTCGAGCATTTCATCGACGATCTCGTCGGCCGGTTGTGTTGGCGGCGCCGCCGCAAACACCGTCCCCGGCTCGATGGTGAGGTGATATTGCGAAACATGCGCCGGCTCGAGCGCCAGGGCGATCCGCAGATCGTTTACGGCGTCGTCGGGCGTCTGTCCGGGCAGCGCATACATCAGGTCGAGGTTGAAATTCCCGAGACCCGCCGCGTGGAGTTCCTCCGCGGCGATGCGGGTTTCATCGGCCGAGTGGATGCGCCCGAGCCGTGCGAGCTGCCGCGCATCGAAACTCTGCGCACCGAGCGACACACGCGTCACCCCAGCCGCCCGGTATTCGGCAAACCGTCCGCGTTCGATGGTTCCGGGGTTCGCTTCTAGGGTGATTTCGATCGACTCGACGAAGCCGAGCCGCGCGCGGGCATGTTCCAGCAGCCGCCCGATTGCCGCCGGTGAAAACAGGCTCGGTGTGCCACCACCCAGGAAGATGCTGGTGAGAGGGCGTCTTTCGAGGGCAATTGCCTGGGCGTCGAGATCACGCCGCAACGTCTCGATGTAGCGCTCCTCGGGCAGCTGCTCCTTGAGCGTGTACGAATTGAAATCGCAGTACGGGCATTTCTGCACGCACCACGGAAAGTGGGCGTACAGCGCGAGCGGCGGAGTTTTCACGCCAGGCTCCGACGCCGGAACGCCGCGATAAAGGCGCGCATGGCCTGCCCGCGGTGGCTCAGCTGGTGTTTCTCGTCGGTCGCCATCTCGGCCACCGTGCGCGAGTCGCCCCGCGAGACGAAAGAAGGGTCATAACCGAAACCGCCCGTGCCGCGTCGTCCATCGAGGATGCTGCCTTCCCAGGTGCCCTCGCCCACGAGCGGATGCGGATCATCGGCATGTTCGACGAACACCACGACACAGCGATATCGCGCCGTCCGTCGCGCCTGGGGCACACCTTTCATCGCGGCCAGCAGCTTGGTGAGATTGGCTTCGTCACTCGCATCTTCGCCGGCGTATCGCGCCGAATACACGCCCGGTCCGCCGTCGAGGGCGTCGACTTCGATACCGGAATCATCGGCGATGGCCGGCAGCCCGCTGCGGCGAGCGGCATTACGTGCCTTGATCAGCGCATTCTCGATGAAGGTGGTGCCGGTTTCGGAAGGCGGCTCGATGCCCAATTCGGACTGACGCACGAGCTCGAAGCCGGTATCGACCAGCAGCTGCGCGAACTCACGCAGCTTGCCGGGATTGCCGCTGGCGAGCACGACCCGTTTAACCTGGGCCGGGCGATCCAGCGTAGGTCGCGCCTCCATGCGACTGCGGCGACCGCTAGGCGGTCGTGCGCACCTCTTGCTGGAGCTGGAACAGCCGCGCGATCCCGCTCGCGGCCAGGTTCAGCAGAGCGTCGAGCTCGTGGCGTCGAAACGCATGGCCCTCGGCCGTGCCCTGCACCTCGATGAATCCGCCGCCATTGTTCATGACGACGTTCATGTCGGTCTCGGCGCTGGAGTCCTCGACGTAGTCGAGATCGATGACCGGCGTGCCGGAACAGATCCCCACCGAGATCGCGGCGACCTGGCCATGCAGCGGCGATGCGCTGATGAGCCGCTTCGCGAGCAACACGTCGCACGCATCCGCGAGCGCCACGTAGCCGCCCGTGATGGCCGCGGTGCGCGTGCCGCCATCGGCCTGCAGCACGTCGCAATCGATCGTGATGGTGCGTTCGCCGATGGCCGCGAGATTGATCACGGCACGCAGCGAACGGCCGATCAGTCGCTGGATCTCCTGCGTGCGGCCGGATTGTTTTCCTTTCGCGGCCTCGCGCGGCGATCGCGTGTGCGTGGCCCGCGGCAACATGCCGTACTCGGCCGTCACCCAACCCTGGTTCTTGCCGCGCAGGAATCCCGGCACTCCCTCTTCCACGCTGGCGGTGCAGAGCACGCGCGTGTTGCCGAATTCCACGAGGACCGAGCCTTCGGCGTGTTTGGTGAACTGACGAGTGAAATGAACGGCGCGCAGCTCATCCGGCGCGCGACCGCTGGGGCGGACGGCCATCAGCCGTTCCCTATCCAGCGCACCGCCGCGGCGGTCGTATTGTCCGCGCCGGCGCCGACCACGCTCACCGAGCGTTCGGCCAGGCGAATGAGTTCATCGCGCAATGGAGCGCGGGCCGGCGGAAAGGCGCCGCCGATGTCGCCATCCTCGAGCCCGCCCCACAAGCCGTCGGAACAGGCTAACAAGATGTCGTTGGCTTCGAGCGGCTCGCGCAGGCCCAGCGTCATCTCGGGGAGGAAGGGTTCACCGCCCAGGCAGCACTCGACGAAGTTGCGCATCGGATGCGTGAGCGCCTGGTCCGGCGTGATCACGCCCTCACGCAGCAGGAATTCGACGTGACTGTGGTCGCGTGTCCGCTTGTAGACCTTGCCACGACGCAGAAGGTAGACACGGCTGTCGCCGATGTGTGCCCAGAATGCGCTGCCGTTCTGCACGAGGCAGATCGCGCAGGTGGCGCGCGGGCGCATCTCCAGCGGCAGGTTGGCGCCGAGCTTGGCCACTTCTTCGTGGGCGCGGCCCAGCGACAGGTGCAGGAAGCCAAGCGGATCGAGGATGGGTTGCGGCGTGTGCCAGAACGCCTCCAGCAAAACCTTGAGCGCGGTCTCCGCCGCCTTCGCGCCATCGGAATGACCGCCCATGCCATCGATCACGACGAGCAGGGCCGAATGTTCGCTGACCGCAACGGACACGCGATCCTGGTTATCCGTGCGATTGCCCAACAGGCTGACTTCGGCGTATTCGATGCGCAAGGCGGGGTGGGGGGCTCTGATAAACTGGCGCGCACTTTACCGCACCCCGCGGCCAGCAGAAGAACTTCAGAGCGCCACATGATCGCAAGCATGACGGGATTCGCACGCCGCGAGGTGGCCGGCAGCTGGGGAACCCTGACCTGCGAGCTTCGCAGCGTGAATCACCGGTACCTGGAACCCGGGTTTCGCCTGCCCGAGGAACTGCGCCCGCTCGAATCGGACCTCCGCCAGCTGGTTTCCCGCCACTTCAAGCGCGGCAAGATCGATTGCACCGTGCATCTGCGCAGCACCCAGGGCCCGGAGCGCGAGCTGCGCATCGATGCCACGGCGCTGGCGCGCGTGGCGGCGGCCATCGGGCAGGTCTCGCGCGAGATTCCCGGGGCCACCGTGGATGCCGTCGAGGTGCTGCGCTGGCCCGGCGTCGTCGAAACAACGGCTCCGGATTCGGACGCCTTGTTAGGCGCGGCCCGCGCGCTGTTCCAGCAGACTCTCGAGGAGCTGGGTGCCATGCGCTCGCGCGAAGGCGCGCGCCTCGGTGATCTCATCGAACAGCGTTGCGCGGGACTCGCGACGCTGGTCACGCAGGTACGTGCACGACTGCCGGAAATCCAGGCGCGCGTGCGGACCCGCCTGCACGAGCGGGTCGCCGAATTGCTGGCCTCCGTGGACCGCGATCGGATCGAGCAGGAGCTCGTCCTGCAGTTGCAGCGTCTGGACGTGGCCGAGGAGCTCGACCGTCTCACGGGCCACATCGAAGAGACCCGGCGCATCATGGCGAGCGGCGAAGCCGCGGGAAGGCGACTGGACTTCCTCATGCAGGAGCTGAACCGCGAGGCCAATACGCTGGCTTCGAAGTCCCAGGATCTCGACACCACGCGCATCACCGTGGATATGAAAGTCCTCATCGAGCAGATGCGCGAGCAGGTTCAGAACGTCGAATGAGACGCCGCGCTCGGATCCTGCCCGACTGAAGGTGATGATCTCCCGCGCCACAGAGGGAAACTGGAGCTGTGTGCTGTCGCAGCTCGAAGCCGCGGCCGCGGCCGCGCGAAAGTAACCCTCAGAACTCCTTCTGCAACCCGCGCTCGCGCAGCTGATCGATCTGCCGGAACTTGGCCCAGCTGTTCGACAGTGAGAAAAGCAGCGGCTTGCCAATGACCTTGCCGAGACTGCTCGGCAGCCAGAAATTCCGCTCGTTCGAGAAGTAGTTGAAGTACTTGTCGTAATCCGCGTCCGCGTCGCCGAGGATGTTGCGTGCGGCGAAGGTGCCGGTGAACGCAGCCCAGGGAATACCCACGCAGCCGAAGATGAAGCGCATGTGCGGCTGCTCCCTCGGTCGCACGATGGTCGGCAACAGGTCCCGCGTGGTGTCGATCTGGCCCGGCCAGAACTGCATGAACGAGACGCTCTTCAGCTCGGGAAAGTGGCTGTAAAAATCGCGGATCACGCGCTTGATGATGCCCGGGTTGTTGTACGCGTCCTTGAGGAAGGTGGTGAGCGCAGAACCTCCGCCCAGCAGCAGACGGTTGTCCTTGGTCAGCCGGAAATAGGTGTACACCAGCTTCGAGTCCCAGCACTGCATCTGCTCACCCGAAGGGAACAGCACCTTGAGCTCGCGATCCGTGAGCGGCTCGGTGACGCTCAGGAAGGTCTGCGCGTGGAAGCATTCGGCCGCGAGCGGACTGATGTGCGGCTCGAGTTTGTCGACCGCGACGATGATCTGGTCCGCGGTGACACTGCCCGCGTGCGTGTAAACGGTGTGGCCCTCGAGCCGCTCCATCTCGGTAGCTTCGAACACCTGCATGCCGTCATCGACCAGTACGTCCTTGAACCCCTGCAGGCATTGCAATGGATTGATGCCGTACGTGCCGCCGTAGCGGATGCCCGCCGTGTACCCCGCTGAACCCAGGATGCCCTCGAGTTGTTGGGCGCCGTAGAGTTTCTGGTCGGTGAACCCGACACTTTCGCGACACTCGAGCTCGGACTTCGCTGCCTCGTAGCCGTGTTTGCCGAGTCCGAGGAACAGGGAGTCCTGCTTGAGCAGTCCGCACCGGATGTCGTACTTCTCGATGTTGCGCACCAGCCCTTCGATGGCGCTGCAGGGGGCATCCCAGATCTCGCGCGCGGCCTGGTTGCCGTAGCGGCGGCACAGCTGGTGGAGCTCGAGCTCGCTATCCGGCGTGAGAAAGCCGGCGCTCCGTCCGGAGGAGCTGCCGCCGACGATGTTCTTGTCGAGCAGGACGACCTTGTGGCCCTTGCGCAGGAACTGCGCCGCGGCCGAAACACCCGCGAATCCACCGCCCACGATGACCACATCGCATTTGATATTCCGCGTGAGCGGCGGACAGTGTTTGTGCTGGCTGACCAGCAGGGTGGTGAACCACCAGTTCTGGTTGACGAGGCGCATCGCGACGTTTGTAGCCCCGCGACACAGTTCGCCGTAATAGCCCTTTGGGGCATGCGGCACGCCCGCTAGACTGCGCGCCCATGTCACGCGGCTCCCTGTTCGTCATCGCGGCTCCTTCGGGCGCCGGGAAAACCAGCCTGGTCAACGAGGTCCTGAAGCGGGACCCGTCACTGCGCGTATCGGTGTCGCACACCACGCGTAAACCGCGACCGCACGAAGAATCGGGGAAGCACTATCACTTCGTGAGCGTGGATGAATTCAAGCGGCTGCTCGACCAGAAACAGTTCCTCGAGCACGCCCAGGTCTTCGACAACTTCTACGGCACGGGCCGTGCGCAGGTCGAGGCGCTGCGCGATGCCGGGCATGACGTGATCCTCGAGATCGACTGGCAGGGTGCACGCCAGGTACGGGCCGCCCAGCCGGATGCCCACACCATCTTCATACTCCCGCCCTCACGCAGCGAGCTCGAGGCGCGCCTGCGCAATCGCCAGACCGACAGCGAGGAAGTGATCGCCCGCCGGCTGCGCGACTCGATTGCCGATATGTCGCACTACGCGGAATTCGACAGCGTCATCGTGAACCAGGACTTCGAGGATGCCGTCGGCCAGCTGCTGCAGGTCCTGCGCGGATCCCCGGATTTCGCCTCGACGCGCCATTCGCTGAAGCCGCTGATCGCCGCGCTGCTGGCCTGAGCGCCCAAACGGGCGTGCTGGGTGCCCGGAGTGGTCTTCCGGACCGCAAATCCCGGCAAAACCACCTGATTTTCCAGTAGACTTTCCCACCCCGCAGCTTGCACTGCCCGAGAGACTCATGGCCCGTATCACCGTCGAAGACTGCCTCCCGAACGTCGACAACATTTTCCAGCTCGTGCTGCTGGCCGCCCAGCGCGCCCGCCGGCTGGCCAATGGCGCGGAGCCCACGGTTCCGTGGGAGAACGACAAGCCCACCGTCGTGGCCCTGCGCGAGATCGCCGAGGGCAACATCACGCCCGAGATGCTGCGCGAGCCCGAGCCGCCGCCGCCGGAAGCCCAGCTCCCGGATGCCGACAATCAATCCCTGTTCCGTGCGCCGCAATTCGGCCTGCAAGGCGATCGTGACGTACAGGAATAACGCCACCGCTTAACCCACCTACAGGAGCGCTCGCGCGCCATGGACTACGCGTCGACGCTCCTCCAGCTCCTGCCCAGTGCCCGGCGACTGCCGGGCCTGCGCGAGCTGATCAACAGCGTCGAAGCCTATCTTCCTGCCGAGCAGGTCGAGCGCGTGCGCTCGGCTGCGGAATTCGGCGCGGAGGCGCACGAGGGGCAGAAGCGGCTCTCGGGTGAGCCGTACATCGCGCATCCGCTGGCGGCCGCGCAGATCCTGGCGGACCTGCACCTCGATCCCGACACCATCATTGCGGCCATCCTGCACGACGTCATCGAGGACACGCCGATCTCCAAGGAGGAGCTGGCGGGCAAATTCGGCGCGCCGGTGGCCGAGATCGTCGACGGCGTAACCAAACTCGACCAGATCCAGTTCAAGTCACGCGCCGAGGCGCAGGCGGAATCGTTCCGCAAGATGGTGCTGGCGATGACGCGCGACCTGCGCGTGATCCTCGTCAAGCTCGCCGACCGCACCCACAACATGCGCACGCTCGACGCGATGGCGCCTGCGCGGCGCCGCGCCGTTGCTCGCGAGACGCTCGACATCTATGCGCCGATATCCGGGCGGCTCGGGCTCTACAACATGAAGCTCGAGCTGGAAGACCTCGGCTTCAAGGCGGCCTATCCGCATCGTTACCGCGTGCTGGAACGCGCACTCAAGAAAGCGCGCGGCAACCAGAAGCAGTTCCTGACCAAGATCGCCGACACCATGCGCGCGGCGCTCGCGAAAGCCGAAGTGAAGGCCGAGGTCTCGACGCGCGAAAAACATCTCTACAGCATCTACAGCAAGATGCTGCGCAAGGGCGCGCCGCTGTCCGAGATCGTCGACGTGTTCGGCCTGCGCGTGGTGGTCGACAAGGCCGATACCTGTTACCGCGCGCTCGGCGTGGTGCACGCCGCATACAAGCCGATGCCGGGCCGGTTCAAGGACTACATCGCGATCCCGCGCATCAATGGCTACCAGTCACTGCACACCACCCTGTTCGGACCGAACGGCATTCCGATCGAGGTGCAGATCCGCACCGAGGACATGCATCGCGTGGCCGAGGCCGGCATCGCGGCGCACTGGAAATACAAGGTCAACGAGAGCGAGGGCGGACAGGACGAGCGCGCGCGCGAGTGGCTCGCGAACCTGGTCGACATGCAGGAAGGCGGCACCTCCGAGGACTTCCTCGAGAGTGTCAAGGTCGACCTGTTCCCCGACAAGGTCTACGTGTTCACGCCCAAGGGCGAAATCCTGCGCCTGCCACGCGGCGCCACCGTGGTCGATTTCGCGTACGCGGTGCACACCGACGTCGGCAACCGCTGCGTGGCCGCCAAGGTAGATAGGCGACTGACTCCGCTGCGCACACCGCTGCGCAACGGCCAGACCGTCGAGATCATCACCGCCAAGGGTGCGATGCCGAATCCCTCGTGGGTGAATTTCGTCGTGACGGCGAAGGCACGTGCGGCGGTACGCCACTACCTCAAGGGCCTGCGACGCCAGGAGGCCATCGAGCTCGGCGCGCGCCTCATCAACCAGGCGCTCGGCGAATTCAAGTTGTCGCTGGACGAGGTGCCGGCGGACACGCTCAACTCGGCCGTGGTCGAGCTCGGCATGCACGACGTCGACGAGCTCTATGAAAAGGTGGGCCTGGGTGAACGGCTCGCGCCGCTGGTGGCGCGCCGGCTGCTGCCCACCAGGGCCACCGAGGAATCCTTCTCGGGCGCACCTGCGCCGCTGGCCATCGCGGGCACCGAGGGCCTGCTGGTCTCGTACGCGCGCTGCTGCTTCCCGATCCCCGACGACGCCATCTTCGCGTTCCTGTCCGCGGGGCGTGGCGTGGTCGTGCACCGCGAGAACTGCGTGAACGTCGAGGACTACCGCAAGCATCCGGAAAACTGGCTGCCGGTCGCATGGCAGGCCACCACGGACAAACTGTTCAGCTCGGAGATCCGCGTCGACGTCGCCAACAAGATGGGCGTGCTGGCCGCCGTCGCCGCGGCCATTTCCGCGGGCGACACCAACATCGAGCGCGTCGCGGTCGAGGAGAAGGATGCCGACAGCTCCTCGCTGGTGTTCGAGTTGCGGGTGCGCAATCGCGAACATCTCGCGCGCGTGGTGAAAGTCATCCGCCGCATGCCCGAAGTGCTCAAGGTCACGCGTACAATTGCGAGCCACGGGCGCAGCACCCGTACGACCGAATAACTTTCGAGGAGCGCATATGAACCAGGCCTTCCACACGGACAAGGCACCCAAGGCCATTGGTCCTTATTCACAGGCCGTACGCGCCGGGGACACGGTGTATCTCGCGGGCCAGATCCCGCTCGATCCCGCGACCATGCAGATGGTCGAAGGCGACTTCGAAAAAGAGGCCGAGCGAGTGTTCGAGAACATCAAGGCGGTGATCGCGGCTGCCGGTGGCAGCTTCGCGCAGGTGGTCAAGGTCACGATCTTCCTCACCGACTTCGCGAACTTCGCCAAGGTCAACGAGCTCATGGCGAAGTATTTCAAGGAGCCTTACCCCGCACGTTCGACTGTGGCCGTGGCGGCATTGCCGCGAAATGCCCGCGTCGAGATCGAGTGCACCCTGTACCTGGGGTAAGAGCCCGCAGTGGCTAGACCTGCGCCACACGTCGTTTCCGAACAACGGCCGGTCGCCATGCTGCGCGGCGTCGGTCCCGCGCTCGCGGAAAAGCTGGCCAAACTCGGTGTCACGCAGGTGCAGGACCTGCTGTTCCTGCTGCCGGCGCGCTACGAGGATCGCACGCAGGTCTCGGACATCGGCAGCCTGCGCCCCGGTTCACGCGTCGTGGTGGAGGGAGAGATACAGCTCACCGAGGTTGCATACCGCCGCCGCCGCCAGTTGCTCTGCCGGATCACCGATGGCACCGGGTCGCTGACCTTGCGCTTCTTTTATTTCTCGGGCACACAGCAGGCGAATCTTGCCCGCGGTGCACGCATTCGATGTTTCGGCGAAGTCCGTCGCGGGCCGCTCGGGCTCGAGATCGTGCACCCGGAATACCGGCGCGTCGCTGCCGTCGATGAGGCCGAGCCGCTCGAGGAGGTCCTGACGCCTATCTACCCGACCACGGAGGGCGTGCCGCAGCCCAGGCTGCGCATGCTCATCGACCAGGCGTTGCGCGAGGCGGAGTCCGCCGGCGTGCGCGACTGGATTCCGCCGGAAATGCTCGCCGACCTCGAATTGCCGTCACTGGTCGAAGCGTTGTCGATGATGCATCGGCCGCCGCGCGACGTGCACCTCGCGGACCTGCTCGGTGGCCGCCACCCCGCGCAGCGCCGGCTGGCGTTCGAGGAATTGCTGGCCAACCAGCTATCGCTGTTGTTATTGCGGCAGGAGATCAAGTCCGATCCGAGCGAACCGCTGCTGGATGCCATGGGTCTCGAATCGAAGCTGGTGGCTTCGCTGCCATTCGCGCTTACCAATGCCCAAACACGGGTCCTCGCCGATGTCGATCGCGACCTCGCGGCCCGCCAGCCGATGGTGCGACTGGTGCAGGGCGACGTGGGTTGCGGCAAGACCGTGGTGGCCGCCGCCGCCGCCGCGCGCGCCGTGGGCAGCGGACTGCAGGCCGCCCTCATGGCTCCCACCGAACTACTCGCCGAGCAGCACTTCAAGAATCTCGACGGCTGGTTCCGACAACTGGGGATTCCCGTGGCGCTGATCACGGGTTCGCAACCTGCACGCACGCGCCGCAGTGCGCTCGAAGCCGCCGCCAGCGGCGAGGTCAAGATCATCGTCGGCACGCATGCACTGTTTCAGGAGGCGGTCGAATTCCATCGGCTGGGCCTCGTCATCGTCGACGAGCAGCATCGCTTCGGCGTTCACCAGCGGCTGTCGCTGCGCGACAAGGGCGCGCGCAGCGGCCAGTTACCCCACCAGCTGATCATGACCGCGACGCCGATTCCGCGGACGCTGGCCATGACCATGTACGCCGACCTGGACGTCTCGATCATCGACGAATTGCCGCCGGGCCGAACGCCGATCCGCACCACGGTTTTTCCGCAATCGCGCCGTTCCACCGTAGTGGAACGCGTGCATGCGCAGATCAAGCAGGGGCGTCAGGCTTATTGGGTGTGCCCGCTCATCGAGGAATCGGAAGAGCTGCGCTACCAGGCCGCGGAAGAAACGGCGGCGACACTCGCCGAGGCGCTGCCCGATGTGCGCGTGGGCCTGGTTCATGGCCGGATGCCGCCGCGCGACAAGGAGCGCGGCATGTACGAGTTCAAGGCGGGCAAGATCGGATTGCTGGTCGCGACCACTGTCATCGAGGTCGGCGTCGACGTGCCCAATGCCACGCTCATGGTCATCGAAAACGCGGAGCGCATGGGCCTCGCGCAGCTGCACCAGCTGCGTGGCCGCGTCGGTCGTGGCGCACACGAGAGTAATTGCGTGCTCCTGTACGGCGATCCGCTGAGCGAGGTCGCGCGCGAGCGCCTCAAGGCCATCCGGGAAACCAACGACGGGTTCGTGATCGCGCGCCGGGACCTCGAGCTGCGCGGCCAGGGCGAATTGCTGGGCACCCGCCAGACCGGGCTTGCGGACATGCGGGTGGCCGATCTCATGCGCGATTCCGACCTTTTGCCCGCCGTGCAGTCCGGGGCAGAAAGGCTTTTGAAACAGGACCTTGCAGCTGTCGAAGCGCTCACCCAGCGCTGGGTCGGCGGCGCCGCCCAGTACGGCCGGATCGGGTGAGCTGGCGCACATAGATAAGAATCGGCGGTTGTCGGCCAAATGCGAATCATTTACATTCGCTCCCTGCCATGGCCGTTCAGATCCTCAACGACATGCCCGATGCCGAGGTTCACCGCGGTGAACCGTTCTCGGTGTCGTTGCGAGAGCTGAACGCGAAACGCGCGTTGCGGCCGCAGATCTCGGGTCGCGCGGTCTTCCTCGGCATCACCATCGCATTGCACGTGGTGTTCGCGCTGGTCTTCATGCAGATGCAGTCACACCACCGAGTGCAGGAACAGGCCGCGCCCATCATGGCCTCGCTGCTCGAAGAAGCGCCGCCGGCCGAAGAGCCGCCGCAGAACTTCTCGCCGCCGCCGATGAACGTCACGTATTCGCTTCCCACGCCGGATCCGGTGGTCGTGGATACCGAGATCGTGGCGACCAATGCGATCACGGCGACACCGATGAGCGATGCGCCCGCTTCGACCGCCGCGCCGCCGCTCGTGGAAACCGTGGAGTACGTGCGCGCGACCCCGCCGGTATATCCGAAGGAATCACAGCGTCGTCGCGAACACGGCACCGTGGTGTTGCGCGTGCTCGTGGATGCCGCCGGACGGCCGGCACAGATCCAGGTCGAACATTCGAGCGGCTTCGATCGACTCGACACCGCGGCGCGCGAAGCCGTCGCGAAATTCCTGTTCCGTCCCTACGAAGTGAATGGCGTGGCCCAGCCCGCGCAGGTGCTCATTCCGATCGGATTCGATCGCCACGCTTCCTGATCCACGCCCGGCGCGTATGATCCGGGCCAGTGGCCACTTCGACGACTGACTTCGATCTCGGCACGCCGAAACCTTCCAGCGCGCGATTGACCGCGCTGCGTTATTCCCGTCGGGTACGCGATCTCATCGAGCTCGCGCGCCTGCACCGGCCCATCGGCATCTGGCTGTTGCTCTGGCCCGTGCTCTGGGCCGTGTGGATCGCCGGTGGCTCGCATCCCACGCCCAAGGTGCTGGTGATCTTCGTGCTCGGCACGGTGGCCATGCGCTCCGCGGGATGCGTCATCAACGATCTCGCCGACCGCGACTTCGATCCATTCGTGAAGCGTACGCGCGACCGCCCGATCGCCTCGCGACGCATCGCGCCCTTCGAGGCCGTGGCCTGGTTCCTGGTGCTGATCGCCATCGCGCTCGCGCTGGTATTGCAGCTCGACGAGTCCACCATCCGCATGTCGGTGATCGGCGCGGTGCTGGCGGTCACCTATCCACTGTTCAAGCGGTTTTTCCCGCTGCCGCAGTTCTACCTGGGCGTCGCCTTCAGCTGGGGCGTGCCCATGGCGTTCAACGCACAGACCGGCACCATTCCACGCGTCGCGTGGATCATCTTCTTCGCCGGCATCATCTGGGCGGCCATCTACGACACCATGTACGCCATGGTCGATCGCGAGGACGACCTCAAGATCGGCGTGAAATCCAGCGCCATCGTGTTCGGCGACATGGACAAGCTCATCATCGGCATGTTGCAGGCGCTGATGTTGTTCGCGTTGTATCTGGTGGGCACGAACATGGAATTCGGCTACTGGTACAACGTCGGGCTGGTCGCCGCTGCGGCGTTCTTCGTCTATCAGCAGTGGCTGATCCGCCACCGCCGGCCCGAGGCCTGTTTCCAGGCCTTCCTGAACAATCACTACGTCGGATACGCCGTGTTCATCGGCATCCTGCTCGAGTACGCCTTCCGCATTCACGCGTAATGGGGACATTCCCCGTTTCCTAGCAAACGGGGACAGACCTCGGTTGCGGATGCGCCTTCCGAGCATTGGCCCGCGCTGCACTGCGCGCGCTGCCAGGAGAAGCTGAACATCATCAATGACCCACGTCGCAGGCAAGCGGGGGACAACCTGCTGCAGGTCTGTCCCCGTTTGCTAGGAAACAGGGAATGTCCCCATTACCACCACGTGTAGTAGAGGTACGCGAGAACCAGCACGATCACTATCGAGGCCACGTTGAAACCGGTGCCGGTCTTGAAATCCACGTTCTTGATGTCGACGCGCAGAGCTTCCTTCCGCGGCGAGACCAGCGAAATCGTAACGGCGATGACCATGCCCGCCACGAAGCACCAACCCACGCGGTTCATGAAGGGGTAGTCGGGCAGGTAACGGTAGAAGATCCAGGAGATCACCACCGTCGCGATCATCGACACCATGGCGGCAGTAGCCGTGGTGCGCGCCCAGAACAGGCCGAGCAGGAAGATCACGCAGATGCCGGGCGTCACGAAGCCGGTGAAGTTCTGGATGTACTGGAATCCCTGGCCGAAGTTGTTCAGGAAGGGCTTGGTGATGACGATGGCGATCAGGATCGACACCACTGCGACGATGCGGCCGATGGTCACGAGCTGTTTCTGCTCGGTGTTCGGCCGCGCGGCGCGGTAGAGATCCATCGTGAAGATGGTCGCGATCGAATTGATCTTCGATCCCGTCGACGCAACGATGGCGGCGACCAGCGCCGCGAACACCACGCCCTTGATGCCGACCGGCAGCATGGCCATGAGGCTCGGATAGGCCTGGTCGGTGCGTTCGAGACCCGGCGACAGCACCAGGGCGGCGATGCCGGGCAGCACGATGATGGCCGGCATGAGTAGTTTGAGGAACGCGGCGAGCACGATGCCCTTCTGTGCCTCGTTCACACTCTTGGCCGCGAGTCCGCGCTGGATGATGTACTGGTTGAAGCCCCAGTACGACACGTTCATCATCCACATGCCGCCTAACAACACGGCGAGACCCGGCAGGTCCCGGTAATACGGATTCTCGGGCGAGAGGATCATGTCGAACTTCTCGGGAAAGCGCTCGGTCAGCACCTGGAAGCCTGCGACCACGCCGCCGCCGTCGGACACCTTGTCCAGGGAGATGTACGTGATGATGACGCCGCCGAGCACCAGCAGCGACACCTGCACGATGTCGGTGAGCGCCACGGCCTTGAGGCCGCCGTACAGCGCATACGCCAGCGCGAACAGCGCGAGCGCCGTGATCGCGATCTGGATGTCGATGCCCGTGATCGCGTTCACCGCGAGCGCGCCCAGCCACAGGATCGAGGTCAGGTTCACGAAGATGTACAGCGCCAGCCAGAAGATGGCCATCACGGTGCGCACCGCCGGGCTGTAACGCTTCTCGAGGAACTCCGGCATCGTGTAGATGCCGTTCTTGAGGAACACCGGCAGGATCCACTTGCCGACGATGATGAGCGTCAGCGCGGCCATCCACTCGTAACTCGCGATGGCCATGCCCATCACGTAACCCGAACCCGACATGCCGACGATCTGCTCGGCGGAGATGTTCGCGGCGATCAGCGACGTGCCGATGGCCCACCAGGGCAACGCGCGCGACGCGAGGAAGTAATCCTGCGCGTCCTTCTTGTGCGCGCCTTTCTCGCGCGACACCCACTGCGCCAGCAGGAAAATGCCAATTGCATAGATCACCAGGATGGCGATGTCGACCGTTGCCAGGTTCACGTTTCCCCCGAGTTGTAACGGCGCTCGTGCGCCCGGTTCTTATTTCGTCGCGACGCGCAGTGCTTCGATGAGACCGTGCGCGCGCGTTTCGATCTGCGCGAGTGTATACGCGGGCGTGAACAATTCGCTGCCAAATCCGAAACCGTCGGCGCCTGACGCGAGCCATTCGGCAATGTCCTGCGCGCCAATTCCGCCGACGGGAAAGACACGCACCTGTTTCGGCAATACGGATTTCAGCGCCTTGAGATGCCGCGATCCGTAAGTGGCCGCGGGAAACAACTTGAGCTCGGTGGCGCCGGCGGCGACGGCGGTGAATGCCTCGGTCGCGGTAGCGATACCAGGGAACACGCGCATGCCCAGCTCGAGCGCGCGACGGATCACGGCGGGTTCGCAATTGGGCGCGACGATGATGCGGCCGCCCGCATCACGCACGCGCTCCACGTCGGTCGGCGTGAGTACCGTGCCCGCTCCGACCACGCAATCGCCGTGGGCGCGCGCGAGTAGTTCGATGGTGTCGAACGGGTCGGGCGAATTGAGCGGGACTTCGATCGTGCGGAAGCCCGCCTTCACCAGCGCCGCGCCAACCTCGGGCGCGCGGACCGGCGTGAGTCCGCGCAGGATGGCCACCAGCTCCATGGAGTTCGCGCTCATGAGGGTCTCCGGTCGAGTTGGCGATACAGCTGAGCGAGCCCCGCGAAGGCCGTGGCGCCGCCATCCACGATCTGCGCAGCGCGACCGAAGCTCGCCAGTGCGGCGGAATAAGCCTGCCCCAGTTCCGGCGTGCCGATGACGTACACGGGATCGTGCGGACTGGCGGAGTCGAACAATCGCAGCGCCCCGGCGACATCCGTGCCGATCAGCAACCCGGACATCCACGATGCCGCGCCTTCGGGCGACAGCTGTTGGTCCAGGCGCAGCGTGCGCGCCTGGAACATCTTGTGCAGCACCGGTGTTTCGGGATGGCGGCGTGCCCCAACCAGGCCGCGCTCGAAATCGGCCGCTCGATGCTCGATGGGCGTCGTCTTGTCGCGCACGATCACACTGTGTTCGCTGAGCAGTGCGAACAGCTCGCCGGTCGGCACCGTGAGGAATTCCTGCACGATGCCATCGAACAGCGCGACCCACTTGGTGTGCGTGCCCGGCATGCACACCAGTTTCTTCCCGCTGTCGATGCCCGCGCCGGGCGTCGCGGCTCGCGCGCCCAGCAATTGCGTCTCTTCACCGCGCATCACGTCGGGAGCGCCGAGCGGATTCGTGCACTTCATGCCCGGCACGATGTGCACGCCGGGCCGCGGCGATACCAGCGCATCGGCGAGTTCCGAGGTCTGCGCGGGGCACGCGAGGTAGGGCGCTTCGCGCCAGCCGAAAGCCGAGCCCACCATGCCGCACAGGAGAACCGGCAGTTCGCGATGCGCGGCGCGCCACTCCGCGCCCAGCGCGTCGAGCGTTTCGGGGAATTTCCCGCGCGACTCGGCGGCGCCTGGCCCGCGGCGCAGCTCGAGTACCTTGCCGTGCTCGTCGCACAGCGCCAGCCGGAGATTGCTGGTGCCCCAGTCTCCTGCGATGAAAGCCGGCGAGCTCACGGCATGAACATCCCGCCGTTCACGTGCACGATGTTGCCGGTGATGTAGCCGGACAATTCATTGGAAGCGAGGAACAGGAATGCGCCGACGCAATCCTGTGCCTCGCCGATGCGACCGAGCGGCGCGGCATTGCGCATGGCCTCGAGTCGTTCCTTCGGCGTGCGCGCATGGAACGGCGTGGCGATGGCGCCCGGCGCGACGGTGTTCACGCGGATATTCTTCTTCGCGAGGTCGCGGGCCGTGTGACGTGTGAGGTTGTGCACCGCCGCCTTGGCGGTCGAGTAGATGCTCGCGCCCGCGCCGCCACCATCGATGCCCGCGATGGAACCCACGTTGATGATGTTGCCGCCGCCGCGATTCTGGAAATGCGGAATCGCGGCCTGGGTCGCGGCCAGCACCGCTCGCACGTTGAGGTCGTAGACGAAATCGAACAACGCGTCGTCGACCTCGGTGATCGGCCGGCGCTCACCGAGTCCACCCGCGTTGTTGACCAGGATGTCGAGGCCGCCCAGCGCGCCTGCCGCCTCGTCGACTACGCGGCGCGCCTCGCCGCGCTGGCTGAGGTCGCCGCGGACCAGCGCGGGCTCCGGTCCCGAGCCAGCCAGCTCCCGCGCCAACGCGCGCGCATCGTCTTCGTGCGAGTTGTAATGCAGCGCCAGCCGCGAGCCTTGCGCGGCGAACGCGCGTGCGAGCGCGGCGCCGATGCCGGTGCTGGCGCCGGTGATCAGGACGGCGCGGTCTGCGAGATCGTCGATGCGAGTCATGGGCCGGATGTTACTTGAGCCCGCGCGCGGATCAGCCAGCGACTTTTGGCCTCAGATCTGGTGCGGCGCTACCGCACGACGCTCGCCTACGAGGAAGGCATCCGCCACCAGCTGGAACGGCCGCCAGTCGACTTCCAACTGGCCGGCATCACAAAGCGTGGCGAATCGCTGGTAGAGCCGCGGGTATTCACCAGCCAGTCCTTCATCGAGCAGCCTGGTCTCGCCGTCGATCTCGAGGCCGGCGCCGCCGCGAGAGAGCTTGAGCGCGCCCGAGGTCGTCTCGAGCTCGATGTCCCAGCTCTGCTCGCCCTTCTGTCGGAAATCGAAGTCGGCATCGATGGCGATGCCATCGAGCGTTCGCAGGTCGAGACGTGCCGCGATCGGCGCCTGCTGGTTCTCCGGAAATTCCAGCGTCGCCCGTTGCACGTTGACTTCGCCCGGCAGGATTTCCGTGAGCAGCGACAACGCATTGATGCCCGGATCGAACACGCCGAAGCCGCCCGGCTCCCAGATCCAGCGCTGGCCTGGATGCCAGTGATGCACGTCTTCCTTCCAGACGATGCGCCCGCGCACCAGCTGGCGTGTGCGCAACCAGTCACGGGCCGCATCGACGCCAGCGGCGAAGCGCGAATGCCAGGTCTGGAACAGCGTGCGCCCGCGACGCGCCGCTTCTTCCGCGAGCAACGCGATCTGCCGCGTCGTGGCGGCCGGGGGTTTCTCCAGCATCACGTGCTTTCCAGCGCGCAATGCGAGCAGCGCGGCGTCGAAATGCGCCTGCGGCGGCGTGCAGATCGAGATGCAGTCCAGCTCCGGCACACCCGCGAGCAGCGATTCCAGGTCGGGGAAACACGGAACTCCATCGACGGTGGCATTGCGGCTGGCGCACGCGACGAGCTCGAAGCTTCGATTGGCGGCCAGCGCCGGGATGTGTTGGTCGCGGGCGATCTTGCCGATGCCGACCAGGGCGATTCGCAGTGGCATGGCGCAGTGTAGCCGCTGGGCGCGACCGGCATCCATGCCAGATGTCGGATGCGCACGTGACCGAACGGGTATCGCCCGCCTAGTTAGTTGGATGCAGCCGATGCCGGCCGCGACCTACACAGTCTCGGTGACGCCCAGTTCCTTGAGGATGGCCACGCGCAACGCCTGCGCCTCCGGGCTCGACACGCGCCTCGGATGTGGCAGCGTCACGTCGAACGACGCCTGGATGCGGGCGGGCCGCGGGCTCAGCACCAGCACGCGGTCCGCGAGGTGAATGGCCTCTTCCACGTCGTGCGTGATCAGCATGACGGTGTGGCGCTCCTTCTGCAGGATGCGCAGCAGCTCGTTCTGCATGCGCAGGCTCATCAGCGCGTCGAGCGCCGAAAAGGGCTCGTCCATGTAGAGGATCTCGGGCTTCACCACGAGCGCCCGCGCGATCTCGGCGCGCTTGAGCATGCCACCCGAGAGCTCGTGCGGATAATTGTTCTCGAAGCCCTTGAGGCCCACGAGCTCGGCGTAGTCCGCCGCGAGCTTTTCGCGCTCGGGAAGTTCTTCCGGCAGGCCGAACAGCAGGTTCTGGCGCACGGTGAGCCACGGGAACACCGATCCCTGCTGCGTGATCAGGATGCCCTTCGAGTTCGGCTGCAGGCGCGGCTGGCCGTCGACCAGCACCGCACCCGAGTCCGGCGCGAGGAAGCCCGCGATGATGTTCATCAACGTGGTCTTGCCGCAGCCCGAGGGCCCGACGATCGCGACGAATTCACCGTCGCCCACCTTGAAGTCGAGATCGCTGATGACTTCCAGCCGGCCCTTGTCCGTCGGGAATCCCTTGCCGACGTTTTTGACGTGGATCTTGGTCTTAATGAACATAGCGCCAGCGCACGACTTTCATGCCCTCGAGCAGCCGCATGAGGCCGTCGAGCAGCAATCCGATGAGTCCGATGATGATCATGCCCGCGACCACGAGGTCGTAGCGGTTACCCGCATTGCGCGAGTCGATGATCATGTAACCGAGGCCCGAGCGCAGCGCGATCATTTCCGCCGCCACGACCACCAGCCACGCGACACCGAGGCCGATGCGCATGCCCGTGATGATCTGCGGCAGCGTCGCCGGGAACACCACCTGCATGAACAGCTTCTTGCGCGGCACGCCGAAATTTTCGGCCGCGCGCAGGAAACGTTTCTCGATGGTGTGCACGCCGACCGTGGTCTGCACGATCATCGGAAACACCGAGGCGATGAAGATCAGGTAGATAGGCGAGGCGTTGCCCACGCCAAACCACAGGATGGCAATCGGGATCCACGCGATCGGCGAGATCGGCCGCAGGATCTGGAACACCGGGTTCAACGTCACGAAGGCGCCGCGCACCCAGCCCATCCACAGGCCGAGCGGGATCGCGAACAACACCGCGAGACCGAAGCCCGCGCCGACGCGGAACAACGACGCGCCGATGTGTTCCCACAACGTGCCGTCTTCCGCGAGTTCCAGCGTGCCGGTGACCACCTGCCACGGCGTGGGGAATATGACGCTCTTCGTGAGTACGACCGTCGCCCACCAGAGCGCCACGACCACGGCGAGCACGATCACCGACGGCAGGGAGTTCTTCACCGCCTTCATTTCTTAAGGTTCTCCCACCAATGACGCGCGCGCCAGTGAATGCGTGCCCACGGCGTCGTGGGCTCGGGCTCCACGTCGATGGTCAGTTGCCCGCTGGCATGCGCGGTACAGATGAACTGATAACTCGCCGCCCGCTCGAACGGCAGCCGGAAACTCTGCCCGGGCATCATGATGGTCGGCCCGAACGTCTGCGGCACATCGTCGTGATTGCGGATCAGCAGCACGTCGTTGATGCCGAGCGTCAGCCGGATGGTGTCCGGCAGGATTTCCACCAGGTCGCCGGCGCGCCGGCGCGCATACGTACCCTTCGGGATGTCGAACACCTGCTCGCGCGAGCCGGTTTCGATCGGCACGAACGCCGCCCAGCCGAGGAATGCGAGCGCGGCGCCGATGAGCGGCGCGAGCAGTATCCAGATGCGGCGGTTCATGAACGCAGCAGGATCTTGAGGTCATGCACGAAGTCGTCGGAGCTGTGGCCGTACGGCATCACGGCACGCAGACGGCCGGCGCGATCGATCAAGTAGATCGAGGACGAGTGCCCGATGGTGTAGTTGCCGTCCGGGTAGACCTTCCTGGCGGAGCTGATGCCGTAGCTCGCCTGCGCGACATCGATCTCGGCGCGACTGCCGACACCGCCGACGAACGTGCCATCGAAGCTGCCGAGGAATTTCTTCATGCGCGCCGCGTCGTCGCGCTCGGGGTCCACGGTGACGTACACCACCTGCACGTCCGCCGCGTCTCCACCGAGCTTCTTGCGGGCGCCGGCCAGGGTCGCGAGCGTGATGGGGCAGACTTCGCCGCAGGAGCTGAAGCCGAAGGCCAGCAGCACCACCTTGCCGCGAAAGCGCGCCAGGTTCAGCGGCTGGCCATCCGAGCCCTGCAGCTTGAGCTCGGGCGCCGGCAGCGCCGGGCTGAGCACGCCCGCCTTGAGCAGGTCGTCCGGCGGCGCGAGGCGCACCGGCTCGGCGGCGCTGGCCAGGGCGGCCGCACCGAGCAACAGCGGAACGAGGAATCGCGCGGCTTTCACGGTCACAGCGGAATGGTGGCGGCCTTCGCGGCCTTCACGAAGCTGTCGTCGATGTACTTCTCGTACGGAATCGGGTGCTTGATGGTCCCCGCTTCGATCGACAGCTGCATGAGATCCTCGAACTCCTCGCGGATCATGCGGAGGTCGCCATAGGTCACTCGGTCCGTGGGGTTGTCCATCACGAACTGCAGGATCTTCGGATCCTGGTTGAAGAAGTTCTTGCCCGACGCGATCTGCACCGCCTTGTTGCGGTTCTCGTGCGTGAGGTCGAGCCAGTTGCCGGCGCCCTGGATCTGGTTGACCAGGTCCTGCACCAGCGGCCGATTCTCCGCGATCAGTTCCTCGCGCACGGTCAGGCAACAGCAGATGTAGTTGCGCCATTCGTCACGCGTCATGCGGAGCACGCGCGCGTATCCGGCGCTCTGCGCGGCCGCGCCGAACGGCTCGCCGGTGCAATACGCATCCACGGCGTTGGCATAGAGCGCGGCCGGCATGTCCGGCGGCGGCATCTCGATGATCTCGATGTCGGCGGGCGTCATGTTCTCGCGCGCCAGCATCTTGCGCAGGAACAGGAAGTCGACCGCGAAGCGGCTCGGGATCGCGACGCGTTTGCCGCGCAGGTCGGCGAACTTCTCGTAGCTCGAATCGGTGCGCACCATGATCACGGCGCCCGAACGATGACCCAGCGACACGATCTTCACGGGGATCTTCTTGTCCGCGAGGTCCATGACCAGCGGCGCGAGCATGTAGCCGGCCTGGATGCGCCCGGCCATCAGCGATTCCTTGATCTCGGGCCAGCCGCTGTACTTGTTGTATTCGAAGCGGAAGTCGTTCGTGGCCGTGCCGGCCTTGATCGCGGCTTCCTTGCCCGTGCAGGCCACCGGCAAGGTGAGATTGCAGGTCACCGGCAGGCCGCCAACGATCAGCGGCTCTTTCCCGGCATCCGCTTTCCCTCCCGAACAGCCGGGCAGTGCCAGGGGCAGCGCCGAAGCGCCCGCGGCCTGCAGGATCTGACGTCGGGTAAAGCGGGCGGTGCTCACTGGGGATGTGCCGGGAGTAGCCGGTCGAAATTGAGTGCGCGCGAGCGTAGCCGAGCCCGACATAGCCTGCGTCTATGAGACCTCCCGGCAGCCCCCTACAATCGCCTGCCATGCCATTCATCACCAGCGCCGACGCGGACAAGAACACCTACGACGTCATCGTGGTCGGCTCCGGGGCCGGCGGAGGCCAGACGGCCTACACGTTGACCATGGACGGGGCCCGGGTGCTCATGCTCGAGGCCGGTCGGCGCTACGACCCGGCGTCCGAGACGCCCATGATGCAGAACAATTCCGAGGCGCCGCTGCGCGGCTCGGGATCGCCCGAGAAACCTTTCGGCTTCTGGGACGCGACCATCGACGGCGGCTGGAACGTCCCCGGCGAACCGTACACCAGTGCGTCGGACGACCCGGCGCGCCAGTTCCAGTGGTGGCGCGCGCGCATGTTAGGCGGCCGCACCAATCACTGGGGCCGCATCTCGCTGCGCAACGGCATCTATGACTTCAAGCCGCACACGCGCGACGGCCTGGGCTTCGACTGGCCCATGGACTATGCGGACCTCGCGCCGTACTACGACAAGGTCGAGATGCTGATCGGCGTCTATGGCGGCGACGACGACATGGAAAACACGCCGCGTTCGCCGAACGGCGTGCTGCTGCCGCCGCCCAAGCCGCGCGTGTCCGACCTGCTGGTGAAGCAGCGCGCCGCCAGGGTGGGCGTGCCGGTGATCCCCATGCACCGCGCGGTGATGACCACGCGGCTCGACCACAACCGCCTGCCCAAACTACTGCACCCCGGCAACGAGAAGGCCCAGGCCATCCTGGCCGCCGACATGCAGAAACGCAGCGCCTGCATCTGGGCCACGCCCTGCGGCCGCGGCTGCAGCATCCGGGCTAACTACCAGTCGACCACGGTACACCTGCCGCCGGCGCTGGACACCGGCAACCTCGACATCGTCACCGACGCCATGGTGCGCGCGGTCACCACGCGCAAGGACGGCAAGGCCGAGGGCGTCATCTACATCGATCGAAAGACCGGCGCCGAGCACCGCGTGAAGGCGCGCGTGGTGGTGCTGGCCGCGAGCGCGCTCGAGTCGGTGCGCATCCTGCTGAATTCCGGCATCGCGAATTCCAGCGGCAAGGTCGGCAAATACATCATGGATACCGTCGGCGCCGGCATCGGCGGGCAGATCCCGCTGCTGGAGAACATGCCGTTGCACAACGAGGACGGCGCGGACTTCGGCCACATGTACACGCCGTGGTGGCTCTACAAGGAACAACTCGCGGGCAAGCTGGGCTTCGCGCGCGGCTACCACTTCGAATTCGGCGGCGGCCGTCGCATGCCCGACATGGGCACCGCGTCCGGGCTCGAATGGCTCAACGGCGGCACTTACGGCCGCAAGTTCAAGCAGGACGCGCGTCGCTACTTCGGCTCGTTCGTCTATTTCTCGGGTCGCGGCGAGATGATTCCGAACGAGGACTCGTACGCCGAGCTCGATCCCAAGGTGAAGGACAGGTTCGGCATCCCGGTGCTGCGCTTCCACTGGAAGTGGTCGCCGCACGAGCTCGGCCAGGCCGCGCACATGCAGAAGGCCGCAGCCGAGATCATCGAGGCGATGGGCGGCAAGACCTCATCGCAGCCGCAGCCCGGCGAGAAGGCCATCAAGCAGGGCGGCGTGATCATCCACGAAGTGGGCGGCGCGATGATGGGCAACGACCCGAAGAAGTCCGTGACCAACAGCTACGGACAGTGCTGGGACGTGAAGAATCTCTTCATTACCGACGGCGCCACGCTCTGCTCCAACGCCGACAAGAACCCGACGCTCACCATCATGGCGCTGGCCTGGCGCGCATCGGATCACATGCTGGGCCTCATGAAGAAGAAGGAGCTGTGAGCATGGATCGCCGAACTACCCTCAAGTGGATGTTCGCGGCCGCGGCCACGGTGCCTGCGCTGCGCGTGCATGGATACACGGCCGAGCCGCTGGCGCGCGACGTCGCGGCGAACCAGGCCGGTTACGGCACGGATCCGAAGCTCATGCAGGAGTGGAAGCCCGGCGGCCCCTGGCCGTTGACGCTCGGAGTGCAGGCGCGGCTCACCACGGCTGCGCTCTGCGACCTCATCATTCCCGCCGATGATGTGTCGCCCGCCGCCTCGTCGGTGGGCGTCGTGGACTTCATCGACGAATGGATCAGCGCGCCGTATCCACAGCAGCGTGGCGACCGCGAGATCATCCTGCCGGGCCTCGAGTGGTTAGGCACCGAGTCGCAGCAGCGTTTCGGCAAGGCTTTCGTGGCGCTCGACGAGCAGCAGAAGAGCGCCATCGCCGACGACATCTGCGCGCCGGCGCGTGCCAAACCCGAGTTCGCCAGGGCTGCGAAGTTCTTCTCCAGGTTCCGCGACCTCACGGCCGGCGGTTTCTACACCACGCCGGTGGGCATGAAGGACATCGGGTACACGGGCAATGTGCCGTTGGACAAATTCGATGGGCCGCCGATCGAGGCGCTCAAGAAAGCCGGCCTCGCCTGACCATGGCCAGGGACTTTGGCATCCGGCCACTGCCCCTCGGGCTCATCCTTTCGGAAGCATTCGCGCTGCCGGGACAGACGCGTGAGCGCTTGTGGCGCGGCATCGGCGTGCCGTGCGCACTCGTCATCGGCGCGGCGCTCGTCATGTCGGTCTCGGGGCTTCAGGGCCATCCGCGCGCTCGACTGGCGCTCGCAGCGCTGGGCTTCTGCTGCATCGCTGCGATGACGGTGGTCATCCATCGGCTGGTGTTGTTGCCACCCGCGTACTCGGCGGCCAACGCCGCGGGGCTCGGGCTCCGCCGCCTGGGCAAGGCGATGGTCGCGATGCTGATCCTGTGGCTGATATACGCCGTCGTCGGCGTGGTCGTGGCCTATGCCTTGTTCGAGACCCTGGTGGCGATGGGCACGCCGTTGCCGCCGCCGTGGCTCGAGGCCATCGGTGCCGCCGCGGCCGTCTGGCTGGTGGCGCGCCTCTACATGGTCGTTCCCGGGCTGGTGCTCGACCAGCCCCATGCGCTCGCGACGGCCTGGCGCATTTCGCGCGGCAACGGCTGGCGGCTCGCGGCGCTGCTCGCGGTGATTCCCTGGCTGCTCGTGCTCTATGTGCAACTCATGTGGCCGCGTGGCGTCGACCGGCTCATATTCGTGCTGGTCGTGGCCATGTCGATGCTTCTCACGATATTCGTGTTGTTCGTGGCATCGGTGTCCTACCGCGAGCTCATGTCGCGCGTGCCACCGCCCAAACCTCCACCCGCCTGACGCCCGCGCCGAGCAGCACGCGTCGCAACTCGTTCACCGTGCTGCCCGTGGTGATCACGTCGTCGACGATGGCCACGTGGCCGGCGGCTGACAATCTTTCCAGCGGCCGTCCCTCTCGCACCTCGAATGCGCCGCGCACGTTGAGCCGCCGCGCGTTCACATCGAGCGCCGTTTGCGACGGCGTGTCGCGCACCCGGACGGCCGCATGGCGCGTCACCGGGATTCCGAGCAGATGACCGGCGTAACGCGCGATGAGCGCGGCCTGGTTGAAGCCGCGTTCGCGCCAGCGGGCGGCGTGCAGGGGCACCGGCACCAGCAGCGCCGGCAGCGCATCACCGCGCTTGCACGCGACCTCCGCCAGCAACACGCCGAGCACACGGCCATGCGCGATGGCGCCCTGGTACTTGAGGCGGCGGATCAGCTCGTCGACGGGATGCTCGTAGCGCAAGGCGACCACCGCCTCGCCATGGGAATACGCCCACGGCAGGTCCGCGTGGCACACCTCGCACAGGTCGAGATCCAGCGATGCGCCCGGGAATCCGCACAGGATGCAGCGGGGCGGAAACAGCGTGACCGCCACCAGCCGGGCGATGGCCCGGGGCGTCGTCAACCGCAGGCGCCGCAGTTGGTTGACAATGGCTTCGCGGGTCCCGAACATGCCCCGAGTTTCGACGGCCCCACCGCCTCGTGGACAGCCGGAAATCTGATCCGAATCAATAGATAAGGGAGCCCGATGAACGACGTAGTGCGCCACGACTGGACGGTCGCGGAGGTCGAAGCCCTGTTTGCCCTGCCGTTCATGGAGCTCATCTTTCGCGCCCAGGAAACCCACCGCGCGAACCAGCCGGCCAACGCCGTGCAGATGAGCACGCTGCTCTCCATCAAGACCGGCGCCTGCCCCGAGGACTGCGCCTACTGTCCGCAGTCCGTGCGCTACGACACGGGTCTCGAGCGCGAGAAGCTCGTGCCGCTCGAAGAAGTGCGCACGCGCGCTCAGGCGGCCAAGGAGGCCGGGGCCACGCGCTTCTGCATGGGTGCGGCCTGGCGTTCGCCCAAGAAGCGCGACGTCGAAGCCGTCGCCGCGATGATCCGCGAGGTCCGCGCGCTCGGCATGGAGACCTGCGCGACGCTCGGCATGCTCACGCCCGAACAGGCGCATGAGCTCAAGGATGCCGGCCTCGATTACTACAACCACAACGTCGATACCTCGCCGGAGTTCTACGGCGAAATCATCACCACGCGCACGTACCAGGATCGTCTCGACACGCTGGCCGCGGTGCGCGACGCCGGCCTCAATGTCTGCTGCGGCGGCATCGTCGGCATGGGCGAGACCACGCGCGACCGCGCCTCGATGCTCGCGACGCTCGCGAACCTGCCTCAGCACCCGGAGAGCGTGCCGATCAACCAGCTGGTACGCGTGCCGGGCACACCGCTCGAAGGCGCGGCGCCGGTGGATCCGTTCGATTTCGTGCGCACGATTGCCGTGGCGCGCATCGTGATGCCCAAGGCCGCGGTGCGTCTCTCGGCCGGTCGCGAGGTCATGAGCGACGAGCTGCAGGCGCTGTGTTTCCTCGCCGGCGCGAATTCGATCTTCTACGGCGAGAAGCTGCTGACCACCGGCAACCCCGACGTGGCACGCGACCGCGCACTCATGACGCGCCTCGGCATCGAACCGCTGGTGCCGGCGGGCCTGGCTGCGGCCAATGGCACGACCGCGCACACGTACGAGGAGCATGTGCACGGTCCCGGCTGCTCGCATTCGCACGCACCCTCGCGACCGGGAGCGGCATGCAACGCGACGCGGCAGCGCTGAAGACCGCGCTCGCCGATCTCGAGCAGCGCAACCTCAAACGCCGGCGTCGCACCGACGCCGACGGCCTGGTCAACTTCTGCAGTAACGACTACCTCGGGCTGAAGGCTCATCCCGAGGTCACGCGTGCCTTCATCACGGCCGCCGGGAAGTACGGCGTCGGCAGCGGCGCGGCGGACCTCGTCACCGGTCATGGCCCCGAGCACCAGGCGCTGGAAGAAGAACTCGCGGCCTTCACCGGGCGCGAACGAGCCCTGGTTTTCTCGACCGGTTACATGGCCAACATGGGGGTGATTGGCGCGTTGGCGGATCAAAAGGCGTCCATCGTCGCCGACAAGCTCAATCATGCGTCATTGATCGATGGCAGCCGGCTCTCGGGGGCGGAGGTCCGGCGCTATCGTCACGGCGATTCCGCGCACGCCGCGGAGCTGCTGGCGGCCGCGAGCGAAGAGACCCGCCTGCTCATCACCGATGGTGTGTTCAGCATGGATGGCGATGTCGCACCGCTGCCGGAGCTCGCGCGCTCGGCGCGCGACTCGAAGGCCTGGCTGGTGGTCGACGACGCTCATGGGCTGGGCGTCCTCGGTGCCACGGGCCGCGGCAGTTGCGAACATTTCGGCCTCGGCCCCGACGACGTGCCCGTGCTGGTCGGCACGTTCGGGAAAGCTTTCGGGACTTTCGGCGCGTTCGTCGCGGGTGACGCGGACCTGGTCGAATTCCTGCTCCAGAAATCGCGCACGTACATCTACACCACCGCGTTGCCGCCCGCCGTCGCGGCCGCGACGCGCGCTGCCTTGCGCGCCAGCCAGCGTGAATCCTGGCGTCGGGAGAAGGCGCGGGCCCTTGCGCAGCGGTTCCGCCGCTCACTCGGTGACTCCGCCGCGGATTCGCAACCCGTTACCACCATCGTGCCCGTCATCGTGGGCGAGTCGGCGCACGCGCTCGAGCTCAGCGCGCGGCTGGAGCGACAGGGATTCCTGGTCACGCCGATTCGTCCACCGACCGTGCCGCCCGGTACCGCGCGCCTGCGAGTCACGTTGTCGGCGGCGCACGAAGAAGCGCAGGTGGACCTCCTGTCGAATGCGCTCACGCAGGTGATGGCCACATGAACCTGCGCGACCCCCGGCAGATCTTCGGGATCGATCGGCACGCGGTGGCGCGCGCCTTCGACCGCGCCAGCACCAGCTACGACGCGGCGGCGGCACTGCAGGAGCGTGTGCGTGGAGAGCTGCTGACGCGCCTGCGCGAGCTCAAGCATGAGCCGCGCGCGGTGCTCGACCTCGGCGCGGGCACCGGCCACGGCACACGCGCCTTGAAACGTCAGCACCCCAAGGCCGTGGTGGTCGCCGTGGACATCGCGGCCGGCATGCTCGAGCAGGCGCGGCAGCAATCCCGCTGGCTGCGGCGTTTCGAGCGCGTGCGCGCCGACGCCTACGCGCTGCCGTTCGCCGACGGCGCCTTCGACCTGGTGTTCTCCAATCTCATGATCCAGTGGTGCGACGATCTCGACGCGGTATTCGCCGAGATCGCGCGCGTGCTGAAGCCGGGCGGACTGCTGCTCTTCAGCACCTTTGGGCCCGGCACGCTGGCGGAGCTGCGCGAAGCCTGGATGGCCAGCGACGCGAGCAACCACGTCAACCACTTCTTCGATCCGCATGCGCTGGGCGGCGCGCTGATGCAGGCGCAACTCTCGGAGCCCGTGCTCGACGTGGATCGCATCGTCGCGAAGTATCCCGATGTCATGACCCTGATGCGCGAGCTCAAGGCCATCGGTGCACACAATGTGACGCAGGGACGCGCACGCGGTCTGACCGGACGCAGCCGACTCGCGGCCATGACGCGCGCCTACGAGACGCAGCGCCGCGACGGAAACATCCCCGCGACCTGGGAAATCATCCACGCCACGGCCTGGCGCGGTGAGCGCCACGCCACCGACACGCTGGGATTGCCGGGAGAAACGTTGATATCGCCGAGCGCGATCCGCCGGCGTCCGAACCCATGAAAGGTTATTTCGTCACCGGGACCGACACGGGCGTGGGCAAGACGCTCGCCACCGTCTCGCTCACGCGCGCACTCGTGGCGCGCGGCCTGCGCGTGGCCGTCATGAAACCCGTGGCTGCGGGCACAGTGAAAACCCCCGAGGGCGAGTTCAACGACGACGCGCTGGATTTGTTAGCGGCCAGCAACGTGAAGGCGTCCTACGAGGACGTGAATCCCTGGCTGTTGCAGACGCCGGCGTCGCCGCACCTGGCGGCGCGCGTCGAAGGTGTGTCGATCCGCCACGAGCGCATCGTCGGCGCGTATCTGCGGCTCGCGAAAGACGCCGACCTGCTGCTCGCCGAGGGCGCGGGCGGCTGGCTGGCGCCGATTTCCGCGACAGAGACGATGGCCGACGTCGCGGAGCGGCTCGCATTGCCCGTGATCCTGGTCGTCGGACTGCGCCTCGGTTGTCTCAACCATGCCTTGCTGACGCGCGACGCCATCCGCGCGCGCGGACTGGCGTTCGGCGGCTGGATCGCGAATCGTCTTCAGGTCGAGATGCCCTTCGCCAACGCCAACATCGAGACGCTCACCACGCGTTTCGGAATGGCGCCTTTCGGCGTGATTCCGGTCGGGACCGACCCTAGGTCTTTGCCCATTCCGGCATGGGCGACAGAGGCCGCGAAAAACCTCGTAAGCCCTTGAGTCAGCCTGCAAATTGACTGGTATAGTCGCGGCCCGTGTTGACCGCCGCGCACCACTTCGACCTGGCCCCGCATTGCTCGCTGAGCACGCGTGGAGCGGCGTTGTTCTTCGTGAGCGTGTGTGTGCCCACCTTCGGTGTCGCGGGCGCGGCCACCGTGCTCGGCTACTGGCCCATCTTGCCGTTCGCGGGGGCGGAGATCGCGCTGCTCGCGTGGGCGCTGAAGACGAATATGGCAAGACGCTTCGAGCACGAGCACATCGAAGTCACCGAAACCGAGGTGGTGATCGAACAATCGCGCGGAACTCCGCGTCGCATCGTGTTCCCGCGCCACTGGTCACAGGTTAAAATCCGCCGCCCGAAATCGCCCCTCCACCGCGGCCAGCTCGTCATCGAGTCGCACGGCCGGAGTCACGAGGTAGGCAAGTTTTTGACAGAGGAGGAGCGCCGCCAGCTGGCAGCTCAATTGAAGCTGCTGATCGGCGGCATGAACCAATCGCCGGCACTGCCGGGTTCGGGTTCACCGGATCGTTTTTCTTGAGGTCATCGATGAGCTTTCACATGAAGAATCGTCACGCGCGCCGTGGATTACAGGCCGCCGCCTTCCCGCTTTTTGCCTTGCTGGCATCCGTTGCGCACGCCGACTGGGGCGGACTCAACATGCCCGAGGGCGTCACCGTCCTGAGCAAGAAGATCTACAGCCTCCATATGCTCATCCTGTGGGTCTGCGTGATCCTCGCGGTGGTGGTGTTCGGCGTGATGATCTATTCGATCATCAAGTTCCGGAAGTCGCAGGGCGCGCAGCCCGACAAGACCCTGGTCCACAGCACCAAGGTCGAGATCGTCTGGACCGTGATTCCCATCGCCATCCTGGTGTTCATGGCCGTGCCGATCGCGCGCACGCTCATCGAGATCGAAGACATGGGCGACGTGAACCTCAACATCAAGGTCACGGGTTACCAGTGGAAGTGGGAGTACGAGTACCTCGGGCAGAACGTGAGCTTCTTCTCGACGCTCAAGCGTGACAGCAACGCGGCCCGCCAGCTCGGCTCGGGCATCGACCCGAAGTCGGTCGAGCACTACCTGCTCGACGTGGACAATCACCTGGTGGTTCCGGCGGGGCAGAAAATCCGCTTCCTGCTCACGGCGCAGGACGTCATCCACGCCTGGTGGGTGCCGGCCTTCGGCATGAAGAAGGACGCGATCCCGGGCTACGTGAACGAAATCTGGGTCCAGGTCGACGCCGACAAGGTCGGCACGTACCGCGGCCAGTGTGCCGAGCTCTGCGGCCGCGACCACGGCTTCATGCCCATCGTGGTCGACGTGTTGTCGCCGGCGGATTTCGACAAGTGGCTGCGCGAGAAGCAGGCCGAGAAGAAGCTCGCCGACGTGGCGCCGGACGCGCCCGCGGTGACCGCCTCGACCGCGCCCGCCACCCTGGCTCAGTGAGAGCCTGACCCGTAAACAGTTTCAGACGAGAAGTTAGACATGGCACACGAACACACTGCTGATCACGATCACGTCCACGGCGAGCACGACCACGGTCCGGCCCACGGCTGGCGCCGCTGGGTGTACGCGACGAACCACAAGGACATCGGCACGATGTACCTGATCTTCGCCTGCACGATGTTCTTCGTCGGCGGGCTGATGGCCATGATCATCCGCGCCGAGCTCTTCAAGCCGGGCCTGCAGCTGGTCGATCCGCAGTTCTTCAATTCCATGACCAGCATGCACGCGCTGGTCATGATCTTCGGCGCGGTCATGCCGGCCTGGACCGGCCTCGCGAACTGGATGATCCCGATGCAGGTGGGCGCGCCGGACATGGCACTGCCGCGTCTCAACAACTTCAGCTTCTGGATCCTGCCGTTCGCGTTCACGCTGCTGCTGAGCTCGCTGTTCGTGCCGGGCGGTGGTCCGGCCGGCGGCTGGACGATGTACCCGCCGTTGTCGCTTCAGGCGGGCGACAGCCTGCCGCTGACCATCTTCGCCATCCACCTCATGGGCGCCTCGTCGATCCTGGGCTCGATCAACGTCGTGGTCACGATCATGAACATGCGCGCGCCGGGCGTCGGCCTGCTCAACATGTCGCTGTTCTGCTGGACCTGGCTGATCACTGCGTACCTGCTCATCGCCACCATGCCGGTGCTCGCGGGCGCGGTCACGATGCTGCTGACGGACCACTTCTTCGGCACGTCGTTCTTCTCGGCGGCCGGCGGCGGCGACCCGGTGATGTTCCAGCACATCTTCTGGTTCTTCGGGCATCCGGAGGTGTACATCCTGATCCTGCCGGCCTTCGGCATCGTCTCGGAAGTCATCCCGACGTTCTCGCGCAAGCCGCTCTTCGGCTACGACGCGATGGTGTATGCCACCGCGGCGATCGCCTTCCTGTCGTTCATCGTGTGGGCGCACCACATGTTCACGGTGGGCATGCCGCTCGCCGGGCAGCTGTTCTTCACGCTGTCCACGATGATGATTTCCATCCCCACCGGCGTGAAGGTGTTCAACTGGACCGCCACGATGTGGAAGGGATCGCTGAGCTTCGAAACGCCGATGCTGTTCGCGCTCTCGTTCCTGTTCCTGTTCACCATCGGCGGCTTCTCGGGGCTGATGCTCGCGGTGGTGCCGGCGGACTTCCAGTACCACGACACCTACTTCGTGGTGGCGCACTTCCACTACGTGCTGGTGCCGGGCGCCGTGTTCGCCATCATGGCGGGCGTGTACTACTGGTTGCCGAAATGGACCGGCCACATGTACGACGAGAAGCTCGGCAAGCTGCACTTCTGGCTGTCGACCATCTTCGTGAACGTGTTGTTCTTCCCGCAGCACTTCCTGGGCCTGGCCGGCATGCCGCGCCGCATCCCTGACTACTCCACGCAGTTCGCGGACTGGAACATGGTCTCGTCGATCGGCGCATTCGGCTTCGGCCTCTCGCAGTTGCTGTTCCCTTACATCATCTGGAAGTGTGTGAAGGCCGGGCAGCGGGCGGAAGCCCGCTCATGGGAGGGTGCGCACGGTCTCGAGTGGGAACTCACCTCGCCGCCGCCGTACCACAGCTGGAGCGACCCGCCGTCACGCGAAGTCATCGCCAAGGGCGCGCAGCACTGATGGTCGCCACGACGCCCATGACCCCCGAGCAGATCCAGGAGCGGCGCGTGAAGGCGCGACGCACCGCGATCCTGCTCGGACTCGTGGCCATGTCGTTCTTCGTGGCGTTCATCGTCATGTCGGTGGTACGCAGCTGATGGACCGGGGCGTGGAACCGAAGCGCGACTCGAACCAGCGCCTGATGCTGAAGCTGCTGGCCTTCGCGCTCGGCAGCTTCGCGTTCGGCTTCGCGCTCGTGCCGTTCTACGACGTGCTCTGCGACCTCACAGGCTTCGGCAACCAGAAGGCGCTGGCCGAGGCGCGCGTCGCGCTGGGGCAACCCGACGATTCGCGCACCATCACGGTCGATTTCATCGCCGACCTGCCGTCGGTGGGCAATTGGGAATTCCGCCCGACGGTGGCGTCGATGCGGGTGCACCCCGGCCGCCTCTACAAGACCGAGTTCTTCGCGCACAACCTCACGGGCCACGAGACCATGGCGCAGGCCGTGCCCAACATCGCCCCCGGCAAGGCCGCGGGATACTTTCGGAAGACGGAGTGCTTCTGCTTCACGCCGCAGCACTTCAACGTCAACGAGCAGCGGCCCATGGCCGTGCGCTTCGTGATCGACCCGGCGATTCCACGCTCGGTCGACCGCATCACCCTTTCGTACACTTTTTATGACGAGTTCACCCGTGTGGGCTCGTTGAACTAGCAACAGGGATCTTTCATGGCAGACGCACACGCCCAGGCGGGCAAGTACTACGTTCCCCACGAGAGCAAGTGGCCGATCATCGCCTCCGCTTCGTTCTTCACATTGCTGTTAGGCGCAATCTGCCTGCTGAACGAATGGACCCCGGCCTGGGCCATGGTGCCGGGCTTCGCGATGGTCGTTTATATGTTCATCGGCTGGTTCGGCGATGTGATCAAGGAGAACAACGCCGGCATCTACGGCCTCGACGTGGACCGCTCGTTCCGCATGGGAATGATGTGGTTCATCTTCTCGGAAGTGATGTTCTTCGCCGCGTTCTTCGGCGCGCTGTTCTATGCCCGCGTGCTCTCGGTGCCGTGGCTGGGCGGCGAAGGCACCAAGGTCATGGGCAACGAGCTGCTGCACCCGCTGTTCGAGAATGCCTGGCCCACCAACGGCCCGGCGCAGCTCGGTCCGCGTGACAACGGTTCGTTCGAGATCATCCCGGCGTTTGGCCTGCCGGCCATCAACACGCTGATCCTGCTGACCTCGGGTGTCACCGTGACGATTGCCCATCACGCGCTGCGTGCCGGCAACCGCGGCATGCTCAACATCTTCCTGGCCCTGACCTTCCTGCTGGGCTTCCTGTTCGTCGGGCTGCAGGCCATGGAATACGGCCATGCGTACCACGAGCTGGGCCTGACGCTGTCGACCGGCATCTACGGTTCGACGTTCTTCATGCTCACCGGCTTCCACGGCTTTCACGTGACCGTCGGCGCCATCATGCTGTTCTGCATCTGGCTGCGGACCATGAACGGGCACTTCACGCCGCAGCGGCACTTCGCGTTCGAAGCAGTGGCCTGGTACTGGCACTTCGTCGACGTGGTCTGGCTGGGCCTGTTCGTGTTCGTCTACTGGATCTGACGCGAACCACGGATAGATAGAGAAAGGGCGCTGCGGCGCCCTTTTTCTTGCCCGGATTCTTTCTACTACGTCTGTGGACATTACTATTACACGTGTAGTAGAGTCTCGGCCCT
>DATEII010000037.1:0-13294 GCA_035279135.1 Steroidobacteraceae bacterium
CCGTCGTAACCCTCGTCGAGCAGACTGCGCAGCAGCGGGTGTTCCGGATACTCGGTCTGGATCATGACTTCGCCGGGTTTCGTGCCGCGCCCGGCGCGGCCTGCGACCTGGATGATGGTTTGCGCGACGCGCTCCGGCGCGCGGAAATCCGTGCTGAACAGGCCCTGGTCGGCGTTCAACACCACCACCAGCGTGACGTTCGGGAAATCGTGGCCCTTGGTGACCATCTGCGTGCCGACGAGGATGCGCGCCTCGCCGCTCGCGATGCGGCTGACCACCGACTCGAGATCGCCGCGCTTGCGCACCACGTCGCGATCGAGCCGCGCGATGGGCATCGCGGGAAACAGCTGCGACAGTGTCTCCTCGACGCGCTCGGTGCCCTGGCCCACGTGTCGCACGGCATAACCGCATTGCGGACAGTTCGCTGGCAGCGGGGCGTCGGCACCGCAGTGATGACAGCGCAACCGCTGCGCGGCCAGGTGCACCGTGAGGCGCGCATCGCAGTCGCGGCAGGGCGCGATCCATCCGCACGCGGTGCAGGCGAGGGTCGGCGAATAGCCGCGCCGGTTGATGTAGACCAGCACCTGGCCGCCGTCGGCGAGATGGCGCTGCATCGCCTCGACGGCGGGCGTCGCGATCCCGGCACGTACCGCGTGTTCGCGCAGGTCGATGACCGCGGCGCGCGGCGGCAGGGCCTGGCCGGCGCGGCGCGGCAGGGACAGTCGCGTGAACCGCCCCGTCTCCACGTTCTGCAGGGTCTCCAGCGAGGGCGTCGCCGATCCGAGCACGATCGGCACCTGCGCGCGTTGCGCGCGCAGGATGGCGAGATCGCGCGCCGAATAACGGAAGCCGCTCTCGTGCTGTTTGAACGATGCATCGTGTTCTTCGTCGACGATGACCACGCCGAGATCGGCCATCGGCGCGAACACGGCCGAGCGCGTGCCGAGCACGATGCGCGCGGTACCGGCCACGCATTCGCGCCAGGCCGAGAGTCGTTCAGTATCTGTGAGTCCCGAGTGGAGCACTGACACCCCCACGGCAAACCGCTCGCGGAAGCGTCCCACCAGCTGCGGCGTGAGTCCGATCTCGGGCACCAGCACGAGCGCGCGCTGGCCCCGGCGCAGCGCGTGCTCCACGGCGTGCAGGTACACCTCGGTCTTGCCGCTGCCCGTGATGCCATACAGCAGGAACGGTGCGAACCGGCCGGCGGAGCCGTCGATGGCCGAGACCGCGGCGGCCTGCTCTTCACTCAACGCGGGACCGGTGGTCCGCAGCAGCGGCGCCTCGTCGGCCGGTGCCTCCACGGGCGTCTCGGCGGAGCTCGCGAAGCCGCGCGCGACCAGCGCACGCACAGGCGTGCGCCAATCCTCGAAACGCGCGCTGAGCTCATCGCCGGAAATGCCGGGCGCATCGCGCAACGTCTCGAGCAGCTCGCGCTGTCGGCGTGCCCGGCCGAGCGCGCCGCTGGCGAAGGCCGCGAGCCCCGACTCGGTCGCGAACCAGCGTTCCACGAGCGCCTGCGACGGCGCGCCATCCCGAGCCATCTTCGGCAGTGCCGCCGCGATCACCTCGCCGACTGAGTGGTGGTAATAGTTCGACGCGAACTCGAGCAGCTCGAGGACGCCAGCGTCGATCACCGGCTCCGCGTCCAGGACTTCGAACAGTGGCTTGAGTTTTTCGAGCGGAAGGTCCGACTTCGCCGCCAGCGAATGCACCACCCCGACGAGTCGCTGCCGTCCGAAGGGAACGCGCACACGCACGCCCGGGCGCGGCTCGTGTCCCGGCTGCCCCTGCTCGCGCGCCGGCAGGTAATCGAAGAGACGGCGCAGCGGCGTATCGAGCGCGACGCGCACAATCGTTCGCGTCAAGGGCAACTCATTAAGGTTTTCCACAGTGCGTGTGGATAAGTCTGTGGATGGCGTCGGATACAGACTACAAAAACGCTGTGTTTTTGCAGTTTCTCGTTCGACTGGTCGAATCGTGAGCACATCGGGGCATCGCCAATGGAAACAAGCGTTTACGAAATCGCGCGACGATCGGAGCCCGTCTTATGACACGGACGTGACATCCCGCCTGCGGGAGTGTTCGTAAGTTCCTGATTCACGGAAACGCAATGAAGTCGGCGAGCAGGTCAACGGGTACCGGCGCGGCGCGTTACACCGCTCATGACCGCGTTTGTTATCGTCCGCGGCGTTTATAACACGCCCGTTCTTCGGGACCAGGAGTTGATGGCCAGCCGCGCTCTCGAGCAGTTCCTGTCCAGCGTCGAGAAGCGCGCTTTCAAGATTGCGCAGCTGGGGCTGCGCAACGACGACGACGCGCTCGACGCCGTGCAGGACGCGATGATGAAGCTCGTGCAGTCGTACGGCTCACGCAGCAGCGAGGAGTGGAGGCCGCTGTTCTACCGCATCCTCGCGAACGTCATCCGCGACATGCAGCGCCGGCGCACGGTGCGTGGCCGGATCATGGCGTGGCTGCCGGTGCGTGACGCGGAGGACGATGAAGACTTTGACCCCGTCGCGCAGGCACCGAGCGGCGAACCGACGCCGGCGCGCCGGCTGGAGCTCGACGAAGCCATCGGCACGCTGGAAACCGCCATCGCCGAACTGCCGCGCCGACAGCAGCAGGCGTTCCTGCTGCGCAATTTCGAGGGGCTCGATGTCAGCGAGACGGCGAGCGCCATGGGCTGTTCCGAGGGCAGCGTGAAGACGCATTATTTCCGCGCGCTGGAATCATTGCGCGCGCGGTTGGGCGATGTGTTCTAGGGACCGGTCATGAGCCAGGATTTCGAAAATCGGACGCGTGAGGTTCTCGAGGAAAGCACGGCACGTCTCGACGGCCGCACCTTGTCGCGCCTCACCCGGGCGCGCCACGCGGCGCTGGAGCAGGCGCGGCGACCGGTGCGTGCGCGCTGGCGCCTGTTCGTCCCGGCCGGGGCGGCCGCGACCGCCGCGGTGCTCGCCGTGATGCTGTGGACCGGCCAGCAAAAGGCCGTCGAGCCCGGTGCGGCGGAGGACCTGGAAATGCTCGCGGACTCCGACGCCCCGGTCTTCGCCGAGGGCGACGATCTCGAGTTCTACGAATGGGCCGCGGATGAGATCGAAACGTGAGTGATCCGAAGAAACCGGAGCCCGACGAGGACCTGCTCGAATTCCTCGGCGGCATCGACGAGGCCAACGACGAATCGCAGGGTGGGGACTTCGCGGATTTCCTCGCCCACGCGGACGTCGACCCCATCGCGGATGCCAGGCCTCCGCCGAAGTCGCCGCCCAAGCCGCCGCAGAAGGACGAAAAGCCACATGAGTGAGCCGCACGGATTCACGCGTCGCGCCGCGCTGGCCGCGATCTGCGCCGTCGGATTGCAGCTCGCGCTCACCGGGCGCGCGCGCGCCGAGACCCCCGCCGCGGTGCCGCCGGTTCACACCGAGTGGAACTCGCTCAAACCCGAAGAACAGAAACTGCTCAGCCGTTATGGCGAGAAGTGGAACACCTTGCCGCCGGAGCAGCAGCAGCGCCTGCTGCGTGGTGCGCGCCGCTGGCAATCCATGACGCCCGAGCAGCGCGAACGCGCCCAGCAACGTTTCAATCGCTGGAAGGAGCTCACACCCGAGCAGCGCGAGCTGGCGAGACAGCGCTGGCACCGCTTTCGCGAGCTGACTCCCGAGCAGCAGCAACGCATCCGCCAGGGCTACCGCGGCTTCAAGAATCTCACGCCAGAGCAGCGCGAACGCATGCGCGAGCGCTGGCAGAACGCCACGCCCGAGCAGCGGCAGAAATGGCTGGAGAAGCGCCGCGAACGGCAGGGCAGGCGGCATCCGCCGCCACCGCCGTCCGAGCCCTAGCTACTGCGCGCTGGTACCGGCGGGCGGCGTCGGGATCTTCTTCGTCTTCGTGCCGGGACTCGCCCAGTTGATCACGAAATAAGTGGCCGGCGTGTCGCCGACGTTCTGCACCGCGTGCGGCTGCATCGATGCGAAGAACAGCACCGAGCCCGGCCCGATCACGATCTCCTTGCCGTTCACGTGCGCCTGCAACGTGCCTTCCTTGAGGATGACCATCTCCTCGTTCGGATGCGTGTGCGGCTTGTGGGATGCCGTGTGCGGATTGAGCGTGGTGATGTGCATCTCGAGCTCGTCGAGCGTACGGGTCGGCTGACGGACCACGTTGCGCAGCTCGCCGACGTCGGTCTTCTTCGCCTGCAGGTCCTGCCATTTCCACGCGCTGGAGTCGAGCAGTCCGCCCGCTTCCTGTGCGACCGAGACGCAGGCGAGGGTGATGCCGGCCGCGATGGCGGCGGCGGCGAGATCGCGACGTGTGATCATGTGACGGCTCCTTGACGTCAGCCTACCAAGCGCGATCGATTGGCTACAATACGCGCGCCTCGAATCACCGGAGCCGTGCGTGGCGTCAAAGTCGGAAGAGTTCTTCGAAAAAATCCTGTTCGCCTCGCGCTGGATCATGGCTCCACTTTTCCTGGGCCTGTCGCTCGGACTGATCGCCCTGGGCTTCAAGTTTTTCCAGGAGGCCTGGCACGTTTTCACCCATCTCGTCGGGATGGAGGAAGCCGATCTGGTCCTGACCGTGCTGGCGATGATCGATATCGTGCTGGTCGGCAGCCTCATCATCATGGTCATGTTCTCGGGCTACGAGAACTTCGTGTCGACCATCGATGCCAAGGGCAGTGATTCGCTCAACTGGCTCGGCAAGCTCGATGCCGGCACGCTCAAGCTCAAGGTGGCAGCCAGCATCGTCGCCATCTCCTCGATTCACCTGCTGCGAATCTTCATGCAGGCCCAGACCATCGAGAATTCGAAGATCCTCTGGTACGTGATCCTGCACCTGACCTTCGTGGTCTCTGCGGTGCTGCTCGGTGTGCTCGATCGCATGGCTTTCGCCAGGCACCGCGATCACTGACGCGTCGCGCGGGTCTCCGCCTTCCGGCACAGGTTCTTGCGCTGCTCGAGCTGGGCGGGATACGGCTCGAGCCCCATCGCGGCGCGGCGCGCGTCGAGCTGCTCGGGTTCCGCGATGCGCGGCGCGAGTGACTGGCCACCGACGCATTCCATCTGCGTGGCATACACCTGCGGGCGGCCCGCATGGATGGCCACGCGATCGACGAGGAACGCGAAGTTCTGCGGATCGGTATCGCGGGTCTGGAGCTTGGGCTCGAGCAGGTCCGCGATCGAGGCCTGGTATTCGGGATCGGCGTCGGCGTGCTGAACCAGCAGCCAGGCGGCCTGGTCCGCGGCCTTGCCATACCGACCCGCATCGAACCACCCCGCGGCCGAGACCCGCGCCTTGAGCCAGCGCAGGTTTTCCTCGTCGGCCGTGCACATGAGATTGAACAGGTATTCGTCGTAGGCGCGCAGCGCCGGGGTTGGCCGCGCGTGGCCGTAGAGCCTGGCGCCGTCGTACGAGCTCAGCGAGGCGCGGATGGCCTGGTCGACCAGCGTGCGGCGGAACAGCTCGCGCGCGTCCGGATCCCGGGCCGCTTCCCAGTCCCGGATCCAGCGATCGAGGTGAGCGAAACGCTTGCGCCAGTTGCCGCTGGCCTGGGCCTGGGCCAGCGCCTTGTCGAGCGCTGCGGCCAGCCGGTGGAATTCCCAGCTCAGCGCGCGATACGCCGCGCCGTCGAACGCAGCGCGTGCCAGTGCCAGCTGTACCCCGAGCTCGAATTCCCCGGGGCGCAGGCAACCGCGGGACAGTGGCGGTGTACCCAGGTCGCGCCGTTCGTCGGCACGCACCGAGGCCGCGGTTTCCAGCATGAGCAGCGTGATCTCGCCGTCGTGCGAATTGCGGATGGCGGCGAGCAGGTTTTCGCGCGGCCGGTCCGGCAGCGCGGCGACTTCGTCGATGGTCGGGATGCGCACGCCCGCGACCGCGAGAGACCCGGTGAGACACCAGGCCAGGAAGCCCAGGCGCATCACGGGCCGTGTTGGCTCGCTCCGCGCCACGGCTCCCATGGCGCGACGTTACGCCGCGCGACTTACGGATGATCGACGCGCGATGTGGGGCGCGTCGCATTTGCGACGCGCCTCACGGGTTTCAGCCCACGGCCTTGATGGCGTTGACCAGTTCGGCGGCCGCCTTCTGGCCGTCGCCGTACAACATGCGCGTGTTGTCGAGGAAGAACAGCGCGTTCTCGATGCCCGAGAACCCGGCGCCCTGGCCGCGCTTGATGACGATGACGTTCTTGGCCTTGTCGGCGTTCAGGATCGGCATGCCATAGATCGGCGACGACTTGTCGGTGCGCGCGACGGGGTTCACCACGTCGTTGGCACCGATGATCAGCGCCACGTCCGCGGTCTCGAACTCGGCATTGATCTCGTCGAGATCGGCGATCAGGTCATAGGGCACGCCGGCTTCGGCCAGCAGCACGTTCATGTGGCCGGGCATGCGGCCCGCCACGGGGTGGATCGCGAACTTGACCGTCACACCGCGATCGATGAGCAGCTGGCACATTTCCCAGACCTTGTGCTGGGCCTGCGCGACGGCCATGCCGTAACCCGGCACCACGATCACCTTGCTCGCGAAGGCCATCATCACGCCCACGTCGCTGGCTTCGATGGGCTTCATCGAGCCCTTCACCTCGGTGGCCGCGCCGCCGCCGCCCGAACCGAAGTCCGAGAACAACACGTTGGCCAGCGAACGGTTCATGGCCTTGGCCATGAGCTGCGTCAGCAAGGTACCGGCCGAGCCCACCACCGTACCGGCGATGATCATCGCGGCGTTGTTCATCACGAAGCCTTCGAAGGCCACCGCGAGACCGGTCAGCGCGTTGTACAGCGAGATGACCACCGGCATGTCGGCGCCGCCGATGGGCAGGGTCATGGCCACGCCGAACAGCAGTGCCAGCGCGAAGATCAGCGAGACGTGCAGCGGATCCGCGCCGTGGTGCTGGACCACGATGAATCCCACGACCAGCGATCCCAGGAACAGCGCGCCGTTGACGAATTTCTGGCCGCCGAAGCGCACGGTCTTGTTCAACACGCCCTGCAGCTTGGCCCAGGCGATCAAACTACCGCTGAACGAGATGGCGCCGATGATGCCGCCGATCACCGCCAGGGTCATGACCACCGTGCTGTGCTGGACCGGCGCACCGACCGCATTGGCGAAGGCTGCGCGATACAGTTCCACGGCCGCGATGGCCGCGGCCGCGCCGCCGCCCATGCCGTTGTAAAGCGCGATCATCTGCGGCATGTCGGTCATCGCGACCTTCTTGCCGCTCCACCACGCGATGATCGAGCCCACGACGATGGCGGCGATGATCAGCTCGAAATTGCTCATTCCCGGGTACAGGAACGACACGAGCGTGGCCACGAGCATGCCGGCGCCGGCCCAGAGGATGCCGCTGCGCGCGGTCACGGGCGAGCTCATGCGCTTGAGGCCCATGATGAACAGCGCCGCCGTGAGGAAGTAGCTGATGTCGATGACCAGGAATCGCGACGCGATCCCTTGGGTTTGCATGACGTCTTCCATTAGTGGCCGCCCTTGTTTTCTTTCTGGTCACCCTTCTTCGCCCCGGACGACTTGAACATCTCCAGCATGCGTTCGGTGACCACGTAGCCGCCCACCGCATTTCCGGCGGCGAGCAGCACGCCGATGAAGCCGATGATCTTCTCGAGCGGGGTCACGGCGCCGCCCAGCGCGACCATGGCGCCGACCAGCACGATGCCGTGCACGAAGTTCGAGCCGGACATCAGCGGCGTATGCAGGATCACCGGCACCTTGGCGATGATTTCGTAGCCGGTGAACGCAGCCAGCATGAAGATGTAGAGCGCAACGATACCTGTCATGTCCTAACCCTCCACCGCTTTGCGGGTGGCTTCGTGCTTGATGGCGCCGTCGTGCGTGAGCACCGCGCCGGCGAATACTTCGTCGTTCCAGTCGATCTTCAGCTCGCCGGACTTGTCGATGGCCGGCTTCAGGAAGTTGAAGAGGTTGCGGGCATACATCTCGCTGGCGTTGTAGGCCAGCGTGCCCGCCAGGTTGACCGGGCCGATCACCTTGACGCCATTGGCGGAGACCACGGTCTCTCCGGCCTTCGTGATCTCGCAATTGCCGCCCTGTTCGGCGGCGATGTCCACGATCACCGACCCCGGGCGCATGCGCTCCACCGCGGCCTTCGAGATGATCACGGGCGCCTTGCGGCCCGGAACCGCCGCCGTGGCGATGACCGCATCGGCAGCCGCGATTCGCGAATCCAGCGCCTCCTGCTGCCTGGCTTTTTCTTCAGGAGTCAGCTCGCGGGCGTAGCCGCCCGCGCCATCGGCGCTGACGCCGGTTTCGACGAATTTGGCGCCCAACGACTTCACCTGTTCGCGGGTGGCGCTACGCACGTCATAGGCCTCGACCACGGCACCCAGGCGGCGCGCCGTGGCGATGGCCTGCAGGCCCGCCACGCCGGCGCCGATGATCAGCGCCTGCGACGGGCGGATGGTGCCCGCCGCCGTGGTCAGCATGGGCATGAATTTCTCGAGATTGTTAGCGGCGATGAGCACCGCCTTGTAGCCCGCCAGCGACGCCTGCGAGGACAAGCCGTCCATGGACTGGGCACGGGAAATGCGCGGAATCAGCTCGACCGCGAAGCTCGTGATCTTGCGATCGCGCAGCGCCTTGACCTCGGCGTGGCGGGCATGCGCCTGCAGGAAGCCGACGACCACCGCGCCGGGCTTGAGCTGGCCGATCTGCTCGAGGCTGAGGGGGGCGACCGTGAGCACCACGTCCGCCTGGGACAGGATGGCCGAACTACCGGCCCATTCGCCCTTTTTGTAGAGCGCGTCCGGGAATTGGGCGCGTGTGCCAGCCCCCGACTCCAGCACGACGCGTGCGCCCGCCGCCGTGAACTTGTCCACGACCTCCGGCACGAGACTGACGCGAGTTTCACCGGGCGCGCTTTCACGCAGCGCGCCGATCGTTATAGGCATTGGGCTTGGCTCCCCCGTGATCGAAGCCCGTGGCTGTTGCGCCAAAGGCCTTCTTTTCCCGTGTTAAATGAATGTCTTGCGGCGTTGAATTCTCGCACAGGACTGGCTTATCTTACACGCGCAATGTTGGGCATCGATCTGGAAAAAGCGGATCACGGGCTCACCAACGATCTGCTGCTGATTGCGGGCAACGTAAGTCGCGCGCTCTCCCAGCTCGTGCTCCGAACCGACGTGTCGGGCATGCCGCTCGAGTGGATCGACTACAAGGAAGCGGCGCGGCTCTATCACCAGGAGCAGGTCGCCTATACCTGCGGCAGCCCGCTGTTCAAGCTCTACGGTGGCGTGAGCGCACTCACCGGCTTCCGCACCGTGCTCGAGGTGAATTCGATCGTCGCGACGGTGGGCCACACCGGCAATCCCGGCAACACGCGCCACGACTATGTGCCGCCTTTGAACAACCAGACGCTGTTCCGTCGCGACGCGCACTTCTGCCTGTACTGCGCGCAGCGGTTCCCCGTGAAGGAGCTGTCCCGCGACCACATCCGTCCGTTCTCGCAGGGCGGTCGTGACGTGTGGACCAATGTCGTCGCGGCCTGCCGCCGCTGCAACAACCTCAAGGCTTCGCGCACGCCGGAGCAGGCGAAAATGCAGCTCATCGCGGTGCCGTTCACGCCGACTTACGCCGAGTACATCTTCCTCAAGGGTCGGCGCGTGCTCGCCGACCAGATGGAATACCTGCGTGCGCATTTCCCGCGGCATTCGCCGCTGCATGCGCGAATCAAGAAGTACCTCAGCTGAAACAAGAACGCCGCCCGAAAGGCGGCGTTTTTTCAGAACGGATTCGTTCCCGCTATTGCTCGGTGACGCGCAACCAGAATCGCGCGACCACTTCCTCGTGATCGGGATCGTGTCCGCGCACGATCATGTCGTAGTCACCGTTACCCAGGGCTGCCGGGTCCGGCACCACGAACGACGGCAGCGCTCCCGACGGCGGTACCTGGCGCGGTGAACGCCAGGCCACGGCAGAGCTGGAGCGATTCACGAGCTCGAGCTCGTATTCGTCGTACTGCGGAGTTGACGGCGCGGCGCCGCCCGCGCATTCGAGTTCGATCGAGCCGTCCTCGCAGGTCAGTACGACCACATCGGGTTCGATGGTGAGCTCGCGCGGCGCGTCGTTGCGCGCGACGGCCACGTCGGGCGAGGTGCCGAGGCCGCGAACCGAGCCGAGCCGTACGGTGCGCGGCGCGGAATAGTGGGGCAACGTGATGCTGGCGGTGAGACTTCCGCCCGACGGGCTCGTGCGATCCGGCAGCGCGAGACTGAGTCCGAGCGTGGTGAGTGCCAGCACCAGGCTCGCCGCGACGGCCATGCGCCAGCGACGATCCTGGGATTGCACCGGCGCTCCGCGCTTGAGCCAGCCTCGGCGCGCTGCACTGGCGATGCCGCGCCGCAGGCGACGCTCCATCTCCACTTCAGCGGCGAGTTCGGGTGAGGCCACCAACCAGGCTTCGAATTCGGCGCGTTCCGATCGCGAGAGGTCCCCCGCGACATAACGCGACACCAGCCTGGTCTGTTCTTCCAATGAATGGCGATCCAGAGACTTCATGAGTGACTTGTGTCACCAGCTGCCAAAATGCCTCACCCAAAACGTGAAAGAGAGCAGGAAGGGCAACAAAATTGAGGTGATCCGGGGAAAAAGGGCCAGGTGGGGCGCCCGTCGCTCGATGATGGTTCGCAACCGGCTGCGGGCGCGCATGAGCACCCGGTCGAAATGCTTAGGGGAAAGTCCGAGCTCGTGGCAGAGCTGCTGCTTGTCGATGCCCTCTAGATAGAAACGGACCAGCAGCTGGCGATCGCGCTGGGTCGGCAGCTCATCGAGCAGCGTCATGACGGCCTGCGCCAGGTGGCGATCGTCCGCGTCGGACAAATCGCTCTGTTCCATCTCGAGGTTCTGCGCGAGCTCGTCGACGAGCTCCGAGTCCACCACGGTCTGCTGGCGCAATACCTTGCGCGCCTGGTTCAACGCGAGGTTGCGCGCCGTGGCCGCCGCGAACGCGAACACCTTGCGAGGATCGTCGATGGTGCGCGCGCGCAGCCGCTCCACCACGATTTGAAGCGTTTCCTGGGTGAGGTCCTCGGCATCGATCCAGCGGTGGAAAGCGCCGAAACGCAGCACCGCGAGCACGCCGGGGCGCAGCGCCACGAGCATGCGCGATTCGGCCGCGCGGTCGCCGCCGAGCGCCGCGGCGACGATCGCTTCGATCTCGTCGACCGACACGGCGCTCATGCGCCGCCCGCGCGGCGCAAGTAGTTAGTTGCAGCCGAGTGCTTCCATCGCGCTGTGACAATTCGCGCCGGCGTCGAGTTTGCCAAGTTCACGAAGGAAGTCGACATTGATCCATGGGTACCGCGAGGTCTCGCTGCTCTTGCTCCTGCAGAACAGCAGCTGTTTTATTTCCTGGGCACCGCACTGGTCGAGCGGTGGGCTGCCCCAGACGAGGGCTACCGCTCCGGATACGTAGGCGGCTGCGCTGGACGGCCCGGCCGCTTCGGACAACGTGTAGCTTTGCGCGGAATTCTCTGTGGTTGTCACCACGATGTCCACGCCAGGTGCCTGAATTCGGCCGTCCGTCGCATCTGGATGACCCTTAGGGTTGAACAGATCATGGCCCCGCATGTCCGTCGGGACGGCTGCCAGGATCCCGGGCAGGCAGCGGTACTTGGACGGGAAGTACTCGCGCACCGAATCGTCGCTGTCGAGACTGGTGGCATAACCCGTGACCACGAGGCGCTTGTCCCGGGCCTCCCCCGCGATCGCGTGCTGGATCGAGGTGGCGATCGCGCGGCTGTCCACCGGCCACTTGGCGCTGATGTTGATCACGTCGGCGTTGGCCTGGACGGCGGCATCGATGCCTTCGGCGATGGTCGAGAGGCGCGCCAGCAGACCGCGGTCCACCTGGCTGATGACGATGGGCACGAGCCGGCTGTGCGGTGCGACCCCGACCACGCCGATGCCATTGTTCATGCGCCCGCCGATGGTGCCCGCCATCTCGGTGCCATGCGGATAACACAGGCCGCTGGTCGCGCACCGCGCGTTCAGAAAACGACCCTGCGAGTGCGCAGGCTCATTGAGGCCGACCCGCTGCACGACGTTGAGCGCCAGGTCGGCGTGGTTGGCATCGATGCCCGAGTCGAGCACGGCGACGATGCGGGGCACGGATCGCGCGGCCACCAGCGAGTCCCAGCCGATCTTCGCGTGGCCCCACAGCTCGTCCAGGCAAGGATCATTCGGGAAGGACACGCGCGCGCTGCGCAGCCAGCAGTCGTCGACGGTGTTCGCCGAGACGGGGTACTCGTTCGAAGTGGTCAGGAAGTCGGGGCCATCGCAATCGGGCTCGAACCACCCGATCTGCGGCGAATCGAGCAGCCCGATCAATGCCGAGCTGGTGACGCGCCGATCCAGCTCGGCAACCACGAAGCGTTGCGCGCGCTCGACCGCGCGCACGTGTGCCTCGCGCGACAACCACACGGCCAGCTGGCGCAGGTCGAGGTTGCCACCCGGAAACAGGATGAAGCGCGGCGCGACCAGCGGCCCTTGCGGTCTGCTCGCCGCCAGCTGTTGGTGCCGGCGGGAAAACGTGCCTGCCCAGCGCGCGCAGGCCGTCCGCAGGTCGAACGAATCACTGCCCAACGCGCGCAGGTACTCATCGACGATGGCGGGTGCGCGTCCGCTGTTGGCCCAGCCGTCCTCCGTGCAGATCGGCAGCGGCGCCGCGAACGTGGCCACGGCGAACGAGGCGGCTGCCGCCAGCAGCGGCAGCCGCGCAAGTCGCCGTTTGAACGTTCGCAAGCAACGACCTCAGTCCCGTCCGACGCCGATGCCGCCGCCCGTCACGCGGGCTGGAGTATCGACCAGGATGGAGATGACATGCTTGTTGTTAGGCGCCTGGTGCAGGAACACGATGACGTCGTGCAACTCGAGGCCGCTGCTCGTGGCCTGCGTCAACGCCACCTCGCGGCTGCGCATGCGATGGCACTGCGACAGGACTTCACCGTTGCCGGCCTTGACGTCCTCGAGCGTGCAATAACGCGTGCCGCGCGAGAACACCAGCGTGACGCTGCAGGGCGACGCGAAGTCGCTGCGCCACGGCCTGCGCTGCGTCGTGACCTGGCGAGTGCACACGCGCACCACGTCGTCCGAAGAATCGTAGATGAAGGTGAGCTTGCCGCCGACCGGGATCTGGTCGTCGATCGACGAAGACTCGATCGTGATCTCACGTCCCAGCCATCCGGCCAGCGCGTCATCTACACCCCCGGCGGCGACCACGATGCCGGCACCGAGCAACAGCGCGGCTCCCACCGCAAGA
>DATEII010000038.1:0-7562 GCA_035279135.1 Steroidobacteraceae bacterium
GGTGGCGTCGTCACCGAGCAGTAGCTTGACGCGCGGCGAACGGTCGGCGTCGAACATCGCCGCGATCGAGCGGGCTTCACCGGTGGTCGCCCCCAGCGCCGGGAAGGCGCCGCCGCGTGCGGCACCGGCGACGCCCACGAAGCGCAATGCGCGGGCGTGCGCCGCGGCGTTCGGTGGGCCATGGAACATCGAACCGATCATCGTCACATCCGCAGGCAGCAGCGCCGCGAACGGCGTGCTCGCCAGCGTGCCATCGGTGACCACCTCGAGCCGCGCGGTCCCGTCGCCCAGCGCATCGCGCGGCACCAGCAGCGCGGCGAGCTGCTGCACGGACGCCTCCCAGTCCGTCGCGGAAGATCGCGTGGCGTGAGTCCGCAACGCGGCCAGCCGGCGCTCGATCTCGGCGGTTTTCAGCGGCAGCACCGCGCAGCGCATTCCTTCGCGGTCGCGCACCCACAAGTACAGGTGTTCGTTCCCCGATGCATAGGACCACTGCGCCACGTGCTCGGGCAGCAGCGGCAGTTCCGGGGCGCCGATGAAGCGGACCGTGGCGGGCGCCGAATCCGGTCCGGCCCGCAGCCGGTCGATTTCGGCGCGCATCTGCGCGATGTCCAGCTGCAGGGCTTCGACTTCGCGCGTGGGTTCGACGGATCGATCCATCAGCGTCGCGATGCGCACGCGTTTCGCGGCCATCTGCGCGAGCAATGCATCGATGCGTGCGCCGGTCTTGCCGTCCGGTGACTGCGCCCGCGAACGCGTGAAGCTCGTGGCGCGGGCCCACTCGAGCATGCGCAGCGCATCCCTCTCGTTCGCCGACGCGACTCGCAGGTCGCCGGCTCCGCGCGCCGCCGCGGCACGCATCAGCAGATCGAGGTAGCCGCGGAAGGTGGCATCTTCGCGCGCCACCGCCGAAGCCTGCAGCTCCGGATTCGTGCTGGTACTGCTGTAACGGAAGATCAGGTCGATGGCGCGCTCGTACTCGGCGCGCGCCTCGGCCCATTTCCCGCGCGCCGTCAACGTGCGGGCCTGCAGGTGACGGGCCGCGAGCTCGAGCGCGGTGTCGGATCGCCGGATCGCGGCGTTCAACGGCACCACGGCCAGCGATTCCGCTTCGGCGATCGCCGCCGCGCCGGGATCCGGCTGGCTCAGCAGGAAATCACCGAGCGCCAGCTGCGCCTGCAGACGTTTGTAGAACTCGGCGCTCACAGAAGGTTGCGCCAGCGCCTCGCGACAGGTGGCGATGGCGCGCCGCAGGTCCGGCATCGCGGCGTAGTCCGTCGCGAGGTCCAGCAGTCCACGCAGCTTCAGATCGGGACTCGTGGCGAGATCGACCGCCTCGCGATGCAGCTCGACCGCTTCGCCGAGCCGGCCCGCTTCGCGCGCCATGATGCCCGAGTAGCGCAGGCTGGCCATGACGCCGATGGGGTCCTTGATGCTGCGGCGGACGCGCAGGCCTTCGGCGAAGAACGCGGAAGCCTGGGCGAGATCGCCGCGCGCCCAGTACGCGCGGCCCAACGCGTGCAGGATGCGCGCCTCGTATGCCGGATCCTGCAGCTCGCGATTCCACTCCTGCGCCTGAAGCAGCCGCGAGATGGAGCGATCCACGTAGCCCGCGTCGGTATCCGCGCGCGCCGCGCCGATCATCCACACCACGCGGTTCGACAGCTTGCCCACCTGGTCGAGCGTGGGCACGACGCGATCGAAGTACCGCGTCGCGGTCCTGAAATCACCGACCTCGGCCGCCAGCACGCCCAGATTGTTGAGCGCCATGCGCTCGCCCTGCCGGTCACCTAACTTCTGGAACGCGGCCAGTGCTTCGCGATACCGCTTGCCAGCCTCGAGCCACTGGTTGCTGTCGAGCGCCCGGACTCCCAGGAAGTTCACGGCGCGCGCACGCTGCACGGCGCTCAGCGCCGGATCGCGTGTGAGCGCGACGAGCATGTCCTGCGCCTGGCGCTCGGCCTCTTCGGTCGAGGGGTTGACCGCATTCCTGTCGGTGGCGATCTCCGCCATGACCGTGGCGTACACGTAGCGGCCACGCGCCGCATTGCGTGCGTCACCGAGATCCTCGAATGTCGCCCAGGCGGCGCGGGCATCGCGGGCGGCCTGCGGATAGTCGAAGCCATGGATGTAGTTGAGGTCGGCGCGCACCAGGCGCGCCCAGGCCGCGAGCCAGCGATCGCCATTGTCATCGAGTTGCCGCGCGGCGCGATCCAGCTCCTCGAGGCCACGCGCCTGGGATGTTTCGACGGTGCGGTCGGTGCGCATCGCCTCGCCCCACGCGCGCAACGCATCGAGGCGCGCGGCCACGTGCGCATCCGTCTTCAGCGCGTCGTCGTAGCGCTGCACCCGCACGCGTGAATGACAGGGAACATCGAAGTCCTGCGCGCTGTCGAGCGTGACGCGCAGCCGTGACCCGGCGGACACATCGAGAAGTGCCACTTCGAGCGACTCGCCGTACATCGTGGTGTTCACTTCGCGGGTCGGCGCGGAGGCCGCCTTCAGCCGCAGGGTCACGTCGCAGTCTTCTTCGTGGACGTACGCGACGAATGTCGCCGCCTGGTCGGCCGTGAATTCGAGCTGGGCCGTATCCCGGCGCTCGCCGCGCACCAGCTGCACATCTTTGTCCAGCAGGGTGACGCCGTCGGCCGCCTGCCCGTCGTGCCGGGTGCAGGAAGCCATGGCGAGCGACAGCAGCGCCCACCCCAGGCGCACACGCATGCCGTGCGAATGCCCGCACTGCCCCATCGAACCCCCAGCCCCGAAATCCCGGGACCGAGCTTAGAGTAGTTCGGCCAGAGGCGGGAGCCGCGCGGGCGCGCTACTCATCGACCATGAGGGACACCGCCGGGCGCGATCGCCTGTGCAGGAGGGGGATCAGCATGGGCACGCGCCGGCGGTATTCGGCGTACTCGGGGTGCGCGACGATGAGATCGTGCTCCTCGAGCTGGATGGCGAACAGGATGTACAGCGTGCACATCGACGCGAATACCAGGTGCGCCACCGTCATGGCCGGTGTCGCCCAGACGATGGTGAACCAGCCGATGTACAGCGGATGCCGCACCTGGCGATACAACCAGGGCGTCACGAAAGGCACCGGCGTGTAGTGGCGCCCGATGAGCTGCAACCACACCTGGCGCAGGCCGAACAGGTCGAAATGGTTGATCAGGAAGGTCACGTACAACAGCAGCAGCCAGCCGAACGCGTACAGGCCATGGAGGATGTTCACGGCCGCGGGCGAGGTCACACGCCAGACCTCGCCACCCATCGGCTGCCACAGCCAGAACAGCAGGATCAGTGCCAATGAGGAGAACAGCACATAGGTAGCCCGCTCCGCGGACTCCGGGATGATGCGCGTCCAGCGCCGCTTGAATCCGGGCCGCGCCATCACGCTGTGTTGCACGGCGAACAGCGCCAGCAATCCGAGATCGGTGGCCAGCGCGACCGCCAGCGGACCCGCGCGCGGCGAATCCAGGGTCTTGGGCACTCCGAAGTTGCCGATGAACCCGACGGCATACAGGAACGTGGCGAAAAACACGCCATAACAGCCGATGCCGTAGAAGAAGATGGCCGCGCGTTTCATGGAGGCTCCCCGGCGCCTTGTCTCGCCGCTGACGATGTGCCAAAAGCCTACGGGCGCGCGGGAGCGGAAATCCCGGGACTGCGCCGGGATTTCACCGGGATCTATGCCTCACACATTCGGCAATTTCCGCTTCGAGTCCGCGAGCGCGCGGCTCTGGCAGGACGACACCGAGATCAAGCTCACGCGCAAGGCGGCGCTGGTGCTCGCGGCGCTGCTCGAAAGGCCGGGGGAGCCGGTCTCGAAGAGCGCGTTGTTCGCGAACGTGTGGCGCGGCACCGTGGTCAGTGATGACGCGCTCGTCACCTGCGTGCAGGAGCTGCGCAAGGCGCTGGGCGACGACGCGAAGCAGCCGCGCTACATCGAGACGCGGCACCGGCAGGGTTATCGGTTCGTCGCGCCGGTAGTTAGCGAGGAAACCCCCGCCGCGGACGAGTCCCTGGCGATCGCCGTGCTGCCCTTCGCCGACATGAGCCCCGACCGTGACCAGGACTACCTGTGTGAGGGCCTGGCCGAGGAGCTCATCGACGCGCTCGCGCACATCGACGGCCTGCGCGTGGCCGCGCGCACCTCGTCGTTCCAGTTCCGCGGCACACACGACCTGCGCGAGATCCGCACCAAGCTCGGCGTCGGCAGCGTGCTCGAAGGCAGCGTGCGCAAGTCTGGCGACCGGCTGCGCATCACGGTGCAGCTCATCGATGCCACCACCGGCTATCACAAGTGGTCGGAGAAGTTCGAGCGTTCGGCGGCCGACGTGTTCGCGGTGCAGGACGAGATCGCGGGCACCGTGGCCGCGTTGCTGCGCGGCGCGGAGCCCAATGCACGGGAGCGCCGCGCGCTGCGGCGCCAGCCCACCGCCATCGAGACCTACGAGTGTTTCCTGCGCGGCCGGCAGCGCATGCACACCTGGCGGCAGCCGGACATGGACGAGGCGCGGCAGCTCTACCTGCGTGCCATCGCGCTCGACGCCGAATACGCGCCAGCCTGGGCCGGTCTCGCGATGCTCCACGCGTTGCTGTACGAATGGTGGGGCTCGAACGAAGCCGATCTCGAGCAGGCCGATCGCGCCAGCCGCGTGGCGATGGAGCTCGCACCCGAGCTCTCGGACGCGCACCTCGCACGCGCGTACACCTTGTCCAACTTGCGCCGCTATCCCGAAGCGTGCGCCCACTTCGATGCCGCCATTCGCATCAACCCGAACCTGTTCGACGCGTTCTACTACTACGGCCGAGCCGCGTTCGCGGCCGGTGACATCGAGAAATCCATCGAGCTCTGGCACCGCGGCGCCGACGTGCGCCGCGACGACTGCGAATGCGCGTTCTTCGAGGCGCAGGCGTTGCGCAAGCTCGGTCGCCACGACCAGGCGCGTCCCGTCAACCTCGAGTGCATCCGGCGTGCCGAACGGCTCCTCGAACACAACCCGCACAACGCGCGCGTGTTGTCATTGATCGCGGGTGCGTTGGTGTACGACGGGCAGCATGAACGTGCGCACGACTGGGTGACGCGTGCCGAGCGGCTGTTCCCCGACGACATGGCCGTGGTGATCAACTCGGCATTGATCCACACGCACCTCGGCCTCAAGCAGGAAGCGCTCGACCGGCTCGAGCGCATGCTGGGCAGGGGCTGGGGCAAGAAAGACTGGATCGAGCACGATCCCGACTACGATGCGCTGCGCGGCGAACCGCGCTTCCAGGCGCTCATCGAGCGCCTGCGGTAGTCATTCAGGCCATCACAGGTACGCGAGTTTGCCCAGCGCCGAGTAGTGCTCGTTGAGCGCGTTCAGCCGCGCCATGTCCTGCGGCAGGATCTCGAAGTCGAACACGTTGAGATTTTCGCGCTGGTGTTGCACGTGGTTGGCCTTGGGCAGCGGTACCACGCCGAGCTGCAGGTTCCAGCGCAGCACCAGCTGCGCGGGAGTCTTGCCGTAGCGCGCGGCCATCGGTCCCATCTTGTCGTCGCCGAGCCGCTTTCCATGGGTCAACGGGCTCCAGGCCTGGATGATGATTTCGTTCTCGCGGCAGAAATCCAGCATGCGCGGGCTGTGTCCGAACGGCGTCCACTCCACCTGGTTCACCGCCGGCATCTCGCCGGTGCGATACACCAGCTCCTCGATGGCATCGATCGAATAGCTGCTGACGCCGATGTCGCGCAACAGGCCTTCGCGCTTGGCGCGGCGCAGTCCCTGCCACGCCATCTCGCCGACACCGTGTTGCGGCGGCTCGTGGATCAACCCCAGGTCGATGTGGTCGATGCGCATCTGCGCCAGGCTCTTGCGCACCGCGGCGTAGGTGTCCTCGTCGGGCTCGAGCTTCGACACGACGAAGATCGCGTCGCGCTCGAAGCCACAGGCGCGGATCGCATCACCGATGCCACGCTGCGTGTGGTAGTCCGGCGCGGTGTCGATCATGCGGAAGCCCAGCTCGAATGCATTGCACAAGGTCTCGACGGTGCGCACCGTGAGGTTCCACGTGCCGAGGCCCATCAGGGGCATGCGATTGCCGGAGGGAAGGATGCGGCAGGTCTCCGGCGTGAGCGTGGTCAGCTCGTCGGGGGTCCAGCTGCCTTGGCGCAGTGCGTGCCGGGCCAGCGCGTTCATGGCTCCAACGCTACGAGGCGCAGCGTCGGGATGCCATAGGGCCTTGGTCGAACGCTCCTGTGAGCCGGGTCCGACTCGGCCGGAAATTTCGCTGGGTGTCGCCGGGGGCCGGCTTCGTTGGCACGATGATTTCCAGCGCGCCGCCACCGTCCTCCCGCAGCGGGCGCACTTCGTCGACGCCAACAGGAAGGAGCCGGCGGAATTCCTCCGCCGGCTCCTGTCTTCTATCTAACTACCTTGCCTGCGCAGCTCAGTAGTCGCGGCCCGGGCCGCCGCCGCCGTGGCGGGCGCCCTCGTCCGCGAGCAGGCCCGCCGCGAACCACGCGCCCGGCGCGGCCGGGTTACCCGCCATGGTGCGGATCAGCAACACGGGACGATTGTCGATGGTGTCGCCGCAGTCGAGCGGCGGCGTCGCGCCATCGGCGTTGGTCAGCTTGCCGCGCACGTCGAAGTCGCCGTTCTCGTCGAGGTCGACGGGCTCGGAGTTGTACGGCGTGGTCTGCACCGTGCCGGCCACGGCCGGCGGCACCGGCGCGTTGCGACAGAACAGCGAGAGCACCACCTGGCGCGGACCGGCGCGCGTGCCGATGCCGTCGGCACCGGCCAGCAGCACGCCTTCGCCGTGCGCGCGCACGTCGCCATTCTTGCGGATCACCGCGTCGAAGGTGCGGATCAGCCAGGGCGCACCGCCCGGGGCCACGCCCGCGACGGTATTCAATACCGGCGCGCCGGCATTGCTACGGAAAGGTTGCACGCCGACGCCGCCGTCGAAGCGGAACAGGTTGAAGTTCTGACCATGCGCGGCCGCGGTCCCCGCCGCCACCAGCCCTACGACGGCCAGGATCTGAGAAATCTTCATTGGAAAGGCTCCTTGCGTTGTTGTGTGATTGCCCGATGGCCAATGAGTGTCGTGACCTGGTGAACCGGTTCCGCCTGAGCCGGCGTTCTTTCATCGCCGCGTCGGCGGCGTTCGCCGCCAGCCGGGGCGCCACGGCCGCGCCGAACCGGCGCGAGATCGCCTTCGAGCACGGCGTCGCCAGCGGTGACCCGCTTCATGACCGTGTCATCCTGTGGACACGAATCTCGCCGCCGAACTGGTACGACGAGATCGAAGTGCAATGGCAGGTGGCACGCGACCCGAAGATGCAGCGCGTGGTCGCCAACGGCCGCGTGACCACCAGCCTGTGGCGCGATTTCACCGTCAAGGTCGACGTCGACGGGCTCGAACCCGCGCAGACTTACTACTACCGGTTCGAGGCGCCGGGCGCGCGCTCCGTGGTCGGCCGCACGCGTACGCTGCCGCGCGCGGACGCCCAGGCCGCGCGCCTCGCCAGCGTGTCCTGCGCGAACCTGCCCATCGGCCTGTTCAACGTCTACGCGCTGATC
>DATEII010000039.1:0-14125 GCA_035279135.1 Steroidobacteraceae bacterium
CAGGCAAAGGGTGCCGCGAGCCACGAGATCACCCTGCTGCCAGAGAGCCTCGATGCCGTACGGGTTATCGACTTGAACAGTTGGTTCCATGACTTCCTCGATGACAAAAAATGCGATGCGGTGCCCGAGCACCGCATCACCGTAAATGGATTAGTTGTTCTTCAGAACGAACTTGACCTTGAACTTGATGCACGACTCGGGCAGCGCGGAACCGTTTTCGGTACCGGCCGCATAACGGGTCGCCTTGGCTACCTTGACCGCCGCGCCGTCCAGATCCGGGAAGCCGGAGGTGTCGGTCACGACGGGTTCACGAAGCAGTTTGCCGCCAGGTCCGACGCAGGCCTGCACCACCGGCGAGCCCTGCTCTTCACGACGGATGGATCCCGGCGGGTAGTAGTCGTCCGGATTCACGGGACGCGTCATCTTGGCGGGCGAACCCGCGACGCGAACCGGCGGCGGTGGGGCTGGCGGCGGCGGCCTGTCAGTCACGTCCTGGATCGCGGTGGTCGTCGTTTCCATCGGCAGGTCGATGGACACTTCAGGAGGCGGCACCTCGACGGGTGGACGCTCCATCTCGGGCGGTGGCGGCGGAGGCGGTGTGTCCTCCTGCTTCACCTCTTCGACGATGTCGGCCTCGATCGGAGGAGCCAGCACTTCGACAACCTTGCGCGCGAGTCCCGATGCCAGGGCCCATGCGGCAAGAATGTGGAGCGCGATGATGAGCACCACGACGATGCCGCGGCGGGTGAAGAAACCAGTGTCTTGTGCGTAAGCGGCCATTTTTTCCCGTGGTCGCGAGTGAAAAAACTATCGGCGCGTCAAACGGGGTGGCGGAAAGTAACCAAGCTTTCCGGCCAGTGCAACCGTTTGTTCGTTCCGTCCCCCGGCCTGCCCCAACTCAGCGAGCATGACCTACTAATTAATCTACTAACGTTCTTAGCTTTGGTGCCGGTCCAAAGCCGCCAAACTGTAACCGCAGGCGCACAGCCTGACAACAACTCTGTTTGCGATCCAAGCGGCCTCGCGCGAATTGTGTAGAGCGCCTTCACTGTCAGTCGGTCACCGCGCCGAGCGACGCGCTTGACACAATCCGCGCGTACTTCGCGAGCACGCCTTGTGTTGCATAAGGCTTCGGCGCTTTCCACTTCGCGCGCCGCTTGCGCAGCTCCGCTGCGCTCAGCTTGATCTCCAGGGTTCGCTTCACTGCATCAATTGCGATTTCATCGCCGTCCCGAAGCAGGCCTATCGGTCCGCCCAATGCTGCTTCCGGAGAGATATGTCCAACCACGAACCCATGACTCCCGCCGGAGAACCTTCCGTCAGTGATGAGCGCGACTTTGTCACCTAATCCGCGCCCCATGATGGCGCCGGTGGGACTCAGCATCTCGCGCATGCCAGGACCACCACGCGGCCCTTCGTACCGGATGACGACGACGTCACCGGGCTTCACCTTGCCGGCGAGGATGGCCGCAGTGGCGCGCTCTTCGCCATCGAACACTCGAGCGCTACCCGTGAAGCGCAGACCTTCCTTTCCGGAGATCTTTGCGACCGCACCTTCCGGCGCGAGGTTCCCGTGCATGACGACCAGGTGGCTGTCCTTCTTGATGGGATCCGCGAGCGGCCGGACGATGTCCTGGCCCGCTGGATAGTCCGCGACGTCGCGCAGATTTTCCGCCAGCGTCCTCCCGGTGACCGTGAGGCAATCACCGTGCAGCAATCCCGCGTCGAGCAAACGTTTCATGAGCGGCTGGATTCCGCCGATAGCTATGAGCTCAGACATTAAATAGCGGCCACTGGGACGCACGTCGGCGAGCAACGGCACGCGCTTGCCGATCCGCGTGAAGTCCTGTAGTCCCAATCTGACCCGTGCGGCATGGGCGATGGCGAGCAGGTGCAACACCGCATTCGTGCTGCCGCCGAGCGCGATTGTCACCGTGATGGCGTTCTCGAACGCCTTGCGCGTCAGGATGTCGCGCGGCGTGATGCCCTGCTTCACCAGCTCGACCACGGCCGCGCCAGCGCGGCGACAATCGTCGAGCTTGTTCTGGCTGACCGCCTCCTGTGCCGAGCTGTTAGGCAGCGACAGGCCGAGCGCCTCGATGGCCGAGGCCATGGTGTTCGCGGTGTACATGCCGCCGCAGCTGCCCGGGCCCGGGATCGCGGTGCGTTCCACTTCGAGCAGTTCCTCGTCGGAGACGCGCCCCGCGGCGTGACCACCGACGGCTTCGAACACCGCGACGATGTCGCGGCGCTTGGCGCCTGGCTTGATGGTGCCGCCATACACGAAGACGGCCGGGCGATTGAGGCGCGCAATGGCCATCGCGCACGCGGGCATGTTCTTGTCGCATCCGCCGACGGCGACGAAGCCGTCGAAGCCTTCGGCGCCCACCACGGTCTCGATCGAGTCTGCGATGACTTCGCGCGACACCAGCGAGTAACGCATGCCGGGTGAACCCATCGAGATGCCGTCCGAGACGGTGATGGTGTTGAACAACACGCCCTTGCCACCGGCGCCGTCGACGCCCTTGATGGCTTCGCCGGCGAGCTCGTTGATGTGCACGTTGCAGGGCGTGAGGTTGGCCCAGGTCGACGCAACGCCGATCTGCGGCTTGGCGAAGTCCGCATCCTGGAAACCCACGGCGCGCAGCATCGCGCGCGACGGCGTCTGCTTCGCACCGTCGACCACGAGCCGCGAATACTTGCGCTCGTCCACGTTCTTCTTCGTCATCGTCTGTTCCTTCCTGACAAAACCGTTACCGAGAATTCTTCGACGCGCGCATCACGCGCCGCATGTGCGAGAAACCGGCGGCGCCGATGGTCACGAATATCAGCGGCAGCGCCAATGAATACACCCCCGCGCCGGGTCGCGCGGCTTCCAGCCATTGGTAGATCAGGATGCCGGCGGGTGGACCGATCGCGCCGCGCACGCCCGTGAGCGTGACGTGCACTCCCATGTAGTGCTGCGCGCGACCGACCGAGGCGAAGTCATTGTGCCCGAGATTCCATCCGAGGTTCGAGCCCGCGTAGGCGAATGCCAGTACCACGGCACCCACCCAGATGAGTGGGAGGTTGTGGAACCAGGTTCCGATACATAGCAATGCGACGGCCGCTACGAGCGCCCAGCCCTGTCGCGCGCGGTATTCGACCACGTGACCCTCGTCGAACATGCGTGCCCAGAACGGCACAAAAAGTGGCACCAGGCCGAGCGGCACCACCGACAGCAATGCGATCTGCAGGCCGGCGGCGAGGTGCAGGTGTTCGCTGAAGATCACCACCAGCTGCGAGGTGAGCATCAGGTTGCCGCCGCCAAAGACGCCCATCCAGAACATGTATTCGCGGAAGTGCGGATCCTTGCCCAGGATCTCGAACAACATGCCGAGGCTGAAGGGCTCGGTGCGCCCCACGGCCGCAGTCTCCTCGGCCAGCAGCGCGAACTCGCGCCGCACCCGTGCAGCACGATACAGCCAGGCCGCCCCCAGACCGGCCACCGCACCCGCGCCATACAGCCAGCGCGAATCGATGCGCGCCGTATCGAGGACCCAGGCAGCCATCGCGGCCGCGAGCGAAACCGCCAGCGAGCTCACGATGACGATGCGGCCGGTATACCGCGCGATGGCGGTGCGCGGATAGTTCGCGCTCCACACCGCCGCGCGCACCGTGAGGATGCCGGTCCATAGGACGCGCGCCGTGAGAATGGACAAGACCGCGAACGCCAATCCGCCCACGGCGCGCGGCGCCACGCCTAACAATCCGACCAGCAGCGCGAAACCCGCCTGCAGCGCCACCATGAGACCGATGCGCGCGCGGCCATGTGCCAGGTTGGCCCACACGAAGCTCACCACGTTGGACAACGCCGGCGCGCCACTCACGAACGCGACAGCCAGGTTCACCAGCCACGGGTCGGCGGCGTGCGCAAAGGTTTTCTTGATGAGCACCGCGGCCGTGGCGCCTTCGACCAGTCCCAGCGTGAGTCCGAGCAGCGCCCAGGGTGCGATTTCGCGGCGAAAGGCCGCTTCCGCCGCGAGCGACTCTCTCATCCGAATCGCTGTCGTATCAGCCGGTACAGCGCGCGCACGGTGTGCGGATCGCCGCCCACGGGACGCCCTGGCCGCTCCTTGGCGTTCCAGGCGTACACGTCCGCGTGCAGCCAGTTGCGCGAACGCGTGACGAAGCGCTTGAGGAACAGGCCACCGATGATCGATCCGGCGAACGGCGTCGGCGAGACATTGTTGAGATCGGCGACGCGGCTCGACAGGTCGTCGTCGTAACCGCTCCACAGCGGCATCGGCCAGGTCGGGTCCGCTTCCTTCTCGCCGATGGCGCGCAGTTCCATCGCGAGTTGCGGCGGGTTCGAGTAGATAGCCGGCAGCTCGGGCCCGAGCGCCACGCGGGCCGCGCCGGTGAGCGTCGCGAGGTCGATGAGCAGCGCCGGGTCCTGGCTGTCGGCCTCGGTCAACGCGTCGGCGAGCACCAACCGGCCCTCCGCGTCGGTGTTGCCGATCTCGACGGTGAGGCCCTGCCGCGAGCGCACCACGTCACTGGGCCGGAAGGAGCGGCCCGAGATGCTGTTCTCCACGGCCGGGATCAGCAGGCGCAACTGCACGGGCGCGTCGGCGCCCATGAGCATGCGCGCCAGGGCCAGCGCCAGCGCCGCGCCGCCCATGTCCTTCTTCATGAGGATCATGCCGCTCGAAGGCTTGATGTCGAGGCCGCCGGTGTCGAAGCAGACGCCCTTGCCCACGAGCGTGACCAGCGGTGCGCCGCGTTTTCCCCAGCGCATGTCGATGAGACGCGGCTCGCGCGCACTGCCCTTGCCCACCTCATAAATGAGTGGGTAGTTCTGTCGCAGCAGCTCCTCGCCGACGATCATGCGGCACTCGGCTTCATGCTGCAGTGCCAGACGCTGCACGGCTTCTCCCAGCTCGGCGGGGCCGAGGTCATTGGCCGGCGTGTTGATGAGATCACGTGCCTCGCTGAGCGCCTCGTTCGCAAGGCGCACGTATTCGAGGTCAGTGCCGGCGGGCGCCACCAGCGAGGGAAGTTCGGCCGATGACTTGCGATATCGCGTGAATCGGTACGAGCCGTACTCCCAACCCAGCGTCAGGTGCGTGGCGGCGACGGCGCTGAATGTCCCCGTGAACCGGTAGCGCCCGGGCGGCAGCCGGTCCGGCAGCCCGGCAGAGGTCCAGAGCGTGGGCTCGAACAGTTCAGGCGTCGACCCAAGTCCGAGCGCCGCACCCGCGATGCCATCGCCGCCCGGTGCCGGGATGACGATCAGCCGGTTCTTCTCCGCCTGAAAGCCATGCGCCCGGATCCAGGATCGCGCTGCAAGCGGTTGAACCTCGAGCCAGGCGGCCAGGCCCTGCTCGCTGACGAGCCAGATGGGTTTGGCGCCGCTGGCCTCGGCTTCATTCAATAAGTGGGAGCTCACAGCAAAAGCTTAAGCGAAACGGGGTGATACACGCTCAAGCACAGACCTTTCTCGTTGACAATCGGCGAACACCTGTGGTGCTATCGCGCGCATTGTATGCAGGCCAAGATCGTTCACGACACGGCTTTCCACGGCGCGATACTCGCGACGGACGCCTCTTTTGAAAGAAATTGGGTACTCGTATCGCTTCCCCTCCCCCTGCTCCTTATCGGGAGTAGCCGGTGCGGGATGCCTGCCTGAAGCGAAAACCTTAGAGCAAGGCTGATCACCAAAAAACCCCGCACCGGCCCCTGTCAAAGGGGTGAGCCGATGCGGGGTTTTTCGTATGAACGTTTGAAAAAGTAACTGGAGCTGACAATGACGAAGCTGTATTCGGGCAAAGACGTAGACAAGAAGGCGCTGAAGAAGGCCCGGATCGCCATCCTGGGTTATGGCAGCCAGGGTCGCGCGCACGCGCTCAATCTCGCCGACAGTGGCCACGACGTGGTGGTCGGTGTGCGCAAGAACGGCGACAGCTGGAAGAAGGCCAAGCGCGACGGCCTCAAGGTGGCCGAGCCGGTCGAAGCCGTGAAGGGTGCGTCGCTGGTCGCGATGCTGGTCCCCGACCTGGCGCAGGCCGACCTCTACAAGCAGGTCGAGAAGTCGATCGAGAAAGGCGCCACGCTGCTCTTCGCGCACGGCCTCAACGTCCACTTCAAACTGATCAAGCCGCGCAAGGACCTCGACGTCTCGCTGATCGCGCCCAAGGGTCCCGGTGACCTCGTGCGCCGCCAGTACCAGCAAGGCCGTGGCGTGCCGTCCCTCCTGGCCGTTTACCAGGACGCAACCGGCAATGCCTTCGCGAAAGCCCTGGCCTACGGCCACGGTATCGGCGGCACGCGCGGCGGCGTGCTCGAAACGACGTTCGCCGAGGAAACCGAGACGGATCTGTTCGGCGAACAGGCCGTGCTCTGCGGCGGCACCTCCGACCTCATCCTCAAGGGCTTCGAGACGCTGGTGGAAGCCGGCTACCAGCCCGAGATCGCCTACTACGAAGTGCTCCACGAGCTGAAGCTCATCGTCGACCTGCTGCACGAAGGCGGCCTCGCCAAGATGCACAAGTACGTCTCCGACACGGCCAAGTACGGCGACCTCACGCGCGGCCCGCGCGTGGTCAACGACAAGACCAAGAAGGAGATGGGCAAGATCCTCAAGGAGATCCAGAAGGGCAAGTTCGTCAAGCAGTGGATCAAGGAAAACGACGGCGGCCGCAAGGAATACAACCGCCTCATGCAGGCGGATCTCGATCACCCGATCGAGAAAGTCGGCAAGGAGCTGCGCGCCCGCATGCCGTGGCTGGAGCAAGGACGTTAATCACCGCGCATAGAGGTCACCCCCATGTCCCGCGAACGCGTAATGATCTTCGACACGACGCTGCGCGACGGCGAGCAATCGCCGGGATGCAGCATGGCGCAGCCCGAAAAACTTCGGGTCGCGCGTGCGCTTGCGGAACTGGGGGTAGACGTCATCGAAGCGGGTTTCCCGGCCGCATCGCGCGGTGACTGGGAAAGTGTCAACGCGGTGGCGCGCGAGGTGCAGGGTCCCATCATCTGCGGCCTCGCGCGTTGCAACCGCAACGACATCGAGCTCGTGGCCAAGGCCGTGGCGCCGGCGACGAACCGCCGCATCCACGTGTTCCTGGCCACCAGCGCCATCCATCGGCAGTTCAAGCTGAACATGGCCCAGGAAGAGATCATCAAGGCCGCGGTCGAAGGCGTGAAGATCGCGCGCGAGTTCTGCGATGACGTGGAGTTCTCGCCCGAGGACGCGTCGCGCACCGAGCTCGATTTCCTCACCCAGGTCTGCGAGGCGGTCATCGAGGCCGGCGCGACCACGGTAAACATCCCGGACACGGTGGGCTACACCGTGCCGGACGAATTTGCCGAGCTGTTCCGCTACCTGCGCAAGAACGTGCGCGGCATCGACAAGATCCGCCTCTCGGTGCACTGCCACGACGACCTCGGCATGGCCGTGGCCAACAGCCTCACGGCCGTGGTCGCGGGAGCGCGCCAGATCGAGTGCACCATCAACGGCATCGGCGAACGCGCCGGCAACTGCTCGCTCGAGGAAGTGGTCATGGCGCTGAAGACGCGCGATGCGTTCTTCAACCTCGACACGGGCATCAACACCACGCGGCTCTACCCCACTTCACGCATGCTGGCCAACATCGTCGGCACGCCGATCCCCCGCAACAAGGCGATCGTCGGCGAGAACGCCTTTGCGCACGAATCGGGCATCCACCAGCACGGCATGCTCAAGCATCACTCGACCTACGAGATCATGCGGCCGCAGGACGTGGGCCTGTCGCGCTCGGCACTGGTGCTGGGCAAACACAGCGGGCGCCACGCGCTGCGCGAACGCATCAAGGAACTCGGCTTCGAGCTCGACGACGTCGAGTTCGCGCGGGTCTTCGAGGAATTCAAGGCCCTGGCCGACAAGAAAAAGGAACTCTACGACGGCGACATCGAGGCGCTGGTACTCCAGGCCGAACATTCGGCCACCGGGCCCTGGATGTTGCTGAACCTGCGCACCTCGTTCGAGAGCGCCAAGACAGCGGAGGCCACGGTGCGGCTGCGGCATGCCGACGGCCGCGAGATCGAGATGCGGTCCACGGGCGACGGCCCGGTCGATGCGGCGCTCAAGGCCATCGAACGCGCCACCGGCGTGGATGTCGTATTGCGCAAGTTCGAAGTCCGCAGCGTATCGGCCGGTGAGGATGCGCAGGGCGAGGCGCTGGTGTACGTGGAGTACAATCAGCGCACTTACCGGGGCTCGAGCGTCAGTACCAACATCGTCGAGTCCGCAACGCAGGCCTTCCTCGAAGTGATCAACCGCATCGAGCTCGCAACGGCAACGCTCGCGCGTACGCGCGACGAGCGTGCCCCCGTCGCGCGACGAACGCAGGCCGTGGTCTAACTATTTCGGAGTTTCCATGCCCATTCCCGCAACGAAGTACATCTGGTTCAACGGCAAGCTGGTCCCCTGGGAGAAGGCGACGGTGCACGTGCTCTCGCATGCCCTGCACTACGGCTCCTCGGTGTTCGAGGGCGTGCGCGCCTACGAGACGCCGCGCGGCCCGGCCATCTTCCGGCTGCGTGATCACACGAAGCGACTGTTCGACTCGGCGAAGATCTATCGCATCAACATCCCGTTCAACGAAGACCAGCTGAACCACGCCCAGCGGGAAGTCATCGCGCAGAATGGCCTGGCGCGCGGCGCATACCTGAGACCCGTGGCGTTCCGCGGTTATGGCGAGATCGGCGTGGTGCCGAAGATCGACCCGCCCGTCGATGTGGCGGTCGCGGCCTGGGAATGGGGCAAGTACCTCGGCGCCGCCGAGGATGAAGGTGTGGATGTCTGCGTGTCCTCGTGGCAGCGCGTCGCGCCGAACACCATTCCCGCCATGGCCAAGGCCGCAGGCAATTACCTGTCCAGCCAGCTCATCGGCCTCGAAGCCAAGCGGCTCGGCTTCGTCGAAGGCATCGGCCTCTCGGCCGACGGCACCGTCAGCGAAGGCGCGGGTGAGAACCTGTTCGTCGTCAAGGACAACGTGATCTACACGCCGGGCGTGGCGCACTCGCTGCTGAACGGCATCACGCGTCACACGGTGATGACGCTCGCGAAGGACCTCGGCTTCGAGGTGCGCGAGATCGCGATCCCGCGCGAGATGCTGTACCTCGCCGACGAACTCTTCTTCACGGGCACCGCCACCGAGGTCGCCGCCATCCGCTCCGTCGATGCCATCCAGATCGGCAACGGCAAGCGCGGCCCCATCACCGCGAAGATCGCCAACGCGTACTTCGCGCTGGTGCAGGGACGCAGCGACGACAAGCGCGGCTGGCTCGACTACGTCGACATGAACGCCCCACGCGCCGCGGTCGCCGGATGACCGTATCGCACCGCTAGTTAGCCCGGGGTCTGGCTCCATTTTGCTCCCGCAAAATGGTGCCTGACCCCATTCCGACCCGCTTCGCACAGAGAACCGCTTGACCACCGCCCCTCAAACAATGTTCGAAAAGGTCTGGAACGACCACGTCGTCGTCCCCGAGACCGCCGACACTCCCGCCGTCCTGTTCATCGATCTGCACCTCACGCACGAGGTGACCACGCCGCAGGCCTATACCGAGCTGCGCAAGCGCGGCATCAAGCTGCGCCGCCCCGACCTCACGCTCGCCACCATGGATCACTCCACGCCCACGCGCACCGAGCAGGTGTTCGGCGGCGTGCCGATCTCCATCGATTCGGCCGCGAAGCAGGTCAGGCAGCTCGAGGAGAACGCGCGCGAGTTCGGCGTCGAGCTGTTCGGACTGCAGGACGAGCGCCGCGGCATCGTGCACGTCATCGGTCCCGAGCTGGGGCTCACGCAGCCGGGCAAGACCATCGTGTGCGGCGACTCACACACCTCGACCCACGGCGCATTCGGCGCGCTCGCCTTCGGCATCGGCACCACCGAGGTCGGGCACGTGCTCGCCACGCAGTGCCTGCTGCAACGCCGGCCCAAGACCTTCGCGATCAACGTCGTGAACCAGCTGCCGCAGGGCGTGACGGCCAAGGACCTGATCCTCGCAATCATCGGCCGCATCGGAGTCTCGGGCGGCACCGGATACGTGCTCGAATATCGCGGCGATGCCATCTCGGCGCTGTCGATGGACGAACGCATGACCATCTGCAACATGTCCATCGAAGCCGGCGCGCGCGCCGGCATGGTGGCGCCGGATGCGACCACGTTCGCGTACCTCGATAGGACGCCGCGGGCGCCCAAGGGCGACGCATGGCAGGCCGCACTCGAACGCTGGAAGAAGCTGCCGACGGATGCCGGCGCGAGCTTCGATCGCAGCATCGACATCGACGCCGCGACGCTCGTGCCCATGGTCACCTACGGCACCCATCCCGGCATGGTGGCGCCCATCAATGGCAGCGTCCCCGCGCAGGGCGATGCGGTGTTCGAGAAAGCCCTGGCCTACATGGGCCTCAAGGCCGGCGAACCCATCGGCAACGTGCCGGTGAACAGCGTGTTCGTCGGCAGCTGCACCAATGGACGTCTCTCCGACCTGCGCAACGCGGCACGTGTGCTGCGTGGCCACCGCCTGGCGCAGGGCGTGAAGATGCTGGTGGTGCCGGGATCTCAGAACGTGAAGCGCGCCGCGGAGGCCGAGGGCCTGCACAAGATCTTCCTGGACGCCGGCGCCGAGTGGCGCGAGAGCGGCTGCTCGATGTGCCTCGGCATGAACGGCGATCTCGTGCCGTCCGGCCAGTACTCGATCAGCACCAGCAATCGCAATTTCGAGGGGCGCCAGGGCGTCGGTGCACGCACCCTGCTCGCCAGCCCCGAAACTGCCGCCGCCTCGGCCATTCGTGGCCGCGTCACCGATCCGCGCGAGTTCAGCTAACAACATGCCCGCCGTACAGACCATCCGCTCCCGTACGGTCGTGATCCCCACGACCAACATCGACACTGACCAGATCATCCCGGCGCGTTTCCTCACCGCGACGTCACGTGCCGGGTTCGGCAAGAACCTGTTCGCCGACTGGCGCTACGACCAGGCCGGCCATCCCAAGCCCGACTTCGCGCTCAACAAGCCCGAGGCGCGCGGGGCGAGCATCCTGGTGGCGGGAAGGAACATCGGCTGCGGTTCGTCGCGCGAACACGCGGCCTGGGCGCTGCAGGACTTCGGCATCGCCGCGGTCATCAGCACCGAGTTCGCGGACATTTTCCGCACCAACTGCCTCAAGAACGGCCTGGTGCCCGTGCTCGTGGACGAGAAGACGCACGCCTGGCTGCTCGCGAATCCGCAGGCCGAAGTGACGATCGACGTCGAAAAGCTGACGCTGACGCTCCCCGACGGCACCACGGTGAAATTCCCGCTCGAGGGATTCGCGCGTTACTGCCTGCTCAACGGCGTCGACGAGCTGGGTTACCTGCTGTCGAAAAACGAATCGATCTCCGCCTACGAGCAATCACGCCGATGAAGGCAGACATTGCCGTCATCGCGGGCGACGGAATCGGCCCGGAAGTCGTCGCGGAAGGCGTACGCGTGCTCGAACGCGTGGCCGCGAAGTTCGGACACCATTTCACGATGAGAGCGGCGCCCTTCGGCGGCGCGGCCATCGATCTCACCGGTGATCCTCTTCCGAAAGAAACGCTCGACACCTGCCTCGCCGCCGATGCGGTGTTATTAGGCGCCATCGGCGGACCGAAGTGGGGTCCCTCGGCGAAGGTGCGGCCCGAGCAGGGACTGCTGCGCATCCGGCGCGAACTCGGTCTCTACGCCAACCTCCGGCCCATCAAGCTGCATCCCGCGCTGCGCGATACCTCCTCGCTCAAACCCGAGATCCTCGACGGCGTGGACCTGGTGTTCGTGCGCGAGCTCACCGGCGGCATCTACTTCGGCGAGAAGACCCGCACGGCTACGCTCGCCACCGACTTGTGCAGCTACTCCACGGCCGAGATCGAACGCATCACACGAGTCGCCGGGCGCCTCGCCAATGCGCGTGGCAGGAAAGTGGTCTCGGTCGACAAGGCCAATGTGCTCGAGACCTCGCGCCTGTGGCGTGAAGTCGCCGAGCGCGTGATCAAGAGTGAGTTCCCGGGTGTGAGCATCGAGCACGCTCTGGTCGATTCCACGGCCATGCACCTGATCCGCCGGCCGCGCGACTACGACGTGTTGCTCACCGAGAACATGTTCGGCGACATCCTCACCGACGAAGGCGCCATGCTGGCGAGCTCGCTCGGGCTGTTGCCCTCCGCTTCGATCGGCGATGGACGACGCGGGCTGTACGAACCGATCCACGGATCCGCGCCCGATATCGCCGGCAAGGGCATCGCCAATCCGGTCGGCACCATCCTGAGCGTCGCACTGCTGCTGCGACACTCGCTTGGCCTCGAGAACGAGGCTGTCGCGATCGAAACCGCCGTGTCGAAAGCCATCGACTCGGGTGCCCGCACGGCAGATTTCGTCGAGAAGGGCCGCACCGCGCTGTCCACGCGCGCCATGGGTGAGGCCGTGCTGGCCGCGCTGGGCTAGCTGCCCTGGCCCCCGGCGGCGCTCCCCGGTGGCCGGGATCCCGCCGAGTGGTTCGATTACCTGCACCGGTATGTCGAATTGCTGTTCCCCCGAACGACAAGGAAGAAACGCCCGCGCTGAGGAGGTTTCCATGCACCGTGTCGTCTCCCGTGAACAGTGGATCGCTGAACGCCTGCGCCTGCAGGCCGAGGAAAAGGAGCTCACGCGCCGCCGCGACGCACTGGCGGAAAAGCGCCGCGCCCTCCCCTGGGTGCGCATCGACAAGGATTACGAGTTCGATTCGGTACGGGGCCGCGTGAAATTCGCGGACCTCTTCGGGGCCAACAGCCAGCTGTTCGTCCAGCACGTCATGCAGGGGCCGGACCAACCTCTGCAATGCGTGGGCTGTGCACTGGGTATCGACGGCATGGAAGGCTTGCTGCCCCACCTCGAAAACCATGACGTTTCTGTCGTCGCCATTGCGCGCGCGACCATGCCGGAGCTCACCGCGCTTCGCGAGAAGATGGGCTGGCGCATCCCCTTCTATTCCGCGTTCGGCTCGGACTTCAATTACGACTTCGGCGTGTCGTTCCGCCCCGAGGACATGGCTGCAGGACGCGCCTACTACAACTACACGCACTGCGATCCCGGCATCGAGGACATCTCCGGCAACAGCGTGTTCTACAAGGACGATTCCGGCGCCATCTTCCACACCTACTCGAACTACTCACGCGGTGGCGAAGACTTCATGGCCATTTATCGCATCCTCGAAGCCACGCCCAAGGGCCGCAACGAGAACGGGCCCTGGCATTCCCTCACCGACTGGGCGCGGCCGCACAACATGCACGGCAAGGGTGGCGAAGTCGCGCCCAACGGGCGCTACACACCGCCCGTCTCCTGCTGCATGTGAGGGCGCATGGAATCCGCGGCTTCACGACGTGATTTCCTGGCCACTGGCGCGGTGGCGGCCCTGCCGTTCGCGGCGCGCGCCGCAGCCGGCAAGGCCGGCGCTACCGCGAGGACTGGCCTGCTCGCTGGCAAACGGGCCGTGGTCTATGGAGCCGCGGGCGCCATGGGCAGCGCGATCGCCCGCGCCTTCGCGCGCGAAGGTGCGCAACTTTTCCTGGCCGGGCGCACGCAACAGAACGTGCAGGCGCTCGCGGACGAACTGGTTCAGTCTGGCGCGGATGCCGTGGCAGCGCGCCTCGATGCCCAGGACGGCGAGGCAGTCGACAAACATCTCGAAGAAGTCGTGCGGACCGCCGGCGGCGTCGACATATCGTTCAACCTGATCGGGCTCGGCGGGATGCAAGGCCAACCACTGACCGCCATGACCCAGCCCGGGTTTGCCGAGCCCATCGTCAACGCCATGCGCACTCATTTCCATACGGCCACCGCCGCGGCACGCCACATGGAGAAGCGTGGCTCCGGGGTGTTGCTGGCGCTCACGGCGCAGGTTGCCCGCAAGCCGTATGTCGGCAGCGGCGGCTTCGGTGTCTCGTGTGCGGCCATCGAAGGACTCTGGCGCCAGCTGGCCATCGAGCTCGGGCCCAGGGGCATCCGCTGCGTGACGCTGCGTTCCTCGGGTTCTCCGGATGCGCCCGGCGTGCGCGATGCCATCGAGAAACACGCGCGCAGCGCGGGCGTATAA
>DATEII010000040.1:0-2952 GCA_035279135.1 Steroidobacteraceae bacterium
GTCGATGCCCGGCATGCGCACGTCGAGCAGCACGATGTCGGGCGGTTGCTGATCGCAGATCTCGAGCGCGCGCCGGCCATTCTCGGCCTCGGCGGTCACCTCGAATCCCTCGAACTCCGCGAGCATCGAACGCAACAGCGCGCGTGCCGGCGGCTCGTCGTCGACGATGAGCACGCGGAAGCTCATGCGCGGCGCTCCGTTTCCACGGGCTGGAATGGGAACCGCAAGGTCACGATGTATTCCTCGTCGAATCGCCCGGCCTTCACCGTGGCGCGTTCGCCATACATGAGATCCATGCGCTCCTTGATGTTCGCGAGCGCCAGGCGATTGCCGTCGCGCATGGTGAGATTCGCGGCGGGCAGCGGGTTGCGGACCACGACGGTGATCATGCCCTTGTTGAACTCGCCCACGACCGTGACCACGCCGCCGTCCGGCCGCGGCTCGATGCCGTGATAGATCGCGTTTTCGAGCAGCGGCTGCAGCGTGAGGCCCGGCACCAGCGCGTCGCGCGGCAGCGAGTCGATTTTCCACTCGACTCGCAGCCGTTCGCCGAGCCGCAGCTGCTCCATGCGCTGGTAGGTGCGCGCCACGTCGATCTCGTCGGCGAGCGGGATCTGGTTGCGCTTTTCACTCAGGTTGGCGCGAAAAAGGTCGGCAAGGTCCTGCACCGCCTCCTCGGCGCGCGCGGGGTTGCTGCGCGTGAGCGCCGCGATGGTGTTCATGCTGTTGAACAGGAAGTGCGGGCGGATGCGCGCCTGCAGCGCGTGTACGCGCGCCTTGGCCTGCAGCTCGACGTTGTAGCGCCACTCGTGGGTCACGTAGAAATAACGCAGTGCCAGCGCGGTGACGACCAGCGTGATGACCACGTTGCGCACCAGGAAGGTCCAGTGGTCGCCGCCGAGCCCGGCCTGGTCGATCCAGCCGCTGCGCGAGGCTGCCCAGTACGCCGCCCACGAGATGATGATCACCAGCGCGGCCGTGAGCGCCAGCACGATGGCCGAGCCCTTGCGGATCGACTGGCGGTTCAGGTATCCGCGCAGCGCGCACAACATGGCCGCGCCACACAGCCCGATCCACAGCAGGAACATCGAGGTGCGGCCGAGATCCGGCCAGAAGCCGAGCGACACCTCGTTGCGGGCCAGCGCCAGCACCAGCGCAGTCAGCTCGCAGATGATCACGATGGCGAGCACCGCCTGGGCGCGGCAGAAGTCGGGTAGATAGAGCTGCCGGGTCGGCTCGACGCTGGAAGCGGCGGGCTCGCGCGGGCTCATGCGCCGGACTGCGCCTTGAACAAGGCCTGTTTGAGGCGATGCGTGGCGGAGATGTCCTCGTCGCCATGACCGAGCTCGATGAGCTGCGCGTACTCCGCCAGCATGGCTTCGACCACGGGCAGCTGGACGCCGAAACGTGCCGCCATGTCGTGGCAGATCCGCAGGTCCTTGGCGTGCAGCTTCACGCGGAAGCCGGCCGGGTAGGCCTCGCGGATCATGTTCGGCGCGCGATGCACGAAGTACCAGCTCGAGCCGGCGCCGGCGCCGAGCGTCGACACCACGCGGTCCAGCGGCAGGTTGTGCGCGCCCGCGAAGGCCATGGCCTCGGCACAGGCGCGGATGATGCCGGCGCACATGATCTGGTTGGTGGCCTTGGTGGCCTGGCCGGCGCCGCTCGGCCCGAAATGTTCGATGGTCTTGCCCATGGCGGCGAGCACCGGGCGCACCGCATCGAACGCTGCGCGGTCACCGCCGCACATGATGGCCAGCGCGCCATTCTTCGCGCCTTCGACGCCGCCGCTGACGGGCGCGTCGACGAAGGCGACGCCACGCCCGGCGAGGAACGTGGCTGCCCAGCGCGCGGTATCGGCGCTCACCGTGGAGCAGTCGACGACCGTCGCGCCGCGCGCGAGGCCGGGTGCCATGCGCTCGACTACCGAGCGGACGTCGGCGTCGGCCGAGACGCAGACCACGGCAACGTCCACGAGTCGTGCGAACTCTTCGAGGGTGTCGGGCGCGCTGACGCCAAGTTCGGTGCCGAGCGCTCGCGCCTTCTCGGCGCTGCGATTCCACACGGCTGCCAGCAGTCCCGCCTTGTGGAGATTCCTGGCCATGGGAGCTCCCATGGCACCGAGACCGGCGAATCCGACGCGTTGCATAGGCGCGGGATTATCAGGGGCGGACGCCACAAATGAAAACCAGGGTCAGCGTGAGCGTCACAACGGAAAACGCCGGCCCTTCGTGGAAAGAAGGGGCCGGCGCCTGTGAACGTTCGGGCCGTTCAGCCCTGGGGGCCGCAGATCGACTCGACGGCCTTCTGCGCTTCGACGCGCTCCTGGGCGAGCTCCGCATCGGACAGGTAATTGCGCTTGCCATCCTTGTCCGTGTTGTAGAGCCGGCGTGCATTGATCGACGCGTTGTAGTTGTCGCGCGCCTGCTTGCAGCGCTCGGCACGCGAAGCCTCGAGATCCTTGGCCACCTGCGCGGCGGCACGCTGATCAGCCTTGCCCTGCGCGAGGCGCTGGTCGCTGGCGGCCAGCTGCTGCTTGTTCGCCGACTGCTGTGCGGCGTAGTTGCGCTCCGTGACTTCGACCGGACGCTGGACACCCGCGGACACGCGTACGGCGCCCGGCATCGGACGGTCCGTGTACATCGTGTTGCCGCGTTCATCCGTGTATTTGTAGACGTCGCCGGCCTGCACGGCAGTGCAAGTCAGCACACCTACGATGACGGCAATGATTGTCGAGTGGCGCATACGCTTCCTCCGGTGCCGGGATTATCGCAAAGAGCGCCTATGAGAACCCTTGACCTCCATCACAGACAAGACCCGTTCCATGCCCGAATTGCCCGAAACAGCCGCCCAAATCAAAGGCCCACCGGGGGAACCCCCGGCGGGCCTCTGTAGAAGGTCCTGGCGGAGGGCCGGAAGACCCCGCGCCGTGATCGAGATCAGCCGTAGTAG
>DATEII010000041.1:0-10041 GCA_035279135.1 Steroidobacteraceae bacterium
TCCCACAACCACGTCTCGAACGCCGCGACCACCGCCGCTTCGCCGCAGGCCAGCACTTCCACGCGGCCATCCGCGAGGTTGCGCGCGAATCCCGTGATGCCGAGCTCCTGCGCCTTGCGCACGCAGGTGGCACGGTAGAACACGCCCTGGACTCGTCCCGACACGAAAGAACGGCGGCAGATCATGTGGCATGTTTATCATGCGGTCGCATGACCGAGATACTCATCGTCTACTACTCGCGGCACGGGGCTACGGCGGAGCTGGCGCGACACGCCGCGCGCGGCGTGGAAAGCACGCCGGGCTGCAGCGCCACCGTGCGCACCGTCCCGCCCGTGTCCGCCGAGAGCGAGCGTCCCGTCAAGGCCGTTCCCGACAGCGGCGCGCCCTACGCCACGCTCGACGACCTGCGGCGCTGCGACGGCCTGTTGTTAGGCAGCCCGACCCGCTTCGGCAACATGGCCGCGCCTCTCAAGTATTTCCTCGATGGCACATCCGCATTGTGGCTCGACGGCACCTTGTCGGGAAAACCCGCGGGCCTGTTCTCGTCCACGCAGACGCTGCATGGCGGGCAGGAGACCACGCTGCTCTCCATGGCGTTGCCGCTGATCCATCACGGAATGCTGCTCGTGGGAATCCCGTTCACCGAGCGTGGCCTCAACCAGACGCGCACCGGCGGCACGCCCTATGGCGCGACGCACGTTGCCGGGCTCGCCGCACAGCCGGCCGCGCTTTCGGAAGACGAGGTGACGCTCGCGCAGGCGCTGGGGAAACGGGTGGCCGAGGTGGCAGCCACACTGGTCGCCGGGCGCGCCGCCCGGCGTTGACCTTCAGCCTTTGCGGCCGTCGATCACGTCGCGGATGAAGGGCACGGTGAGCCGGCGCTGCGCGACGAACGCCGCGTCGTCGAGCGTGTCCAGGATGTCGCACAGGCTGCGCATGTCGCGTGGAAAACGCCTCTGCAGGTAACGCGCGGTCTCGGCCGGCAGCTCGAAGCCCCGCAGCTGCGCACGCAGGTCCAGGGCCTGCAGCTGTTCCTCGTCATTGAGCTCACGCACCGCGAAGATCGACGCGGACGCCAGCCGCGACTTGAGATCCGCGAGGCCGAAGTCCACGTGCACCGGGTTTTCGCGCGCGGCGAACAACAGCGTCGACTGCCGTTCCAGCGCCGACTGCCACAACGCAAACAGCTTTCGCTCCCAGGCTTCGAGCCCCGCGATGACCTGCACGTCGTCGTAGCAGGCCAGGTCGAGCAATTCGGCGCCTTCCAGGGTTTCCGGCCCGAAGGGCAGCAACGTCTCGAGGGGTAGATAGGCGGCGCGCTTGCCCGGTGCGACGTCGGCACACACGGCCTGCAGCAGGTGCGACTTGCCCGCCGCATGCGGGCCGGCGAGCCAGGTGGCGCCCGCGGGCGCGCGCGCGGCCACGTGCTTCAGGTGCGCGACCAGCTCCTGGTTACGCGCAGTCAGAAAACTCGCGAAGGTGGCGCGCTCCTTGAGCTGCACGCCGAGAGTCAGCTGTCTCATCGGCCCGCCGGAACCTGCCCCGTGGCCAGTGCGCGCCGAGTGAACGCGGCGAGATAGTCGCCACCCGAGACGAGGGTGGTCAGCAACGTGACGATGGCCAGCGCCGTGACCATCTCCGGCGTCGGCAACTTGCCGGTGGCGGCGCCGAGCACGGCCGCGAGCACCACGGCGAGCTGCATGCCCGTGTTGATCTTGCTGAGGATGGTCGGACGGCCATACAGCGGGCCGAACCAGATCCGATAGATGACGGCACCGCCGCCGATCATCACGTCGCGCGCAACCACGACCGCCGTGAGCCACCAGGGCACGAGGTTGTTCCAGGTGGCGGTGAGGAACAGCGCGACCAGCAGCATCTTGTCGGCCAGCGGGTCGAGGATCTTGCCGAGATGCGAGGTCCAGTTGAAGCGCTTCGCCAGCCAGCCGTCGAGCCCGTCCGAGACGGCGCACACGGCCACGAGCACCAGCGCGGTCCAGTACTCACCACCCTGCAGCGCCACCACCGTAGGCCAGATCAGCGCGATCCGCACCAGGCAGATCAGGTTCGGCAGATGGCGCATCACGGCCGGAAACGAAACGCGAGCGCGCCACCCGCGGACGGATCGATGCGTTCGAAGTTGGCGTTCGACGCGAGCGCGCCCTGCAGCGACTCCGCACCGCCACGCGTCACCACCGAAAACGTGGCGCGCGCGCCCGCCGCCTCGGCGAGCTGCACGCTGCGCACGCCGCCCGCGGCGCCGAGCAGCTCCGTGACGCGCGCGTAGTCGCGCAGCGTCGGAACGTTTTCCACTTCGACGAGCAGCGCGGATTCCGGCAATGCGGCGAACGCCTGCGCATTGCGAACGAAGAGATCGGCCGAGCCGTTCACGCCGTCTTCGAGTGACCCACTCCAGGTCTCGTTGATGCCAGGCGCGGCCAGGTTCCAGCGCCACGGGCCGCCGTCGGTGGCCGAGTCGCCGTAGCCGATGATGACCGCGTCGGCGCCGAGCCTCTGCGCCGCCGCGAGGGCGGCATCCATCGGAATGTCACCCGCCGCCGGAAGGCTCAGGGCTTCCGGCCGGGCCACGCGAATGGGTTGACCACGACGATTCCCAGCGGCATCGAGCGCGCCTTCGACCTGCCGCCGGGATTCGAATGCGCCCGAGGCGGGACCGCCCGTGAGCACGATGAGCAGCAGCGGTCGCTCACTGGCCCATAGCGCCCGCCCGGCCGCCGTGATGTCGCGTTCGAGCGCGGCCGCGTCGAACACCAGGGTGGTGGCGTTGCCGGTGGTCGCGGGACGCGTGGCGATCACGTATTGCTGGGCATTCGCGAGGATTCCGGCCAGTGCCGGATCGTTGGCGGCATCACGCGCTCCCGTGGCGCGTACCAGGACCTGGCGCAATCCCGATTGGGCCTGCACGGCGGCTTCGGCCTGCGAGGACACGTTCACTTCCCAGACGCGCACCTGGCGCAACGCTTCCGCGCGCTGCGCGAATCCCAACACCACCAGGGTGATCAAACTCACGATCGAGGTTCGCATTGGCTACAATATCGCACGTTTTTTCCCCACCTGCCGCGCTGGTACCCACACGTAAATGACTGAACCCGGACTGACTTATCGCGATGCCGGCGTCGATATCGACGCGGGCGACGAGCTCGTCGAACGCATCAAGCCCGTCGTCAAACGCACCATGCGAAAAGAGGTGCTCGCGGGTGTAGGCGGATTCGGAGCACTGGTGGAAGTGCCGCTCGAGCGGTATCGCCGTCCGGTGCTGGTGTCGGGCACGGATGGCGTCGGCACCAAGTTGCGTTTGGCCATCGACACCGGCCGGCACGACAAGATAGGCATCGACCTCGTGGCCATGTGTGTCAACGACATCGTGGTGTCAGGCGCCGAGCCGCTGTTCTTCCTCGACTACTACGCCACCGGCAAGTTGCGCGTCGACGTGGCCGAAGCGGTGATCCGCGGGATCGCGGAAGGCTGCTCGCTCGCGGGCGCGGCGCTGGTCGGTGGCGAGACGGCCGAGATGCCCGGCATGTACCACGGTGACGACTACGATCTCGCGGGCTTCGCGGTCGGCGTGGTCGAGAAAGACGGCATCATCGATGGCACGCGCACCGCGGCGGGCGACGTGGTCATCGGACTCACCTCCTCCGGCCCGCATTCCAACGGCTATTCGCTGATCCGCAAGCTGGTATCCGTCGCGCATGCCAATGAGAAGACACAACTCGACGGCAAGCCGCTGTTCGATCGCCTGCTCACGCCCACGCGCATCTACGTCAAGTCGCTGCTGGCGCTCGCGCAGAAGGTGGACGTGAAGGGATTCGCGCACATCACGGGCGGCGGCCTCACGGACAACATTCCGCGCGTGCTGCCCGATGGCATGGAAGTGGTGCTGCAGCGTCGCAGCTGGGCGCGCGACCCGGTGTTCGAGTGGCTCGCCGCCACCGGCCGCATCGCCGTCGCGGAGATGTATCGCACCTTCAACTGCGGCATCGGCATGGTGGCCGTCGTGGCCCCCGCGGACGTGAACGCCGCGTTGGCATCGCTGCAGGCCAGCGGCGAGACGGCCGCGATCATCGGCACCGTCGCGCGTGGCTCGCGCGGCGTGGTCATCGAGGAGTAATCGAGTTGCTCCCGGTCGCGGTGGTGATCTCCGGCCGTGGCAGCAACATGGAAGCCATCGCGCGCGCCGCGCAGCTCGGCGACAGCCGTTATCGGGTAGTCAGGGTGATCGCCGATCGCCCGGAAGCCGGCGGGCTCGCCCGTGCCGCCGCGCTCGGCATTCCGACCGCCGTGGTGCCGGTCAAGTCCTTTGCCGACCGCGCCGCCTTTGAGGAAGCGCTGCACGGCGAAATCGCCGCGAGTGGCGCCGAGCTCGTGGCGCTGGCCGGTTTCATGCGCATCCTCTCGCCCCAGTTCGTCGCCAGGCTCGAAGGCCGGCTGCTGAACATCCACCCGTCATTGCTGCCCAACTACAAGGGGCTGGACACCCATGCACGGGTGCTGGCGGCGCGCGACACGCACCACGGCGCGAGTGTGCACTTCGTCACGCCCGAGCTCGACGGCGGCCCCGTGATCATGCAGGGGCGGCTCAAGGTGCGCGCCGGGGATACGCCGTACACGATTTCAGCGCGCGTTCATGCACTCGAACACATCATCTATCCGCATGTCTGCTCGCTCATTTCCGCGGGCCGCGTCGAGTGGCGAGGCGGCACGGTCTACTTCGACGGTGAACCGCTGGTCGGGCCGCTCATCGAGGAAAGCGATGCGGCTGCCTGAGATCGCTCTCACCCTGGGCCTGCTGGTCGGCGCCGCCGCCTCGCATGCGGATCCCGTGGACCTCAAGCCATTCAAGGCCTCCTACGGTGCCGAGTGGAAAGGCATATCCGCCGCGAGCGCCACGTTCGAGCTGCGCAACAACGGCAACGACACCTACACCTATGAGTCCGTCAACAAGCCGCGTGGATTGTTCCGCATGGCACTGCCGGATTCGCTGCTGCAAGCGAGCACCTTCCGCATCGTCGACGGGCGCGTCGTGCCGATCGCGTTCCGCGGTTCCGACGAGAAGGAACGCCCCATCGAGCTCAAGTTCGACTGGAACAACAAGCGCGTCACGGGACAGGCCAAGGGCCATGCCGTGGATCTGGAGCTGCACGATGGCTCGCAGGATCCGATGTCGCTGCAGATCGCGAGCTTGCGCGCGCTCGCGAGCGGCAACCTCGTCGACCGCGTGTGGCTGGTCGACAGTGACAAGGTCAAGGATTACGAGCTCAAGCGCGAAGGCTCGGCCCAGATCGACACCGCGCTCGGCAAGCTCGACACCATCATCTACACCAGCCGGCGCGCCAACTCCGACCAGCTCACGCGCACCTGGGTGTCGCCGGCGCTCGGCTATCTACCGGTGAAGGCCGAGCGCGTGAAGAACGGCAAGGTGATGTTCTCGATCAATATCGAGTCGGTGGACCACTGAGGTTCAGGTCTTCGGCAGCGTGACGCCGCGTTGCCCCTGATATTTGCCACCGCGGTCCTTATAAGAAGTGGCGCAGACTTCGTCGGACTCGAAGAACAGCATCTGGGCGACGCCTTCGTTCGCGTAGATCTTCGCCGGCAGTGGCGTGGTGTTCGAGAACTCGAGCGTGACGTGCCCTTCCCACTCGGGCTCCAAAGGCGTTACGTTTACGATGATCCCGCAATTAGATACGAACACTCCCGAGTCCAAAGCAAAGTTGCCTGCTTCGGGGACTGTCAGGCAGTACACATCGTGGTCGCCAGGGACTTCGCGCACCGCGACGATCTTGTGGTTGCGGTACGAGGGCGAACCGCGGAACTGCGCGAGCACTTCGGGAAAACGCCGGAAGACTGTTCGATCGCATGCCAGCAGGTCTGCAGCACCTCGAATTGAACCCGTGGTATCGAGCGCGGCACGCACCACATCGGCAGTGATCTCGGACCGCAGGTTGATGGTCCTCGCGATGTCAGCCTGGCGGCTCCGACGCGAACCGTCATCACGAGCCCAGACACGGGCGCTGATCTGCGACTGGCGCAGCCGCTCCACAGGATCCGAGTAACGGCGCGACATCGCCTGGCTGTGGGCATCACGCGTAGCCTGCGATGGATTGCGTCGCTGTTCGATGAGCCGCGCCCGCATTTCGGCATATCGCTCATCACTCCAGAATCTCTGCGCACGAGCGGGTTGGACCCGTGAAAAGTTTTCCCGCCATGACGGATCGAGCGCGAGCCGCTCGAGAGCCTCGCTGATCGCCGCACCGTGCGCCTCCGGGTCGAACGCTTCGCCGTAACTCTCCGAGTTGTGCAACCGTATGTGTTCGGATGCCTCCATGCGCATGATGTTCGTCGGTCGGTTGTTGGCACGATCGAAATCGATGTGGTGGCGATGCGTGCCCGGCAAGTCCGCGTAGATGTCGTGGCGGAGGTTCCATTCGTCAGCAAGCCGGTGGGTGGGATAAAGATGCCCGGTCAACGGCTGGTAGACCATCTCATAGCCACGCGCACTTTCGCGGTAAAGCGGCATCAGCGCATCACCCGCTCGCAGGTCGGCGGCCTGGCTCATTCGGCCGTCACGACGCATGAAGTCGTGATCGGGAGTGGCGCGGATCTTGGCGCCACTGTCGAGTTCGATTTCGAGGAGTGCGTCGCGCCCGATGAACCGTGGCGCCTCGAGCATGGTCACGATGAGCCGGCCATTGACCCCGATGCTATAGCCCCAGAACATCTCGCCGCGCGCGTGGCGCTCGGCCATCTCTTCGAGCGTGGGTGCGGTGCCGTCAACCAATGCGACGCGAGTGTCGGAGGAGAAGCACCGGGCATAGGTGGATTTGCCGAGGCATACCACCAGCGTCGAGCGCGGAATCCGGAAGTATTCCACCGTCCTCGCGAGTGCGAACGAGTTCGGGGGAATGATGCAAACGTCGGCCTGCACGTCGACGAAGCTCTTCTCGTCGAACGCCTTGGGGTCGACGATGGTCGAGTTGATGTTGGTGAAGATCTTGAATTCCCGCGAGCAGCGGACGTCGTAGCCGTAACTCGAAGTGCCGTATGAGACGATCTTGTGACCATCAGCCGCGGTGCGCACCTGTTCGGCGGCGAACGGCTCGATCATCTTGTTCTGCTCCGCCATGCGACGGATCCACTTGTCGGACTTGATGCTCATCTACACGACCTCGGTGCGGCTACGCGCGCGAACGCGAAGCTCATCAGTTTACTTCTTCGATCGGCACGACAAATCACCCGAGCGGGTGATCGCCTAGCTTTCTTCGATGACGATCTTCGGGAACAGCGTGGACTTGTCCTTCCCGCGACGCGCGAGCGCCGCCGCGGTACGCCGCGCCATCATGAAATACGGCGCGGCGTGCGGTGAATCGGGGGCCGCGACCACCGTGGGCGCGCCACCATCCGCCTCCTCGCGCACGCGCGCATCGAGCGGCAACTCGCCAAGTAGTTCGACGCCGTACTGCGCCGCCATGCGGGCGCCGCCGCCCGCGCCGAACAGGTGCTCGACGTGGCCGCAGTTGCTGCACACGTGCACGCTCATGTTCTCGACGATGCCGAGCACCGGCACGTTGACCTTCTCGAACATCTTGAGGCCCTTGCGGGCGTCGGCCAGCGCGATGTCCTGCGGCGTGGTCACGATGACCGCGCCTGCCACCGGCACGCGTTGCGCCAGCGTGAGCTGGATGTCGCCCGTGCCCGGCGGCATGTCGATGACCAGGTAGTCGAGCTCGCCCCACTCGGTATCGCCGAGCAGCTGTGTGAGCGCGGACGTGACCATCGGGCCGCGCCAGACCATGGGTTGCTCGGGATCGATGAGGAATCCGATCGACATCGCGACCAGCCCGTGTGCTGCGAGCGGCTTGATGCGCTTGCCATCGGGGGACGCGGGCCGCTGGCCGGCCAGGCCCAGCATGATGGGCTGGCTGGGGCCGTAGATGTCGGCGTCGAGCAGTCCGACCCTGGCACCCTGGCGCGCCCAGGCGAGCGCGAGGTTCGCGGCGACCGTCGACTTGCCCACGCCGCCCTTGCCCGATGCCACGGCAACGATATTCCTGACACCTGCGAGCGGAGAAAGCTGGCGCTGCACGGCGTGCGCGGCGATTTTCGATGTTAGGTCGACGTCGATCTGTCGCGGCCCACCACCGGCTGCGACGTGGGCCGAGAGTCCGCGCGAAAATTCCTCGCGATAGTCGCCCACCGGGAATCCCAGCGACACGCGAACGTGAGCCCGATCACCTTTCAGTTCGGCGGACTCGACTGCGCGCGCCGTTCCCAGGGTCTGTCCGAGATACGGATCTGAATAACTCTCGACCAGTGCGCGAAATTCTGCGGAAGGCTCTGGGACCATAAGGGGCGGGGATTCTAGCGAAAATCTCCCGACTGAAGTTCCGGATCGGCTGGTGTCGCCGGGACATGTGGCATAATTTTTGTAACAGGGTTCAGGCTACAAAGGACGGCAGGCTTGCTTCGTTCCGCGGTCGCACATCGAATTCGTTTCCGGCGTGCAGGTCGCAGTTCAACCGTTCCATGAGTTTTTTCACCAACATCCGGGCTGACCGGTTCATCACGGAGCTCAAAGAGGCGACCGACGTCGCCGCTCCGGCGACCCAGAAAGCCATAGCCAAGCTGCGCGAGCTCGGGCCCGGTGCCATCGAGCCCGTGACCGCGGCGCTGGCCGATGCCGACAAGATCGCGACGGTCGCCTACATCGAAGTGCTGACCGGCCTCGTCAACCAGAAAACCTTCCCCAAGTTCATCGAAGCCATGATCACGGGCAGCCCGCGCGTGATCGCAGGCGTCGCCTGGGCGCTTTCCAGCAGCCGCGCCTATCCCCCGACCATGCTGCTCGAGGCGCTGAACACCGAGGGCATCGCCAAATCGGCCCTGCTGGACGTGATCACGGCCCATCGCAGCCGCCTTTCGGTGCGCGAACTGCTGGCCGCGGCCTACAAGCAGGAAGCCAACGAAAAGGCCGCGCTGTTCCGCATCCTCGGCGAGCTCGCGACCGACAACGACCTGCCCGAGCTGGTCGGGCGCCTGCATGGCAAGGACCCCGTCGCCCGCCTGCACATCATCAACATCCTGTCGCGCTTCCCGAAGCCGGAAGTCTCGCGGGCCCTGCAGCAGCAGCTGAAGGACTCGAACAAGCTCATCCGCGCGGCCTCGCTGTCGGCCCTAGCGCGCATGGAAGGCCCGTTCGACATGGAAGCGCTGTGCGCCCTGCTGCGCGATCCGGAGATCGACGTGCAGAACAAGGCCATCGACGCGGTGATCCGCGCGAACGACCCGGAGACCATCAAGTACCTGATCCCGGTGCTCAAGGACGAGAACGAATACGCGCGGCGAGCCGCGGTCGAAGTGCTCAACGAAGTCGGCAACGCCAAATCCATCAAGGAGCTGCTCGAAGCGGTCTCCGACGACGACTGGTGGGTCCGCTCCCGCGCTGCCGATGCACTCGGCAAGATCGGCGGACCGAAAGTGGTGGAGGCCGTGCTCCAGCTGATTGGTGACCAGGACGAAGACGTACGCCGCGCCGCGGTCGAGATCCTCAATCAGACCAAGGACGATCGCGCGATCGGCCACCTCATCGACGCCACCAAGGACAAGGACTGGTGGGTCAGCGAACGCGCCGTGGACGCGCTGGCCGAAATCGGCAGCAAGCGCGCCGTCCCCCGCCTCGTCGAGATGCTGGAAACCACCCCGTCGCGCTCCTTGCCTGTGGTGGTGCGCGCGCTGGGCCGGCTCGGCGACTACAAGGTCATCGATTCCGTGCTCCCGATGCTGCAGCGGGAAGAAAAGGAAATCCGCCTCGAAGCCATCAACTCGCTGGCCAAGCTGGCCGACGAGCGACGCTTGGAACACATCCGCGTGCAGATCCAGGGCCAGACCGGCAATACCGAACAGACCGTCGCACAAGCCGCCTTGCGCGCCCTGTCGGATCTGGACTCGCGCTTCTCCGTGAGCGGCAACCGCCTCTCGGGAACTCAGAGCCGGCCGACCTTTACGACGCCGCCGGCACCGGGA
>DATEII010000042.1:0-8408 GCA_035279135.1 Steroidobacteraceae bacterium
GCGTTCAGCACCTTCGACACCGGGCAGCCGGACTTGGTCTGCTCGGCGATCTGCTGGAAGGTCTTGTCGTCGATGTTCGGGATCTTCGCGACGCATACAAGATCGCTGTGCGTGATCGCGAAGCCGTCACCCACCTTCTCGAGGCGCACCGCGGCCTCGGTCTGGATGGACTCGGCCGTGAAGCCCGCATTGCCGAGACCCAGCGACAGCGCCATCGAGAAACATGCGGCATGGGCCGCGCCGATGAGCTCTTCGGGATTGGTGCCGGGTCCGTCCTCGAAGCGCGCCTTGAATCCGTACGGTGCATTCTTGAGTACGCCCGTCTCGGTGGAGATAGTGCCACCGCCTTCCTTGAGACTGCCCTTCCAGACCGCGGAACCTTTCTTGATCATTTGCCTGACTCCAGTTCGAAACACTGATGGATGCGCGGATTGCGCTCGAAATCCTTCGGCAGCGTGGCGCGCGAGATGTCGGTCACCTTGTACGACTGGCCAATCTCCGCGTCCAGCTTGAATTTCTGAGCATTGTTCGAGAACACCAGCTTGCCGCCCGGCGCCAGCAGCGCCATGCAGCGATCGATGAGCGCGCGGTGATCGCGCTGCACATCGAGCACGTCGTCCATGCGCTTGCTGTTCGAGAACGTCGGCGGGTCGAGGAAAATCAGGTCGTACTGCCGGCGCTCGGCCACCGCGTCCTTGAGCCACGCGATGCAATCGGCCTGCACCAGCTCATGGTGCGCCCCCGAGAAGCCGTTGACAGCCAGATTGCGCTGAGCCCAATCGAGGTAGGTAGCCGACATGTCGACGGTCGTAGTCTCACGCGCCCGGCCGGCCGCGGCGTACACGGTGGCGCTGCCCGTGTAGGCGAACAGGTTCAGGAAACGCCTGCGGCCCGCGGCCTCGCGCAGCCGCGCGCGCGTGATGCGATGGTCGAGGAACAGCCCGGTGTCGAGGTAGTCGGTGAAGTTCACCCAGAAGCGCAGGCCGCCCTCCTCCACGAGCTTGAAATCCGCCTGCTGGCCTAACTTCTCGTACTGCTCGCCGCGCGAGGTCCTGCGCCGCTGACGCAGGTGGATGAACTCCTGGGTGATGCCCGTGGTGCCCGGCAATGCCGCCAGCGCCTCGTTGCGCCGGCGCTGGACCGCGGCCGGATCGATGGTCTTCGGCGCCGCGTACTCCTGCACGTACAGCCAGGTGCGGCCGCCTTCGGCCTCGCGGTAACGGTCGATGGCGAAGGAATACTCCGGCATGTCCGCATCGTAGATGCGGTAGCAGCTCACCGCCTCGCGTTCGGCCCATTTCTCGAGCTGCTTGAGATTCTTGGCGACACGGTTGCCGAACATCTTCGAACCCGGCGAATCGGCGAGCGATTCGTCGATGCGTGCCGTCCGCCCGGTGTGCAGCAGGTTCTTCGACGTGTCTTCCGAGACGTGCAGCCGGAGCAGACGGCACTCGAGCGCGCCGTTCCACACGGTGTGTACACGCTCGGCGCGAATGCCGAGCTCGAGTCCCGCGTCCGCGGAGCCCGACAGGATGACGGCATCCCAGCCACCGAAATGTTCGCGCAGCACACCGCCGAGCTCTTTCATCAACGCGCGCGCGCCGTCGCGATCCTCGAGGCGCACACCGTACGGAGGATTGGTGGCGAGGAAGCCGGCACCCGGATTCTTCGGCCGTGCCGCGGCGAGACGGCCCGGCTCGAAGGTGAGGCCCTCGAGCCCCGCGCGCGCGGCATTCTCGCGCGCCGCCGTCAGCACTGACGCGTCGGCATCGAGGCCACGCAGCACCAGCGTCGGCTTTCGCTCGCGCGCCAGCGTGTCGCGCTTGAGCTGGTCCCAGGCCTGGCGATCGTGCCCCGGCCATCCGAAGAAGCCGAAGTAGTGACGACGCGAACCCGGCGCGATGTTCGCGGCGATCATGCCGGCCTCGATGACCAGCGTGCCCGAGCCGCACATGGGATCCAGGAATTCCGCGGCGCTCTCGCACTTCTGCGGCCACCCGGCGCGCAGCAGGATGCCCGCCGCGAGGTTCTCGCGCAGCGGCGCCTCGCCCGCCTGCGTGCGGTAGCCGCGCCGATGCAGTCCCTCGCCCGAGAGGTCGATCGACACCGTCACCTTCGGCCCGTTGGCATGCGCATGCACGCGCACCGCGGGGCGGTCGGGCGCGATGTCCGGGCGACCGCCGGTGACGTCGCGCAGCTGGTCGCAGATCGCATCCTTGAGACGCAGCGCGCCGAAACGCGTGTGCGTGATCTCGGGATGTTTGCCGGTGAAGTCGCAGGCCAGCGTGCGCGACGGATCCACGTGCGCGCGCCAGTCGATGGCGCGCACGGCCTCGTAGAAGGCGGCATCCGTGGGGGCGTCGAAATCCGCTACCACGAGGAACACGCGCGAGGCCACGCGCGACTCGAGGCAGGCGCGGTAGGCCACGGCGAGCGCCCCGGAAAACTCCACGCCGAGCGCGCGCTCGCGCACGTCGGCGGCACCGAGCTCGCGCAACTCGCGCGCCAGCAGGTCGCCGAAACCGCGCGGACTCGAGGCGACGAATCGGAAGGTGCTCATCGGATTTTCGCCAGCACGCGCATGGCCTCCAGCTCGAGCGAGGCGATGCGATGGCACAGTTCCGACGCCTCGAGCAGTGGCGCGTCATCACCTTTCACAGTCGATCCGACCAGTCGTGCGACCTTGCTCCACGCCATGGCCGACTCGGCAAACAAGGCGTGCCCCGCATCGAGCGTGGCGCGCGCGCCGCGCAGATGATCGCGCGCTTCGTGGAGGAAGTCGCGATAGAAATTCCGGAACAACGCGCCGCCCGTGCCCGCGCGCTCCATGAGCAGGCTGGCGAGTGCGAAATCGGCCGCCGGCTTTTTCGCGAGTTTTCGCCACTTCGGCAGTGACTTCGCGAGCTTCGTGATCCCGAGGTGTGAGGCGCCGCTGAACGGCGGCGACATATAAGTGCGCGCATTGGCGCGGATCGCCCGGCGAATGGCCGGGGCGAGTTTGAGTGTCGGACGCCGTGCCCGGATGGTCCACGAGCGCGCTTTCGCGGACATGGGGCCGCGTGCGAAACGTGCCGCCTCGAGCGCGGAACGCGTTGCGCGTTGCAGGCCGCCCTGGGGCTCGGTATCCACCAGCAACACGTCATCACCTTCCACGCGGTACGCGGCCACGAAGTGGCCCGCGAAGCGGATCGGCTGCGAGAAGTACGGCAGGTGAAAGCAGTCCAGTTGCAGGCCGACAGGGCGAGCGGCCTCGAGCTCGGCCGCCAGCGTCTTCCAGGCGGCGGCGCGCGACGATGTTTCACGGGCCGCGCACTCGAGCCCGAGGTTGCGGCACAACGCCTGCGTCAATGCGAACGGGCGCGTGCGGCCGCCGAGGAACGGCAGCGGCAGCGAGCTGAGATTGAGCATCACGAAGCCGAGCCCTTCTCCGAGCCCGAACATCATCGGCTCGGAGAGCTGGATGCCGCAGGAATTCAGCAAGGTGCCCGTGGTCACGGTCTCGCAATGCTGGCCGACGAAGGGAACGAACGGGGTGGCCATTCAGGGCAAGGGACGCACGCGCAGTTTCGTGTCGCGCAGCGCGCGCGCCAGGATGCGGTACTCGTCGATCTCGAAGCCGCGACGCCGCGCGCTCGCCGAGCGCGCGATCTCGTCGAGCGGCACATCGCATTCTCCGGTGGTCACCGTCGCAAGGTGCTGCCAGGCGTCGATGAGATGCAGCTGCTCGTGCCCGGGATCCCCTTCCTGAACCACCACAGGCCCGGAATGCGGCCAGGGCACGAGGCGCATCGTCATGAGCGCCATCTTGACGCGTGCCAGGTGGATCGCGGCCGGCTCGCGCCCGACACAGGCACCGGTACAGCGGCCGACCTGGAATCCGAAACACGAACCCGGGCCCTGCTCCAGACCCAACAACTTGAAGCACCAGCGTCGTTCGCGCGCCATGCTCTCGAGCGCGCGACGCGCATCGCCCGCGGTGCGCCAGGTGCCGAAGGCATCACCGGATCGCAGCACCGCGGCGTCGACTTCGACGAGGGAGGGCGCTTCGCCCGCGTCGCCGAACAACCAGGTGAACCGCTCGCTGTTGGCACGCAGCTGCTTGTTGTAGACCGGCTGCGATTCGCGGATCTCGCGCGCTTCGAGCAGCAGTGCACCGAGCTCGCCCGCGGTCTCGGTCCAGCTCACGCGTCGTACCTGGGCCGCGAGCCGCAGCGACTTGGCATCGCTGGCACCGGCCCGGAAATGGTCCAGCACGCGCTCGCGCAGGTTGTTTGCCTTGCCGACATATAAAAGAGTGTCGCCGCCCTGCTCGCTGTCGCCGTAGAAGCGGTAGACGCCGGGTTCCTCGGGCAGGTCATCCGCGAGATCGGGCGACAGCGTCGGCGGCAGCGTGGCGCGCAGCGAGCTCGTGTCGAGTGCGCGTTGCAGATCCTCGGTCGACCACTCGGCGCGCGCGCGGCGCCAGAATTCCAGCAGCGCGCGTGCGTCGGGCATGGCGCGGTGACGCTGCTCGATGTGGATGCCGTGCCGCTCGATGACCGCGTCGAGGTTGTGGCGCGGCATGTCCGGGTACAAGGCGCGCGACAGCCGCACCGTGCACAGGCTCGGCGCGCGCCATTCGCCCCCGGTCAGCGCGAACTCGCGGCGGATGAAGCCGTAGTCGAAACGCACGTTGTGCGCGACGAACACGCGGTCCGCGAGCCGCGTGCGCAGCTCCGCCGCGATGTCCTCGAAGCGCGGTGCATCGGCGAGCATGTCGTTGTCGATGCCGGTCAGCGCCGTGATGCCCGCGGACACGCGGCCGCCCGGGTTCACGAGGCTCTGCCACTCGAACTCGAGCTCGCCGCCGCGGGCGCCGATCACGGCCACATCGATGATGCGATGCCGGCCCGGCGCGCAGCCGGTGGTCTCGACGTCGACGAAGGCGACCGGGCAATCCGGCGAGATTGTCAGCTCAGCTCGATCCACGTGGTCTTGAGCTCGGTGTACTTGTCGAAGGCGTGCAGCGACTTGTCGCGGCCGATGCCCGACTGCTTGAAGCCGCCGAACGGCACCGTGATGTCGTCGGCGTCGTAACAGTTCACGTACACGGTGCCGGCGCGCAGGGCGCGCGCAGTGCGATGCGCGACGTTGATGTCGCGCGTCCACACGGCTGCCGCGAGTCCGTATTCCACGTCGTTGGCGATCTGGATGGCCTCGTCCACGTCCTTGAACGTGATCGTGGCCAGCACCGGGCCGAAGATCTCCTCGCGTGCGATGCGCATCGCGGGCTTCACGCCGTCGAACACCGTGGGCTCGACGAAGAAGCCGCCGCTCTCCTGGCGCACGCGCGAACCGCCGAGCGCCACGCGCGCGCCGTCGGTCTTGCCCGCGTCGATGTACGACAACACGCGCTTCATCTGCGTCTCGTCCACGATCGCGCCGAGCTTGGTGGAGGGATCGAGCGGATCACCCGGCTTCATGTCGCGACCCACGGCCGCGATCTTTTCGAGCATGGCGTCCTTGATGGAATCCTGCACGAGCAGCCGCGAGCCGGCCGAGCACATCTCGCCCTGGTTGAAGAAAATCGCGAAGGCCGCCGCGGTGGCTGCACGATCGAGGTCCGGCGCATCGGCCAGCACGATGTTGGGTGACTTGCCGCCGCACTCGAGCCCGACCTTCTTGAGATTCGATTGCGCCGCGAGCTGCATGACCGTCTTGCCGGTGGCCGTGGAGCCCGTGAACGCGATGCAGTCCACGTCCATGTGCGCCGCGAGCGCCTTGCCCGCGGTGGTGCCGAAGCCCGGCACCACGTTGAACACGCCCTCGGGCAGGCCCGCTTCCAGCGCGAGCTCCGCGATGCGCAGTGCCGTCAGCGGAGATTTCTCCGAGGGCTTGAGCACCAGCGAGTTGCCCGCGGCCAGGATCGGGCCGATCTTCCACGACGCCATCAGCAGCGGAAAATTCCACGGCACGATGGCGCCGACCACGCCCATGGGTTCGCGCGTGATGGTAGCGAGCGCCCGCGGACCGGTGGGCGCCACTTCGTCGTAGATCTTGTCGACGGCCTCGGCGTACCAGCGGATGCAGTTCGCCGACGAGGGAATGTCGACGCTCAGCGAATCCGAAATCGGCTTGCCCGTATCGAGTGTCTCGAGCAGCGCGAGCTCATCCTTGTGCACCAGCATGAGGTCGGCGAGTTTCTGCAGCACGCGTTTGCGCGCCTTCGGCGCCTGCTGCGACCAGCTGCCGCGACGGAACGCCGCGCGAGCACTCGCGACTGCGCGGTCGACGTCGAGCTGCTCGCCCGCGGCCACCGAGCCGAGCGAACGGCCGGTCGCCGGGTTGATGTTGTCGAAGGTGGCGCCCGAGGCCGACGGCACGAAGCGGCCGTCGATGAACACACCCGAACGGGGCTCGAGCGTGGCGGCTCGTTCGCGCCATTGGGTGGCGGTGACTTTGGGTTGTGCTGACATGATCAGAACGTCGGCGGGGTGGAGGCCGAGATGATCTCACAGACCTCGCGGCCCACATTGCGGAATCGATGCGGCGTGGCGCTCGAGAAATAGTAGGCGTCCCCCGCCTCCAGCACGCGGGTCTGGCCGCCGACCGTGAGCTCCACCTTGCCGCGCACCACGACGCCGCCCTCCTCGCCGCGATGCGAGAGCATCTCCTCGCCCGTGGCAGCGCCCGGTTCATAACGCTCATGCAGCACCGTGAGCTGGCGGCCCGCGCGTTGCGCGGCCACCAGCCGCAACGAGGCGCCTTCCCCTCCGATCTCGACCAGTTCCTCGGCCGCATAAAAAACCTGCGCGGCGCTGTTCACGTCCAGCGTGAAGAACTCGGCCATCGACAGCGGCACGCCATCCAGCACCTTCTTGAGCGAGCCCACCGACGGCGAGACGCGATTCTGCTCGATCAGCGAAATGAGTCCGTTGGTGACTCCCGCGCGCCGCGCGAGCTCGCGTTGCGACAGGCCATGCAGCTCGCGCACGTGTTTGAGGCGTGCCCCGACGTCGTAAGTCATAACGGATTATGATCCCCGGCAACTTCTGGAGTCGAACATGAACGCCCAGCCCGTCGGCCATACAGCATCCGAACTCGAAGCGTACTGGATGCCCTTCACGGCCAACCGCCACTTCAAGGGCAAGCCGCGCATGCTGGCGCGGGCGTCGGGCATGTACTACGAAACCCCCGAGGGCCGGAAGATCCTGGACGGAGTCGCCGGCCTGTGGTGCGTCAATGCGGGTCACGGCCGCCGTGAGATCACCGAAGCCGTCGCGCGGCAGATCGAAACCATGGACTACGCGCCGCCGTTCCAGATGGGCCATCCCGCGGCCTTCGAGCTGGCGAACGCGCTGGTTCGGATCGCGCCTCCGGGGCTCGATCATGTGTTCTTCACCAACTCGGGCTCGGAGTCCGTGGACACCGCGCTCAAGATCGCGCTGGCATTCCACAGGGCGAAAGGTGACGCGGCGCGCACGCGCTTGTTAGGGCGTGAACGCGGCTATCACGGCGTGGGTTTCGGTGGCATCAGCGTGGGCGGCATGGTGGCGAATCGCAAGGTGTGGCCCGCCGCGATGATCCCCGGCGTCGATCACCTGTCCCACACGCATGACATCAGGCGCAATGCGTTCTCGCGCGGCCTGCCGGCGCATGGCGCCGAGCTCGCCGATGATCTCGAGCGCCTCGTGGCGTTGCACGATGCGTCGACCCTCGCGGCTGTCATCGTCGAGCCGATCGCGGGCTCCACGGGCGTGATATTGCCGCCGGTGGGCTATCTCGAGCGGCTGCGCCAGATCTGCGACAAGCATGGCCTGCTGCTGATCTTCGACGAGGTCATCACGGGCTTCGGCCGTATCGGCGCGCCCTTCGCCGCGCAGGAATTCGACGTGATGCCCGACATCATCACCTGCGCCAAGGGGCTCACGAACGGCGCCATTCCGATGGGCGCGGTGATGGTCACGAAGAAAGTGTACGACGCCTTCATGCAGGGCCCGCCGGGCGCGATCGAGCTGTTCCACGGCTACACCTACTCGGCGCATCCGGCCGCGTGCGCCGCCGGGCTCGCTTCACTCGGGATCTATCAGCGGGAGAACCTGCTGACGCGGGCGAAGCAGATGGCGCCCGCTTTCGAACAGGCCGTGCACAGCCTGCGCGGCTTGCCGCATGTCATCGACGTGCGCAACTACGGCCTGGTCGCCGGCATCGAGCTCGATCCCATTGCCGGCTCGCCCGGCGCGCGCGCATTCGGCGTCTATCTCGAGTGCTTCGAGCGCGGGCTGCTGATCCGCACCACCGGCGACATCATCGCGCTCTCCCCCGCGCTGATCATCGAGCCGAAGCACATCGACGAGTTGATCGGGATCCTGTCGCAGGCCCTGAAGGAAGGCGCCTGATCACTCACGAGGGTACCGGCTCTCCCGCCG
>DATEII010000043.1:0-2909 GCA_035279135.1 Steroidobacteraceae bacterium
GCAGGCAGGCCAGCGCACACGGGCGCGGGCGCGTCGTGTTTCCAGCCACTTGAGAGCCGATGGCTCGTCGGCGAACACGTCGGCGCTCACACCGCGGTTGTGCGCCATGACCATGCCGATCTTCTGGTAATCGATGAACGACGGCCGCGCCACGATCGCGATGCGCAATGACATGCCGGCGCATTGCACCCAGCGCGTGATCATCGCGTAGCGCTCGAAGATGCAGGGCGCGTCGAAACCCGCGAGCCCGGTGGTGTTGACCAGGATGTCCTCGAGCTCGAGCGCACGCGCCTGCTGCAAAGCCTGCGCGACCCGCTCCACGGCGTCGGCAAGCCGCATGACGCCCGACGGGCGATGGAACGCGCGCGTTCCGAGCACCTCGAAGTTCACGGGTCGCCGCCCTCGCCGCGTGCCCGGTTCAGGAAACTCGGCGTGCGCTGCCCGGGGCCGAGCCGCGCGTCGAGCCAGGCCAGCGCCTCGGCCTCGGTGGCGAACACGTCGCCGGTGCCGCCGCGGTTCTGCATCATGAGCACGCCTATCTTCTGCGGATCGATGAGTTCCGGTCGTGCCACCAGGGCGACGCGCAACGCCGCACCGGCACTCCGGGTCCACTTGCCGGCCATCTCGTAGCGCGCGAACACGCTCGGCGGCGTGAACCCGGTGAGGCTGGTGGTATTGACGAGCAGGTCCGCGAGCCCGAGCTCACGCGCGGTGATCATGGCCTCGGCAACGAGATCCACTGCCTGTTCGAAGCTCACGCGCGCGATCGGCCGATAGAAGCCGCGCGAACCGACCTGCTCGAAATCCTTCATGGCTCTCATGAAACACCTGCCCGCGAGTGTGCGCCGCAGGGCATGCGAATGCATCATCACGTCTAACCTGCTGATTGCGGCGCAGGACTGCACCGCACGGGACTGACTACTAAGGGGCTACCTACCCTTGCGAAGCCTCTGGATCATCTTGACCTGCTCGGTCATCCGGACGATTTCCTTCATCGCCTCGGCCTGCTCGATCTTGTCGGTGGCGCCGCGCAGCGCATCCTCGGCGCGCTGCTTGGCAGCCAGCGCCGCGGACTCATCGAGGTCCTTGGCACGCAGCGCGGTGTCGGCCAGCACGGTCACGCGGTTGGGCTGGATCTCGAGCGCGCCGCCGCCGACGAAGAACTGCTGTTCCTGGCCGTCGGGCGTCTGCACGCGAACTTCGCCGGCCTTGAGCAGCGTCAGCAACGGCGCATGCCTGGGCGCAACACCGAGCTCGCCCTGCGAACCCGGCGCGAACACCATCGACGCCGTGCCCGAGAAGATCTCGCCCTCGGCGCTGACGATGTCGACATGGATCGTGTTGGGGTTCGCCATGGCTAACTACTACCTTAATTGAGGGTCTTGGCCTTCTCGACCGCTTCTTCGATCGAACCGACCATGTAGAACGCCTGCTCGGGCAGGTGGTCGTATTCGCCGGCCAGGATGCCCTTGAAGCCGCGGATGGTGTCGGCCAGCTGGACGATCTTGCCGTCCTGGCCCGTGAACACCTTGGCGACGTTGAACGGCTGCGACAGGAAGTTGCGCACCTTGCGCGCGCGGAACACGATCTGCTTGTCGTCTTCGCTGAGCTCGTCCATGCCGAGGATGGCGATGATGTCCTGCAGTTCCTTGTAGCGCTGCAGCACCTGCTGCACGCCACGCGCCACGTTGTAGTGCTCCTCGCCCACGACCAGCGGATCGAGCTGGCGGCTGGTGGAGTCGAGCGGGTCCACGGCGGGGTAGATACCCAGCGCGGCGACCTGGCGCGACAACACGATGGTGGCGTCGAGGTGGGCGAACGTGGTGGCGGGCGACGGGTCGGTCAGGTCGTCCGCGGGCACGTACACGGCCTGGATGGAGGTGATCGAACCCTTCTTGGTCGAGGTGATGCGCTCCTGCAGCACGCCCATTTCCTCGGCCAGCGTGGGCTGGTAACCCACCGCCGACGGCATGCGGCCCAGCAGCGCCGACACTTCGGTGCCGGCCAGGGTGTAGCGGTAGATGTTGTCGACGAAGAACAGCACGTCGCGGCCCTTGCCGCTGGCCTGGGTCTCGTCACGGAAATATTCGGCCATGGTCAGACCCGTGAGCGCGACGCGCAGGCGGTTGCCCGGCGGCTCGTTCATCTGGCCGTACACCATCGCCACTTTCGAGTTGGAGAGTTCCTTCGGGTCGATGACGCCCGACTCGATCATCTCGTGGTAGAAGTCGTTGCCTTCGCGGGTGCGCTCGCCCACGCCCGTGAACACCGACAGTCCCGAGTACTGCTTGGCGATGTTGTTGATGAGCTCGAGCATGTTCACGGTCTTGCCGACGCCGGCGCCGCCGAACAGGCCGACCTTGCCGCCCTTGGCGAAAGGCGCCAGCAGGTCGATGACCTTGATGCCCGTGACCAGCAGATCTTGTCCACCCGCCTGCTCGTTGTAGCTCGGCGGCGGACGGTGAATCGGCAGCGTCTCTTTCGCGGCCACCGGGCCGCGGTTGTCCTGCGGCACGCCCAGCACGTCCATGATGCGGCCCAGCGTCGCGGCGCCCACCGGCACCGAGATCGCCTTGCCCGTGGAATCCACCGGCAGGCCGCGCTTCAGGCCTTCCGAGGAACCCATGGCGATGGTGCGCACCACGCCGTCGCCGAGCTGCTGCTGCACTTCGAGCGTCAGATCCACGTCCTTGAGCTTGAGCGCTTCGTAGACTTTCGGAATCGAATCGCGCGGGAACTCCACGTCGATGACGGCGCCGATGATCTGGGTAATCTTGCCTGTGGCCATGTTCATTAACCTCTAACTAATTCTGTCTTGCGTCCTGGTCAGACGGCTGCCGCGCCGCCCACGATCTCGGCCAATTCCTTGGTGATCGCGGCCTGGCGGGCCTTGTTGTAGATGAGCTGCA
>DATEII010000044.1:0-36936 GCA_035279135.1 Steroidobacteraceae bacterium
GGGCGATCGAACAACACCGCGCCCGTGGCGATCAGCGAGCCATGCGGCGAGAAACCCGGTTCGGGCGCGAGTCGCACCACGAAGCCATCGTCGGCGTCGCCGACCATGGGCAGCTGCCCCGCAACACTGGTCATCGAGGCGAGGAAATCCACCATGACCTCGAGGCGTCGCCAGTACACGGGCGAGAAATCCTCGCCGCGCGCGCGCGCCGCCAGGCCGGCCAGCAGCAGGAAGTCGAGCACGAAGGTCTGGTAACCGAAAGCCTGCTCGCGATTGCCGCCATCCGGCGCGTTCTGCTTGTGGCACTCCTCTTCGAGGATGCTGCGGCAACGCTCGCCCCAGGAGCGCATCGGCTGCCACAACGGCCACGTCGAAGCCGCGATGTACACGCCGGCCGCTTCACCGATCAGGTGATTGTTGGCGGACGAGAACCGCGACAGGTTGCCGACGATCATGCGGGCCTGTTCGAAGATCGATTTCAGCCAGCGTTCGCGGAAAGCCTCGCCGTCGGCATCACTGAAAAGCCGTGCGCGCGATCCGCCGATGAGCTGCCACGCGATGCTCCAGTTGATCAGGCGGATGCCGAGCTCGAGCGAGCTGCACCAGTTGGGCCCGCGGCCCGTGGGGCATTGCTCGATCCAGGAATCGATCTGCGTGCGAATGGCCTCGGCATACCGCGGATCGCCGGTGAGCGCACTCGCCTGCGCGAGCGTCGCGACGTGCAGGTGGCGGTTCGCTTCCCACAGGTACTTGATGTTGCCGACGACACGTTCATCGCGGTAGTCGATCGACGAGGCGCGTCGGGTACCGGCGACACGATGCGTGAGCGGATCCCGGTTCCACTGCGGCGGATCCCCGAGATCGCAGTCGGTGAGATCGAAGAAGCTGTAGCGGCCCGCGAGTATGCGATCCGCCGCGGCCACGAGCGCGTCGGGAGACAGCGACACGAACGGCGGCAGGAACCGCAGGTCGGTCGCGTATTCGTCGCGCGCCGGCAGCGTGTGCTGCGTGAACGGCTCGGAAGCCGTGCGCACGGTGCGGGCCAATCGATAGGCCACCTCGGCGCCGGACATGCGCCGCAGGCGCCTCAAATACCAACCAGGTTGCTGCATGCAGGAACCTGATGACTCAGTGAGTCGGCATTGGTTCCACTCCGGCACGACGCAGTGCCTCGTGGACGGGTGGACGATGCACGACGAGTGGTGTCTTGCCCCGCTGGGTGCGCTCGAGCTGCTGGGCGACCTCGATCTCGAGGCGCATCTGCGGCGGCAGTTTGGCGCGTGCGTTCTCGAGCAGGTGCGCGGCCTCCTGTTCGCCGAATCCCGGCGCGGGCACCACGCGGATGCGCGCCGAGTCGAACGTCTCCTGCACCACCTGGATGCGCAGTACGTGCTCGACCTCGCGCGGGATGGACTCCAGTCCCGTAAGGCGAATGCCCGCCGGGCACACGAGCACTTCCTGTTCGCGCCCGAGGATGCCGCGGAAGGTGCGCAGCCCGAGCGCGAGCTCCTGCAACTCGCGCGGTCCCCAGTCGGCCGGCAGCCGGATCAGGTCACCCGTGCGGTACCGCACCAGTGGCATGACGCTGTTCCAGAACGTGGTGCCGACGACTTCGTAGAGCCGCTCACTGCCGCCGGCCGGCAGTAGCTTGGACTGGTACAACACGAATTCGACGTGTGAATACCCTGGCAGGAAGCGGTACTCGCGCGGCGCGTGCGCATACGCGAAGGCGACGCGTTCCGATTGCCCGTAATAGTCCGCGATGCGGCATCCCAGGACTTCGCGGGCCAACGTCCATGCTTCGGGCTTGAGCACCTCGGACGAGGTGATCACGGCGGGCACCTCGAGTCTGCGCCCGCGCTCCTGCAGCAACACGCACAGGGTTTCCAGCGCATTCGGATAGGCACACAGCAGCTGCGGCGCGAATGTCTCGAGCGAGTCGGCGATACGGTCGATGTTCTTCGGGGACACCGCGCGCGCGCAGAAGATGCGCGATCGTCCGCCGTTGGCGCTCACGCCATCGGGCAGGATCAGCGCGCGGGGATCCTCGAGGTTGTCGCCGCGCAGTACCGCGGTGCGCAGCGTGCGCGGGTGCAGGCCCAGCTGCGTGACCACGCGATCGATGCACGCCTGTTCGAACACGATGCCATCGAGCGAACGCTTGAGCTTGAGCGGCACGCCGGAGGTGCCGCCCGTGACGGCGGAGGCGGCAAACCAGTCCTTGCTCGCGGTGAAGGCGCGCTGTCGATTGCGCAGCAGTTCCTTGTCGAGCAGCGGCCAGCTGGTGATGTCGTCGCCGCCGCGCACGATACCGCCGTAGTCGGTGCGTTGCGCGGCCACCAGCGTGCGGGACAGCTGTCCGCGGGTCCAGGCCAGGCGTCCTTCGAAGTCCAGGGACGCAAGCCGTTCCAGGAGCACCCGGGAGCGCTCGTAGTAGAACGGATTGCGCCGCACGAAGCTCTCGCCGACCACGTGCCTCTTGAGGCGGTCGACCAATGCCAGCGCTGCGGTCATGCGATTTCCCGGATCTCCGCAACTGGCGCGATGCGAGTGTAGATATCCGCGAGCCGGCGCGCGTACACGTGCACGTCGAAGGCACGCGCGCGCTCGCGAGCGGCCCGGCCCGCCGCCAGGCGCGCCGCATCGTCGGCGATGTACTTCGCCATGGCGGCGCGGATCTGCGTCACGTCACCCGGGGTGACGAGCGCGCCGTCCACACCGTGGCGGAACACGTCCGGAATGCCGCCCACCGGCGACGTGATGCACGGCAATCCATGGGCCATGGCCTCGAGCAAGGCCATCGGCACGCCTTCGGCGCGCGACGGCAAGGCGAACACGTCGCTGCGCTCGAGCATGAGGTCGCGTTCGTGGCTGTTGATCCAGGCATGGACCTCGACCTGGCTGCCGAGCGGCTCGGCCATCTTGCGCACGCCGTCGACGTCACCGTCGCCGGCCAGCACCAGGCGCGCGCGGTTCCGCAGGCCTTCGGGCAGGCCCGCGAACGCGTTCACGAGATCGTACGTGCCCTTGCGTTCACCGAGCCGGCCGAGATGCAGGAACTGCACGGTGTCGCGAGCCGCGCGGTCCGGCACTTCCGTCGGTACGCGCACGGGATTCGGGAGCACCACGATCTGGGACGGGGAAAGCTCGCATTCTTCGACGTAGAAGTCGCGCCACTGCGACGACAGCGTGATGAACACGTTGGCCCGCTGCAGTGTATGGCTGAGGTTGCGGCGGACCGCGGCCGGCAGCTTGCGATAGAACTTGTCGAACTCGGCGCCGTGCGCGTGCAGCACCAGCGGCCGGCCCGCGCGCACCACCATCTCGGCCAGGATCATCTTGCGCAGCGTGCTGCCGCGCGAGGCGAAGTGGATGTGCATGATCGACGGGTCGAGGCTCTCGAGCGCACGGCGCATCACCTGCACGGCCCGTGCGAACACCGAGGCCTTGGTGATGGCCGAGGCATCCTCCGTGGTCGGGACGTGGCGCATCGACACGTACGGCGGTAGATAGTCGCAGATCAGCTGTTCGACGGAGCTGATGCCCCCGCGCACCGCGAGCGAAGGTCCGAACTGCAACACGCGCACCCGCCCGTCCGGCGGCACCGGCGCGAGCCGCGCCGGCGCGGGCTGGAAACCGCGGGTCACCGGCTTGAGATCCGCATTCATTGCGCGTCTCCGGCGTTGAGCAGCCCCCGGTACCCCGCCACCATGGCCGGCACCGAAAAACAATTGACGGCGCGATCCCGCGCGGCCGCGCCCATCTGCTGGCGCTTGCGCTTGTCGGCATACAGCGCCGAGATCATGGCGGGCAGCCGGGCCGCGAGCTCGGTGGGCGAAACCACGTATCCCTCGACGCCCTCGTTGATCATCTCGCGTGCGCCGCCGATGTCCGAGAGGATCACCGGTCGGCCCATCGACATGGCCTCGAGCGCCGCATTCGAGAACGACTCGACCGCGATCGAGGGCAGTACGAAAACGTCCAGCGCGGCGAGCACCGGGCGCACGTCGTCGAGCGCGCCGACGAAGTGCACGCGATCCGCGATCTCGAGCTGCACGGCGCGTTGCTTCAAGTGGTCGATCAGGTAGCCGCCGCCCGCGATCACGAGGTGGGCGTCGACGCGCGCCACGCGCAGCCGGCGCAGCGTGGTCAGCAGCACTTCCTGGTTCTTCTCGGGACGGCACATGCCCACGGTGCCCATCAGCAGCGCGTCCGGCTTCACACCCAGCGAGGCACGCAGGCGCTTGCCGGCTTCGAACGAGCCCGTGAGCTCGAAGTGATCCGAATCCACGCCGTTGTAGAGCACCGTCGAGTGTTTCCAGCCCTTGCTGCCCGGCGCGAACCAGAAGCGCTTCTGCATTTCCGAGCCGTGCACGATGAGATCGAAGCGCTCGAGCACGCGCTGGTACATGCGCTTGTACAGCTGACGCCGGAAGGTCGAGGTGTTGACCAGCGCGATGCGTCGCGGGCGGTACGGGAGGAACAACGTCGCGCAGGCGACGTACAGCGCCTGGTAGAGATTGAGAGCCAGCACCGTCGCCGGCCGTTCACGCACCAGGATCTGGCGCAGCCGCCAGATGGTGCGGAACGAGAACTTGCCTTTGCGGTCCAGCTTCGCGCAGCTCACGTCGCGTCGCAGCGCGGACTCGAGCGTGTACGGCCCGTTGAGGCAGGCCATCGTGACGTGCACGCCCTCTTCCTTCAGCCGGTTCGCGAGCCGCACGATCTTGCGCTCCGAGCCGCCGATGTTGAGGTTCCCGACCACGAACAGCGCGTCTGGCCGGGTGGCAACCGACGCCTCCGCATCAGCCTTCGCGTCAGGCGTGAGGCGGTTCATGGTGGCATCCGCATACGCGGGGGTATTCATGGAACGGTTCCTCCATCGGCCGCGCCCACCCGGACGCGCACCGGTCTTGTTTCGAGTAGTTCGAGGTAACGTGCGGCGGCCGCGGTGGTGAATTCGCGCGACACGAAGTCACGCGCGCGACGGCCGATGTTCTCGCGGTAGACGTCGACGTCGAGCAGTCCGCGGATGAATTCGCGCATGTCGTCGAGGGTCGTCGCCACCTGGCCCAGCTGCAGCCGGCGGATCAGGCCATCGGGGTCGAAAAAGCTCACGACGGGAACGCCGCGAACCCAGGCCTGCAGGAAGGTATTCGGAAACCCTTCGATGCTCGAGGTATTCAGGAAGATGCGCGCGCGGTCGAACCACTCGCCGGATTCGGTGTAGCGCACGGCGCCGGGCATGGACACATTGGGCAGCCGCGCCGCGGCCGCCTTCACGTCGTCGAAATACGTATAGCCCCACGGGAACGGGCATGGGCCACCGGCCAGCGTGAAACGCACGTCGGGCAGCTGCCGCGCGAGCTCGAGCACCATCTCCGGACGCTTGAGCGTCCGCAGGTTTCCCATCCAGAGGACGTCGATATCCTTCTTGACCTGGGACGTGCCCCGACGTGGCGGCTCGACCAGCATGTTGACTACGCTCGACTCGAGCCCATGGTTCTCGCGCAGCATGTCTGCCTGGAACCCGGTTTGCACGGCGACCAGGTCGGCATGACGCAGCCCGTATTCGTACAGCTTGCGATCGCGCCACAGCTTGATGCGGCTGTGCTCCTTCTCGCAGTCACTGTCCGAGGCGACGCGGAAGATGAACTTGCGGCCCGTCATGCGGCAGAACCACGCGGTGATCCCGGTGAACGCACCGGCCGGCGACTGGTAGTAGACATCCGCGTCGGCCGCAGCCAGCGCGGAGAATAGTTTGGAGGCGCGCGGGTGGAAGAACTTGAGCCCGGGCAGCCCCCCGTTGCGGGACTGCGCCGCGATGGCCGTGATGCCGTCGACGACGCGACGTGCGCCCTGCCCGTCGTCGAAGACGATGATGGACACGTCGTAACCGAGGTCGCGCCACGCGCGCGCCAGCAGCACGTGCTGCACGGTTTCGCCGCCGATGTACTTCAGATCGCCCTCGCCGGACAACAGTCCGTACGCGTCCAATCCCACGATGCAGATCTTTCGATATCTCATGTCGTTCTTCGTCCTTGCGCTCCTGCCGCCCAACCGTATGCATCACGGGTGCCCACGGCGACGCGCAGGCGCTGGCGGCGGCCCATGACCGGTACCGGCTCCAGCGCCGGTTCGGTGGCAGGGGCAACACTCAGCACGAGGCGCATCACGGTGCCCGCGTACATCCAGAAGAAAATCCAGGGATCGTGCAGTTCGACGAAGAACACGGCACCACACACGGCGATGCCTCCGATGACGAATGCGATGAGCTGCCGGCGCAGACCGGGCTCGGCGACCAGGCTCGCGCGCCGAGCGCGGCCGATGGCGGAGAAAAGAAGGTAGGCGCCGGTGAACAGGCCGAGCAGGCCCAGGTTGAACCACAACGCGAAGTAGTGGTTATGCGGCGCGAAGTGGAAGGCGAACGAGTCGTACGTATCCCAGCCATAGCCGGTGATGAAGGTCACGGGCTCTTCCACCATCTTCGAGAACAGTGTCAGCCAGATCTCGGTGCGTCCGGAGGTGGCTTCGTTGGCGTCGATGCTCGAGGTCTGCCCGAAGATGCGTTCGGTGAGCAGTCCACCGTACTGCGACAGGCTCAGGATCACGACCAGCAGGACCAGCGGGCCCAGGATGTAGCCGGCGATGCGGCTGTACGACACCAGGTGCCGGTACATGTACGCGCCAATCACGCAGGCGAGCAGCCCGCCGAAGATTCCACCGCGGGAGGCCGTCATCGCGAGCGCGACACACGAGGCGAGCGCGCCGCCCAGCCAGGCCATGCGCTTCACGCCACGATTGGCAACCGCCATGGCGATGATGCCGGGCAGGAACAGCACGATGTACGCCGCGTACTGGTTGGACTCACCGAGCGCGCCCTGCGTGCGGCCGTCGACTCGCTCCCGGTATCCGAGGCTCAGGATGCCGAAGCTGTCGAGGATGGTCGCGAAGTTCGCGAACAACGCACCGAACAACATCCACTTGATCACCGTCATCGCCTCGTCGGCGTTGCGCACGCCGAACAGGAAGACGAGGAAGAAGATGTAGTAGTCGATCAGGCCGGCCTTGAGCCGGATGCCGCTGGCGATGAGGTCATAGTTGGGATACTTGATGATCAGCGCCGCGACCAGCCAGGTGACGATCGCGTAGAGGATCTGCACGAGATATGCGCCCTGCAGCGAACCCGCGGCCGTCACCGAGCCGCGACCGATCACCATGCGCAACCCGATGAAGGTCGCGAGCAGATAGATGATGAGGTTCTTGGCCGACAGGCCCGTCGTGAACGTGAGGTCCCATCGCAAAACGGTGATTGCGAGCAGGAAAAACGACGTGAATCCGAGCAGAGTCGCCAGAGGAGTCCCCTTTGTTGTTCATTCAGTAGGCCCGATCCGTGCGGATCACGGCGAAGGCCGTGGCCACCAGGATCTGCAGGTCCAGCAACGGGGACCAGTTGCGCATGTACTCGAGATCGAAGACCACACGCCTTTCCATGTCCTCGACGCGTGCGGTCTCACCGCGGCAGCCTCGCACCTGGGCAAGGCCCGTGATGCCCGGCAGGACCTTGTGACGAACCATGTACCGTTTGATCAGCTTGCGGTACTCCTCGTTGTGAGCCACCGCATGTGGGCGGGGTCCTACGAGACTCATGGTTCCCTGCAATACGTTAATGAGCTGCGGTAGTTCGTCGAGCGACCACCGCCGCAGGTGACGGCCGATGGGCGTGACGCGTTGATCGCAGCGCTGCGCCTGCGTCACGCGCGCGCCGTCTTCGCACACCGTCATCGTGCGGAATTTGTAGACCTGGATCTCGCGACCATCGAGGCCGTAGCGTCGCTGGCGGAACAGCACCGGTCCCGGCGAGCTGCGCCTCACCGCCCACGCGATGCCTAACAACAACGGCGAGAGCAGCAGCAGTGCGAGCGACGCGATGGTCACGTCCATGAGGCGCTTCACCAGGCCGCGATAACCATGGAACGGCGTCTCGCACATTGCGACCACCGGGAATCCCAGGATCTCGCTGGTGCGCTGCTGGATCATGTCGAAGCCGCTGACGTCCGGCACGTAGTAGATGGACGCCGTGGTGTCGCCGAGCTCGTGGACCAGCTCGCGCATGCGCCCCACCTGCCCCGGCGGGATGGCGATGAAGATCACGTCGATGTTGCGGTTCTTGACGAAGTCCGCCACGTCACCGAATCGCCCGAGCAACTGCGCATACTTGGCGCAGCCGAGGCGGTCGCTGCCACGATCGTCGAAGAATCCCGCCACCGACATGCCGAGCTCCGTGTGACGCGCGAGGCGTCTTGCCAGCTCCTGGCTCGCGGCCGTGCAGCCGACGATGATGGCGCGCCGCGCGTGCGCGGCGTCGGTCAGCAGCGCGCGCGTGATCGATTGCAACGCGAGTTGCAGGATCACCAGCAGCACCGGCGTCACCAGCACCCAGGTGACCACCACGCGGCGCGAGTACTCCTCGGAGAACTTGGTGATGTAGCCCAATGCCAGCAGGCAGGCGACCAGCACCGCCCAGCGCCACAACAGGTTGGTCGCGAGCTCGATGCGTCCCGACACCACCTGTGAAGTGGTGTTACTCGGCAGTACCGCGAGGGTAAAAGTCGCCGCGAGGATCGACAGCACGAGGAACGGCCGGTCGAAGTCCACGTCGTACATGCGCGTCAGTGGATAGAACATCACGCCTGCGAGTACCGCCGGCAGCGCGTCCATCAACCACAACAGCACCGGAGCGACCAGCGAGGTCCCGCGCTTGAAGATGATGGGTTGACTGACCTGGTGTTGGTATTCGAATGGCGAGTTCACCAGCGCAGAATAGAAAAGGGCCGGCGTCGTGGACGCCAGCCCCTTGCCCAAGCCCACGTCACCGCCCGATTACACGGGCGGTGACCGGTTCCTACATTACGTTCACTGCGCCGACAGCGACGGCGCCGCTGTCGGACTCGAGGACGAGGACAGCCCCTGCACCTGCAGATCGAGATCGTGCAGCCAGTTCTCGAGATTCGTGTAGCCGTTCGACGCGACCGTGTTGTAGTTGCTCGGCAGCGTGGCCGCGCGGCGGTTCTGCGCGAGCGACGGCCAACCGCCGGCGTTCTTGTTGCAGCGGCTCGAGCCGTTCGACGACACGCAGTTGATGATCTTGCCGCTGCGATCCTTCACCTGCTGGACGACGCGCTTGTCGACGCTGTCGCGGTTGTGCGGGCGCGCACCGGCATTGGCCAGCACGCGGTTGTAGACCCCGTTGCTGGCCGTCTTGGTCACCTTGAGGCCGCTGTTCCACGTCGGCTCCGTCGTGGTCGACAGCAGGCCCGAGAGCGTGCCGCCGGTCTGTGAGACCAGCGAGGTGGCCGAGCTGCCCCACTCCGGCGCGTAGTTGTCGCTCACGTACACACGCGATCCCGAAACCAGCTCCGCCGCGCCGTTGGTGCGCAGGTAGATGGGCTTCGTGGTGCGTGCGTAGCTCGGTCCGCGCAGGAACACGTTACCCACGAGCGAGCTCTTGGTGACGCGGTCGTAGTCGGTCTGCGCGTCGAGATCCATGGTGCCGCGGTCATAGACCACGTTGTTCACGAACACCAGCTCGCGTGAACGGGCCAGCGGGTTGCGCTCCTGGATGTGCGCCATGAGGTTGCCGTACATGGTCACGCGGCCGCCGCTCTTGCTGGAGCCCAGCAGCACACCGAAGCCATGGGGCTCGCGCTTCGAGCCGTCGTCACTCATGTGCAGCGAGTCGTTGAGCGGCTCGGAGAAGATGTTGTTCGAGAACGTGATGTTGTCGTGCCAGCCCCAGATGCTCGCGGTTTCGTCGATGGCCCAGCTGAACGTGCAGTGGTCGATGACGATGTTCTTGACCTGGCGGCTGTCGCTGCCCTCGATCTTGAGCGCGTCGCGGTTGTCCGGATCCGGACCGTTGGTGTCGTCGCCCGGGCGTACGCGGATGTGCTGGACGAGGATGTCACTGGCCTGGATGCGCAACGCGGCGCCACGGATGGTGATACCCGGCGCAGGCGCCGTCTGTCCGGCAATCGTCAGGTGGCCGTAGCGGACCATCATGTCGGTGGTGATGCGGATCGTGCCGGACACATCGAAGATGCAGACACGAGGACCTTCGGTGTCGGACACGCAAGCCTTGAGTGAACCGGAGCCGCTCGCATTGAGGTTGGTGACTCGCATCACCTTGCCACCACGTCCGGCCGTGGTTTCCATGCCGAATCCCGCCGCGCCCGGTATCACGGGTCTGGCCTTGGCAGTAGTCGCTCCCAGTGTGAGAACCGCGGCTGCCATCAACAGCCTGGGGAACAGGTACTTCATTTGACGGTGGGTTGGCGCATGGGTGCGGTTTACTCTAACAAGGCTCATTCCTTAAACCCCTCGGAAAAAATGGGAAACGTCTGTCAGAAAAATCGTCAGATGGACTTCATGGCGGGGGTCGTGGGGGGCCCCTCGAGACCGTTGGCATTCACGGCGATCACCGCGAAGTACCAAATACCTTCCTCGAGCGTCGTGAACTCGAACGAGGTCTGCGACGGATCGTTGATGAAAACACTCTGGTCCATATCTTCGGCGTCGCGGCCGTAGACGATTCGGTAGCCGGCCAGGTCATCAAGAGGCGAACCGTCCACTTTCATGGGCGGCTGCTCCCAGTGCAGCGTGGCAAAGCCGGTCGGCGGGCTCAGCACGGTGATCGAAAAAGGTTGAGTCACGGCGCGGTGCGAGGCATCGGCCACGGTGATGGTGATGTCTTCGTACTCGCCGAGGTCACCCGCGGCGGGTGTGCCGGTGATGCGACCGCTGGTCGCATCGATGCTGGCCCAGGGCGGCAGGTTGCCGGCCGTGAAGGTCAGCGTGTCGTGTTCCGGATCATTGAACGTCGGCTGGAATTCGTAGCTGCGCCCGACGCGCGCGTAGATACTCGGGTCTCCTGTGATGGTGGGAGCCTGGTTGGCGGCCTGTAAAGCAGGAGCGCCTGTCGGCGGCGCAGCGGTCCCGTTGCCACTGCTGCCACAGCCGTGACAAAACGCCAGGACAGCTGCTGGTAGGAATGCTCTTACGGAATCGCTAAGCCGGAAACCCATCTGTCAGACTCCTCCCGCCCGCCTCAGCCTCGGGCTGGTGCGATTTAGGAGTCCAGATGCAATCGATTCAATTAATAAGAAAAAAAGTGTCGGCGAACGCGTTGTCGCCCAGGCCCGACAATCAAATCAATTCAAGTACTTAGCGCCCCGGCAGGGAATCCCCGTCTGTAAAAAATGTGAGACGAATTCGACAGGCGGTGGGCGGCGGCGAGGCGCTCGGCCACTACTTATATATGTGGGAACGCCAGCAACGGCGGACGGCGCCCCGGTGGGGCGCCGTCCGGTTTACCAACAGGCGCCTTCGTACCGACAGCGGAGCAAGTCCCGGTTCGGCAGGTTTACGAGGTCGATCAGGTACTGGTCCTGGCGCACGCGGGCCTGTAGAGCAGCATCCAGTGCCGGCTGCTGCAACCCGACCAGCACGACTTCCGAGGGATCGATCATCTCGTTGATGTGTTCGCAGAGCAGCGAACCCAGGTGGGGGATGTGCGCATCGATGTAGCTGCGGTTGGCGCCTAACAACCTCGAGAGATGCACCTCGGGGTCGAAGATGCGCAGCTCGCAGCCCTCGCCGATCAACCGCTTCGCCACCATCACGAGCGGGCTTTCGCGCAGGTCGTCGGTGCCGGTCTTGAATGACAGTCCCAGCATGCCCACTCGCGGACGACCGAGCTTCAGGATCTTGTCGACCGCGTGATCGATGTGCGCCCGGTTGCTCACGAGCAGGCTGGACAACATCGGGATCTCGAGATCGTTCTGCTTCGCGATGTGCGCCAGCGCGCGCAGGTCCTTCGGCAGACAGGAGCCACCGAATGCGAAGCCGGGCTTCATGTAGGCCGGCGAGATGTTCAGGCGCGTGTCCGCGCACACCAGCCGCATGACCTCGTGCGAGTCGATGCCGAGCGACTGCGAGATGCGGCCGATCTCGTTGGCGAAAGTGATCTTGAGTGCATGGAATGCGTTGCAGCTCATCTTGAGGGTTTCGGCCACGCGGATGCTGGTGACCATGAAACGCGCCTCGAGATGCTGGAAGATCTCGCGCACCGCGTTGACCGCCGCCTCGCAATTGCCACCGACGATGGTGTACGGCGGATGATCGTAATCGCGAATCGACGAGCCTTCGCGCAGGAATTCCGGCTGGAAGGCCAGGCCGAAATCCACGCCCGACTTCTTGCCGCTCTCGCGTTCGAGGATCGGCTCGATCTTCTCCTCGAGCGTGCCCGGCTGCACGGTCGAACGCACCACGATGGTGTGGAAGGCACGCTTGGACTTGAGCGCCGCGCCGATCTGCTCGGCGAGGCGAAGAATCGCACTGAGATCCTGGCTGCCATTCGCCGCCGATGGTGTACCGACGCAAATGAACGACACTTCGCTGTCATTCACGGCCTGCACGGCATCGTTGGTGACCTTCACGCGACCGGAGTCCACCACGTCGCGCATCAGCTCCTGGATGCCCTCCTCGAGAATCGGCGACTTGCGCGACCGGATCAGGTCGAGCTTGGTCGGATCGATGTCGCAACCGATCACCTGGTGACCATCGCGCGCCAGGCAGGCGAGCGACACCGCGCCCACGTAGCCCAGGCCGAAAATACTGATGCGCTTGGTCGCCGCCGGCTTGCGCCGGCGCTTCTGAGCCCCCGGCGTGTCGTCGACGAGCATCGCGCCGTGATCCATCGTCGGCGCGAGCGCACCCAGCTCCGGAGAACCCGTCTCCGTGCCGCCGTTAGTAGTAAGCACTTTCGTTGCGTTCCTTCGAGCGGTTGAGCACCACGCCGAGCAGGTTCATTTCCGCCAGCACTTCCTTGGCGCCGCGCAACATGGCGCGGCCGCTCTTGCCTTCCGAGACCACGAGCAGCAGCGAATCGAACTGCGGCGCGAAGGCCAGCACGTCGTCCGATGCCAGCAGCGGCGGCATGTCGAAGATCACGATGCGACGCGGCACTTCGCGCTCCAGCGCCTGGATGAATTCCGACATGCGCGGCGAGTTCAGGAACTCCGAGGAATGCTGGAACGCGCGCGCGTTCGGGATCACGCCGAGGCGCTCGGAGTGCAGCTTGTAGACGATGTCGTCCAGCTCCGCCTTGCCGAGCAGGTAGTCCGACAGGCCCTTCTCGAAGCTCATGCCGAGATAGTTCGCGATCTGCGGGCGCTGCAGGTCGAGGTCCACGAGGAACACGAAGGTGTTCACGTCCTGCGACAGCGCGAGCGCCAGGTTGATGGCCGTGAGCGTCTTGCCCTCGCCCACCGACATGCCGGACACCGCGATCGAGCTCCACTTGTGCATGTCCAGGCGGCGCAGCACGCGGGTGCGCAGGATCTTGAAGGCGCGCAGCGCGGCGGTATCGGACACCGCGGGCAGCACACACTGCCGCTCCATCGCGCGTACGTCGACGCTCGCGTTCTGGAAACGGCGCGCCTGCTGCAGGTCCGCGGGAGCGGCGCTCACGCGGCGCACGCGCTGCCTCAGGTACGAGGACTCGATGGCGTTCGGGCGTTCCGCGCCACGCTCGGCACCGCCGCGATCCGCGGCAGCCCGCTCGGCAAAGTTGCGGCGGATTGCGTCTTCCATGGTCGTGCTCATTGATGCCTCGCTGGTTAGATGAAGTTGCGGACGACGGTGAATGCCACCCACACACCGATGACGGCAGTGGCGGTGGCGGCTGCGAATCGCCAGGCTCCCTGGCGCCTCGAGCGCGAATTGCGGATGGTCGGGATGGCCACGAGCGGCGACACCGACAGCAACTCGCGCACGTCGCGCGCGCCGCGAACCTTGGGATCGAGCGCCTCGGCGGCGACGGTGACGGTGAGTGCCAGCACCACGGCGCCGACCAGGCCGATCAGCAGGATGGCCAGGCGCTGGGGTTTGCCGGGCACGGAGGGCAGCATCGGCGCCTGGATGAGCCGGAACTCATCGGCGCGTCCCCCGACAATCGCGGCTTCGCTGACCTCGGCATCCATCTGCCGGTTGAGCAGCTGCTCGTACTTTTCGCGCGCGATGGTCAGGTCGCGCGTGGCGTTGGCGTATTCCCGCTCGACCTGCGGCGTCGCGACCACGTTCTTCTCGAGGCCGTTCAGCTTGGCACGCAGCGCGGAGTTCTGCGCTTCGATGCTCGCCAGCTGGCTGTCGATGGCGTTGATCTGCGTACGCAGCTGCATGCCCACCGGCGTGCCATCGGCCATCTCGACGTCACCACGCTCGCCCGACTTGATGCGGGTTTCGAGCGTCGCGATGTCGCGCTGCAGCTTCTTCACGTCAGGGTATTCCTCACCGTAGCGCTGACGAGCTTCGGCGAGCGTCTGGCGCTTGGCGGTCAGCTGGGACTTCAGCGAAGTGCCGGCGCTTGCGCTGGTGCCGAACTTGAGGCTGTCGATCTGGCGACGCAGCGCGACCATGTCCGGGTGGCTCTCGTCGTAGCTCGAACGCATGCGGTCGTACTGCTGCTGCAGCTGCTGGATGCTGGCGGCATCGGGCCCGGCCGCACGTTGCTGGTCCAGCTGGGCGGCCAGGAAAACGCGCTCCTGGCGCAACGAACGCGCCTGCATGTCGTTCTGCTGAATCTGGGCCTCGGTGCGGTCCATCATCTGCATGTTGACTTGCGTCAGCTCGGGCAACTGCCCGTAGTTCGCCTTCTTGAAGTCGGCCAGCTTGGATTCGAGCTGCGCCACGTGCGTGCGGATGCGCTCGGCTTCCTTCGAGTAGAACTCGGCTGCGTTCGAGGCACGACCCTGTCGCTGACGGCGGTGTTCTGCGAGGAACTGCGCGACCAGCCAGGTCGCACCCTGCTTCGCCTTTTCCGGCACACGGTTGTCGTACGACACGGTGAACGCATCCACGACCTCGCGCTCGCGTCCGGTGCGCGGATCCAGGATGGGCGTGGTCACGATCTTGACGTTGATGTCACGCTTCATCCGCTTGAGCATGGCGGACTCGTCGTCCGCCATGTCCGGATAGAGGTTGTGCAGCTGGTTGAGCTTGCGCAGGTTGCTGTCGGTCAACACGATGCCCGACAGGTTCTGCACGTACTGGTCGGCGTAATCGGACTCACCGTTGCCGCTACCCTGCACCGACAGCGACGACGCCGCCGACGGCTCGTCGATCTCCACCAGGCCCGACGACGTGTAGATGTCGGGCAGTGTGAGCGACAACAGGATCGCGAGCACGGCGACCGGGATCGCGATCCCGAACAGCAACGTCTTGCGACGCGCGATCGCGTGTATGTAATCGGAGAATTCGGGTGATGCCTGGGTTTCCATCGAGCGTTCCTTCAGCGTCGTCGTTGCAAGGGTTGATAGAGGAATGAAAGGGTGGCGCCATTCGAGGTGGCGTCATCCAGCACCTGGTCTTCGAACGTCTGCCAGGTGTAGTCGTAGGCGAAGCGCAGCGAAAACTCTTCCTGCCACTGCCACTGCAGGCCGACGTCACCGGTGGCGTAGCTGCGGGCGCGGAAGTTCGAGTTCGGATCCACGTCGTCGTCGTGCGTGCCGCGCAGGCCCGCAAGGAAAGCGAGCCGCGGCGTCATGTCGAAGGTCCAGCGCAGTCGCAGCTGGTCGCGTTCGATCACGCGACCGGACGACGATGGGCCGACTCCGCGTGACAGGTCGAAGAACACCGTATTGCGTCCGCGCAGCAGGCTGACGCCACCGCCGGCGATCCACGAGGTCTCCTTGTCGCCATTCGTCAGCTCGACGTTCTGGGCACCGAGGCGCAGGTATTTGCGCGAACCGCTCGCGGTGCGCGTATCCCACTGCAGCTCGGCACCGTAGGAGTTCGTGTCGCCCTGCGTTTCGATGTCGTAACGGAACCCGCGGACACGCGCGGTCAACGACGTGGTCGGCGACAGGCGCGTGATCAGGCCGGTGTAGACACCGAAGTTCTGGAAGTCGACCTGCGCGCCCGGAATGTCGCGGTCGAACTGCACGTCCGCGAAATCGCCGCCGAACTCGAGCGAGCGGCGTGCCGACATCTCGTACGTGAAGTCCGGGCGCACCGCCGCGCGCTGGCGGCGATTCTTGACCAGCACGATGCCGGAGTCGCCGATGTCGCCCTGTCCGAGATCGCTGCCGGTGGGGATTTCCGCATCCGGCTGCTCGCTGCTGACCACGTCCTGCTTCGAATACTCGCCCAGCACCTCGCTGGTCATGCGCTGGCCCTTGTGCTGCCAGTCGAGCGTGCCGAAATAATCGACGGTATCGAGATCCTGCTCGTCGGGGAAATACGTCGCGCGCACGCGCGGCGTGAAGCTGAACTCACCTGCGGGCTGGCGCGCACGGATTTCCAGCGCCGCATCCAGCAGCGGCCCCTGCACTTCGATCTCCGACCCCGGCGACGTCAGGCGATAGTTGTCATCGAACAGGTAACCGGCCTCAACCGAGGGATTCAATTCCCAGTCGGCCGAGAGGGCGACCACGGGGAGCATCGTCAGGATTGTCCACGTGCGTCTCATGGCGAGACTCCTCATGTGCGGCGCTCCTTGTGGGCGTGCCTCACGGCAACCTCCTTATTGGCGTGCCTCACGGCACGACAACCACGTCGCCGGCCTGCAGGTCGATGTTCTGGTCCATCCTGCGGCCCTTGACCACGTCGTTGTAGCGGAATGGCAATGCCTGCTTGCCGGTGGGAGTACGGCGCAGGACCACGATGTCTCCAACCTGGGCGAACGGCGTCATGCCGCCGGCCATGGACAGCGCCTGCATCACGTCGACGCTGGGATTCATGATGAATTCACCCGGCTTGTTGACCTGCCCGATCACGTACACCTTGTTGCCCTTGATCTCCTGCACGGACACGGTGACCACGGGATCGGAAATGAACTTGGTCAGGCGCTGCGACAAGGTCTTGTTGAGATCGGCGACCGTCTTGCCCTTGGCATCGACCTCTCCCACCAGCGGGAACGAGAACGAACCGTCCGGGCGCACCAGCGTTTCCTTCTGCAGGTCCGGCTCCTTCCACACGCTGATCGACAACATGTCGCCAGGCTTGACGGTGTAGTTGGGGTCCTGCGCCATGACGTTGGTGGCATAGGCAAGCGCCATGATGACGCACACCGCCATCAGTAACTTCTTCATCGTTGTTCTCCGTTTAGATGTTCATATGCGGCCAGCAGCCGCGGTGCCTCGTGTTGCCACGACAGCACGTGTTCGATTCGCTCCCGCCCGACGGCGCCCATGTGGATGCGCGCGTTCTCGTCCTCCAGCAGTGAGACCATCTTCTGAGCGAGGTCCGCGACGTCGTTCTGACGCGCATACCAGGAGGCCTCGCCGGCCGACACGCGGCCTTCGGTGAGATCGAACTGCACCAGCGGCTTGCCGAGCGCCATGTACTCCATGACCTTGTTCATGGTGGAACGGTCGTTCATGTCGTTGGCGCGATCGGGGTTCACGCAGATGTCGGCGGTGTTGAGCATCTCGAGCAGCTCGGCGTCGGGCACACGACCCGTGAAGGTCACGTAGTCGTCGATGTCGAGCTTCTTCGCGAGCTCACGCATGGCAGGCAGCTCGGTGCCGCCGCCCACGAGCCCGAACTGGATGTCGGTGCGGCCGAGGTGCTTCACGATCAGCTGCACGGCCTGCAGCAGCAGGTCGATGCCTTCCTGCTTGCCCATGACGCCGACGTATCCCACGAGGTACTTGCGGCCTTTCTTGAGTGCCGGATTCGGCGCGACCTGCTTCATGCGCGTGAGGTCCGGGCCGGAGCGCACCACGAACACGTCCTTCTCCTTCACGCCGCCGCGCGTCAGCGCGATCTTGCGATATGACTCGTTGGTGGAGATCACCATGTCGGCCGTGCGGAACGTGAGCCGCTCCAGCGCGGTGAGCAGCTTGTGGCCGAAGCCGCGCTTGCCGAACTTGGCCTCGTAGAGCTCCGGATTGATGTCGTGATGGTCGAACACGAACTTCTTGCCGAAGAGCTTGTAGAAACCACCGATCAGGAAAATCGTGTCCGGAGGATTGCAGGCGTGGATCACGTCGAAGCCGCGGCCGAACAGGATCTTCAACGACAGCCACGCCTCCCAGAACAGCGCGACGCCGTACTCGAGCAGGTAGCCGAGCGCGCCGTCGGCTTCGCGCGGCAGCGGGTGGCGGTGGATGTCGATGCCATCGATGCGCTCGAAACTCTTTTCATAGCCCCTGGCCTTCGGCGAGATGATCGACACCGAGTAGCCGGCCGCCGTCAGCGTACGCGCCTCCTGCATGACGCGCCGGTCGAACGGGCACGGCAGGTTCTCCACGATGATGAGCACGCGTCGGCCCGTCATGACACGGTCGGCCGGCAGCGCACGCATGGCCGCGACATCTGCGGCGGTCAATGCCTGTGACGGACGATTCGTGCCGCGTTGCATGGCGGCGCCGTTGGCGGTTTCGGACACTCGAGGCCTCCCCGGTTGGGTTGAATTAGTTAGTTAACCGATCACTTGAGCGTCAGCACCAGGCGCCGCAGGTTGCGGTCGCGCGGCACCGGCTCAACGACGAAGCCCATCGACATGCCGAGTAGTTGCATGGCGCGGTTCGACCAGAACATTTCACCGAACAGGCGCGGAATTCCCGCGCGGCGTGCGTGGCGAACCAGGGTTGCCAGCAAGGTGCGCCCTACCTGCTCTTCGCGGTAGGCGCCGGCCACGGCCACGCGGAACTCGGCGCCGTCCTTGCCGACGGGTGCGTAGGCAGCCACGCCGATGACCCGGTCACCGCCGGCGGTGTTCTCCAGCGCGGCGAATCCGACCGCGTCTTCGCGGCCGCTCGAGATCACGCGATCGAACAGCAGCCCATTCATTTCCTGGATCACGGCGAGCTCGCGTTCGGTCGCAGCGCGCGTCAGGCCGAGCGCGAACTCCGCCAGCAGGCGACGATCGCCAGGCGAAATCTCCCGCACGCTGTAAGCGCGGCGCGTCTTCGGCGTGTAGTACCAGCGCCGCGCCAGCCATGCGCTGGACACACCTTGCGGAAAGCGGGTAATGAACGGAGCAACCGCGGTTCTCTGCATGGCCGTAAGCGTCGCGTACCGCGCGCGGTCCTGCCGTCGGACGCCGCGCGATGCGATGTTGGAAAACACCTGCATCCGACGCACGAGTCATATTCAGGGCGCGGCGCCGTCCGACAGATGTTTCCGTCATGCGACACCGCAGCACGATCCATTTTCGGATGAAGTTTTTGCGTGCAAGGCCCCGCTTGCGGAGAATGGGTCCCGCTGTAGGAGTGAACCGACAGCGTCATAGAGAGCGCACTTGCAATACTCTGCGCCGCGCATGAAGTCCCACACACTTTTCCAGGCAGCCATGCGTGCCTCGCGCCTGCTGGCGTGCGCGGCGCTCGTGGCCAGCGTGGCGGTGCTCACCGCAACGCTGGCGGATGGTGAGCTGCAATCCGACCTTGCGGGCCTCATGACGCCGCAGTCGGCGCTGTGCGGCGTGTTGCTGGCGCTCGCTTCCCTGTGTGTCGGCTTCACGCCACGCGGGTGCCATGCCACCGGCCAGGCGCTCGCGTTGCTGGCCTGCGGTATCGCCTTCGGACCCCTGCTCGGTGATGCCGTCGGCGGCGGGTGGTCATACGAACTCCCGGGACTGCCCTCTTCCGTGCAGGCGATGTGGGGTCGACTGCTGCCGTCGGGCGGCGACATGGCTGGCGCCACCGGCATCATGGTTGCGTCCACCGCGGTGGCCGTGATCTTCGTGCCTCTGCGCACGCGCCTGTCCACGCAACTGTTCGCGGCCGCTGCCTCGGTGGGGCTGCTGGTGATGGCGACTTCGTTGATCGGCCAGCTGCTGGACAGCGACACGCTCGCGAGCCTGGGGCTAAAACGCGCGCCGACGCCGCTCGCGAGCGTGGTCACGGGCATGCTGCTGCTGGGCACGCTGGCGCAACGCGGCGACGCGGGCTGGCTGTCGGCGCTCATGAGCCCTTCGGCCGCCGGCAGCTCCGCGCGTGGCGTCATCGTGTGGACCGTGCTCGCGCCACTGGCCGTCGCGCTGCTCGCGATCGCCGGCGTGCGCCAGGGTCTCTACGACCTGCACCTCGCGTTTTCGATGCTGGCCGCAGCCACGTGCTGCGGCCTCACCGCGGTGGTGCTCTGGAACGCGGCGCGGGTCGAACGTGCCCAGCAACGCGCCGAGAGCGCCCGCGATGCCATGCAGCTCGCGTCCAACCGGCTGCGGCTCGCGAAATCCGCGACCGGCATCCAGATGTGGGAATGGCGGCCCGCCACGCGCGAATGGATGTCGATCGATGGCGCGGAGCGGCTCGATCCGTCCGCCAACGAATATCTCGAGGCTGGGCTGCAACGCACGATGCGCGATGGCAAGTCCGAATTCGAGTTCCCCGTGCGTCGCATGGGCACCGACGTCGACGAGGAACGCTGGATGCTCGCCACCTGCTGGCGCGAGCAGCGCGAGCGCAAATCCGCGACGGAGTCGATCATCGTCGGCATCACGGTCGACATCACCGAGCGCAAGCTCGCGGCACTCGCCCTCGAGACCAGCGAGACGCGGCTGCAGCTCGCGGCCACCGCGCTGCCCGGCTTCGTGTACGACTGGAACTGCGCCAGCGGCAAGATGGTGCGCACCACGGGCCTCGAGCAGATGCTCGGTTATCACGGCGCGGAGATTTCTCCCGTCAGTCGCTGGTGGGAAGAGCTCGTGCATCCCGAAGACCGCGCGCTCTCCCGACCCGCACGGGTTTCGCGCGCGGCTGCCGCGGACAGCGACATCGCGAGCATCTCCTGCGAATACCGCGTGCGTCACAAGAACGGCAACTACGTGTGGATCTGGGACCACTGCATGCTGGTACGGGACCGCAGCGGCGTGGTCACGCGCGTGGTCGGCACGGTGCTCGACATCACCGAGCGCAAGGAAGCCGCGGCCCGCCTCGCGGCCAGCGAGCATCGCTTCAAGGCCGCGCTGCTCGCCACCACCGGAATCTTCTGGACCTTCGCGCCCGACGGCCGCGCACGCGGCGAGCAGACCAGCTGGAGCGCGTTCACCGGCCAGACCACGGATGAGCTGCAGGAAATGGGTTGGCTCGAGGCCATCCATCCCGAAGACGCGGCCACTACGCTCGACGCCTGGCGTCGCGCGCTGGCGACCAACGACGAGCTGATCACCGTGCATCGCGTGCGCCGCCGCGACGGCGAATACCGTACGTTCTCGGTCCACGCGGTGCCGGTCACCGACGAACGTGGCGAGGTGGTCGAATGGGTAGGCTCCCACACCGACATCACCGAGCAGCGCGCTGCCGAAGAGCGCGTGCGCGAGAGTGTGCGACGTCTCGAGCTCGCCATGGATGCGGCGAGCATCGGCATGTGGGACTGGGATCTGGATTCCGACCGCATGACCTGGACGCGGCAGACGTACCTGATCACCGGTGTGGCCGAAACCGACTTCGGCGGGCGCGCGGAAGAATTCTTCGGGCGACTGCTGCCCGCGGACCTCGACCATGCCGCCAACTTCAGGCGCGAGGCCGTGCACCCGGGCAGCATGCAGGAATCCGAGCTGCAGATCCGCCGGCCCGACGGCACGCTGCGCTGGATCCAGAATCGCGCCACGGTCATCGCCGACTCCGCCGGCCAGCCGCGTCGCATCGTCGGCACCTTGCGCGACATCACGCCGCGTCGCGAGCTCGAGTCCGAGCGCGAGGCGCTGTTGAACGCGGAACGTGCGGCGCGCAGCGACCTCGTGGCCGCGAGCCAGGCGAAGGACGAATTCCTGGCCACCATCTCGCACGAGTTACGCACGCCGCTCAACGCCATCCTCGGCTGGACCACGTTGCTGCAACGTCCGCGCGTCGATGCCGCCACCATGGCGGACGGCCTCAAGGTGATCGAACGCAACGCGCGCGCGCAGACGCAGTTGTTAGGCGACCTGCTCGATGCCAACCAGCTGATGTCCGGCAAGCTCTCGCTGACCTTCGAGCCGCTCGATCTCAACGAGGCGGTGCGCGCCACACTCGATTCGATGCGCGTGAGCATCGCCGCACGCAAGGTGCGCATCGAGGCGCAGATCGGCCAGGCCCCGCTCGCCGTCATGGGCGACAGCGTGCGGCTGCAGCAGATCGTCAGCAACCTGCTCTCCAACGCCATCAAGTTCACGCCGCAGGATGGCGTGATCTCGGTCGCGACCGGCCTCGATGGCGACATGGCCTGGTGCGAAGTGCGCGACAACGGCGAGGGAATCGCGCCGGAATTCCTGCCGCACATCTTCGAGAAGTTCCGCCAGGCCGACAGTGGCAGCGCGCGGCGCTTCGCCGGCCTCGGGCTCGGACTCGCGATCACCAGGCAGCTCGTGGAATCCCATGGCGGCGCGATCACCGTGCACAGCGAAGGACGCGGCAAGGGTGCGCGATTCCGCGTGCGACTGCCGCGGCTCACGCCCCAGCACAAGACCGAGCTCGTGGCCAACGAACCCGCGCCTGCACTCAACGACAAGCCGCTCGCCGGCCTGCGCATCCTCGCGGTGGACGATGAAGCCGATTCGCGTGACTACCTGCGACGACTGCTCGTCGAACAGGGCGCGGAGATCGTGAGCGTCGGGTCCGCCGCGGAAGCGTTGCGCGAGCTTTCCGCCGACACGGGCCGTTTCAACCTGCTGGTGAGCGACATCGGTATGCCCGAATCGACGGGCTACGATCTCATCGAGACGGTGCGCAAGCGCCTGAAAGTCGACGCGCGGCACCTGCCCGCCGTCGCTCTCACGGCGTTCTCGCGCCGCGAAGATTCGGAGCAGGCGCTCGACAAGGGATTCCAGAAACATCTCGCCAAGCCCGTGCAGGTCGGACGGCTCATCGGCGCCATCCGCCAGCTCACGGGCAGACAGCAGACACGCGCCTCACGCACCCGGCATTGAATGGGGACAGTCCCCATCTGCTGGCAAATGGGGCCGCAGCTGGGAATGACGCCTCGTGCCCGTTACGGCTTGAGGGTGAGCAGAAGGTCCAGGTTCTGCTGGTAGCCGGGCAAAGCTTCTTTCAACACTCGCTTCAGTTCGGCATCACCCTTACCGGCAATCTGCGCGCGGTACTGGGCCACCGTGTTCTGGTGGAACGAGAGCTGGTTCAGGATGAAGTTCGCATTGGCGCGCGGCCCTGTGGATACAGAGCCATTCGTGCCGGCGTTCTCCGTGGTGGTCGTGGTGGCGCGCGCCGGATTTTGCTCGGGCAGGCGCCAACCCTTGGTCCTGGCGATCTGCTCGAGACGCTTCGAAGTGGCTTCGTTCTGCTTGCCTATCTTCTGCGCAACCGAAACCAGCTCGGGCTTGTCCAGTGACTTCGCGGCGCTCTCGGCGTCGAGGGTGCCCTGGCGGACATTCTCGACGGCCGAGAGGATGAACGCGGGATCGTCGGTGGCGACGAACGCGCGGTCGAACCAGGGGTCGGTGGGCGTACCGTCGCGCTGCGCGTGTTGCTCCACGGGGTCCGGGTCCGGATGACGCGGCAGCGTCGTCTGGTCGGGCGGCGCGTTCGCCAACAGCAGCAGCGCAACGGTATGGAACACGGACTTAGTCCCGGTCCGTCAGCATCGACGCGATCAACGCGACCGCGGCGCCAGCAGCCGCACCATAGGCGATGGCTTTCCACGGATTGTCGTGCACATACGTATCCGTGGCGCGAGCCGCATCGGTCGCCGCGCCGCGTACCCGCGTGCTCGCGTCCGCCAGCCTTACCTTGGCCTGGTTCACCGTGCGCAACACGCGCTGCCGGACGGCTTCAGCGGCGGCGCCGCCTTCCTCGCCCAGCGTCTTCAGCAGCTCCTCGGCCTGCGTGACGATGCGGTTGAGCTCGCTCACGGTCGAGTCGGTGTTGCGTGCTCCATTCTCCAATTTCGCCTGGATGCTCATTCGCGTCCTCCTTCAGTGTGGTTAGCCCACGATAAGGCCTGCGGGTGGCGCGTCATGTCAGTTCTGCGTACGCGCACCGCGCGAGCGCGGAGCTTGCACCTGTGAGTACACACCGACAATCGGCGCAAACCGTCGCTGCATGGCGTCGCTTGCGGGAGTGCGCCCCGTGCGGTCGGCCCCTTCTTACGTCGTATCCGCCTTCCGTCCGCGGGCGCGAGATTTGGCGCGCGCGCAGCATGCGTCCGGCGAATGGATGTCATTCGACCCCTTCCTATATCAGGAGATGAACCGTGACAAAAACCTATAGCAGCTGGACCCTGGCAGTAGCCGCAGCGGTGAGCCTTTGCGCGCTCGCCGGCTGCAATCAGCGCGAGTCGGCCAACGAGACGGCGAAAGACGTCGCCGAGGCGCGCCAGGACGCCAACGAGAACGTGGCCGAGGAGCGTAAGGAGGCAGCGGATACGGCGCAGGACAGCGCCGAAGATCGTGCCGCGGCCGAGTACGACGTGGCGGTAGCGCAGGCGGACGGCCAGCGCAAGGTCGCCAAGGAGAAGTGCGAGACGCTCGCGAGTGACGCGCAGAAGGCGTGCAAGGACCAGGCTGACGCTTCGTACGAGTCGGCGAAGGCCCAGGCCCAGGCGACGCTGGATGCCGCGAAGCACTCCGGCTCGGCCACGCCGCAGTGAGGAACGACACGCAGTCACGGCGGGTGATGCCCACCTGCGAGACCTTTGCTGAGTCGTGACCGCGTGGCAGTAGCCCGGTGGCAGCTAACTACTGCCGCCGGGCGTTTCAGGAGATGGGACATGAGCCATAAACAGATCGCAACCGCCCTCCTGGTGGCCGGCCTGGCGTCGGCTCCGGCGTGGGCCGCGAGCCTCGCCGCCACGAATCCAGCCGAACCGATGCCCGAAGCGGGCCTGTCGGCGGCCGCACCCACCACCATCGAGAGCTGGACGGCCGGCAGTGCGACGCTGGTGCCGCTGATGGCGGCGGACATGCAGTCCAGCCACGTGACCAGTGTCGATGCTCCCGCGGATGCCGCCGGCGGCACGGTGGGCAAACCCATCGACGACGTCGCGTTCGTGAAGCAGGCCACCGAGAGTGGCCGCAAGGAAGTCGCCGCGGCGCGCGAGGCGCTGCCGCAGCTCAAGAGCCCCGAATTGAAACGCATCGCTGAAATGCTGGTGAATGATCACAGCGACGCGAATGCGCGCCTCTCCAGGATCGCCGAGAACAAGGGCTGGCCGGTCCCTGCGCCGCCAGCGGCCATGCCCCCTGCCTCGGGTACCGCGAGCAGCAACTTCGACGCGAAGTGGACTGCCGACATGATCGCCGGCCATGAGCGTTCACTGGCGCTGTATCGCGCGCAGGCGCAGTCGGGCGAGGACAAGGACATTCGCAAGTACGCCAGCGACACCTTGCCCACCATCGAACACCATCTGGAAGAACTCAGGAGTTTGCAGAAATGACCAGCCCGGAGGGAAAGATGCTGACCATGCGCATCGTCAAGGTATTGGGGATCGCGGGTGTCGCGGTGCTCGCCGCAGCCTGGATGGCCGCGCGCGTACAGCGACGTCAGCAACAGGAGCGCGTGCGTCTCGACGAGCAGATCGAGCGCGAGCGCTGGGAAAGCGAAGGTGGCGCGAGCCACACCGGACCGGCGACGCCGAGCGCCGTCACGGCCCACTGAGTCACGCCGGTTGAAACGGGGGTCGGCCTTCACGGGCCGACCCTTTTTTATTGCGCGGGAGGCCCCTCGGGCGGCTTGGCCTGGGCTGGCGTGCGCTCGACCATGGTCACCGTATTCCGGGGTTGCTGGATCGCGTGATGGTCGAATGCCTGCTTGAGCCGCAGCAGGAACTCACGCTTGACCTGGGATTGCTCGAGCGCCTGGACTTTCATGCGCGCGCGCAGCGTGATGCCGCCGGCGTTCCAGGCTTCGATTCCGGCGATGTCGAGGTCGTCGATGATCTTCTTGCCGAACACGGCGTGCGCGCGAAGCTGCGCGCCGATCTCGCGCATGACCTGGATGACAGGCTCGATGGGTTGATCCAATGCGATGACCACGTCGACCACGGCGTAAGCGAACGTGCGGCTCGAGCTGGTCACCACGCCGATCTCGCCATTGGGCACGAAGTGCACGTTGCCTTCGTAGTCGCGCAACTGCACGTAACGCAAGGTCATGTCTTCGACGAGCCCGCTCTTGCCGGCGATCTCCACCACGTCACCCTGGCGGATCTGGTTCCCCGCCAGCAGGAAGAAGCCGCGGAAGAAATCCTTGACCAGCGACTGCGCACCGAAGGCGATCGCGATGCCGGCCACGCCCGCCGTCGCGAGGAACGGCAGGATGGAAATGCCCAACGTGTTGAACACCGCGAGTGTCGCGAGCGCGGCGATCAGCGTGGTGGCGAGTTTGCGCAGCACCGTGCTGACCGTGGCGGCGCGCTTGCGGGCTTCCACGTCGTGGGCGTGCGAAGCCGTGAATTTCTCGAGGCCGCCGATCAGGCGACGCGCGATGTAGACGAGGATGAAGGTGATCAGCAGGATCGCCGCGACACGGCCGCCCACCTGGATCCAGTCCATCCGGGTGAACCACTGCATCACTTCGTCGTCGTGCTCCATCGCCTGCTCCGCTGCCGGGGGACGCGACGTTAGCGCATAGTCGCGCGCCATGCACGGCCGCCTCCTACAGGCGCTTGCCGGGCAAACGATTCATCATCGGAGCCGTGAACTTCAGGAAGGCCAAGGTCTCAAAGGCGGCCTGGCTGTTGTCGCTCTCGCTGGGTTTGTTAGCCCCCGCGCCCGCGCCGCCGCCGCTGATGCAGCTCCCGGGTATCGCCGTGGCAGCACCCCTCGCCTACGCCGATCCTCCGCCACTCGCGGCGGGCCTCACTCTCGCCGGGCAGCGTGACAACCAACGCGCCACGGGTACCTGCGCCAACGTGAAGCGCGAGCTCCGGTTCGAAATGATCACCGTGGATACCGAGCCCTATCCACCGACGTGGCGCAACCCGGCAGTCTGCCTCGCGGTCTACATTCCGGCGCAACGTTAGCGGGTGCCGGCCGCGGCGGACTTCCGGGCGCGCGCCGCGGGTGGCTTTTCCTGCTCGCGCTTGATCACGCTGATCTGCCCGTCGCCTTCGAGGTAAGCGAACTTCACGTCGGCGAGTTTCGCGATTCCCTGCTCGCGCAGCTTCTGCTCGACCTCTTCGCGCGTGATGTATTCGCGCCGCATGTTCCGAAGCTGCAGCTCGCCATCGCGAACCAGGGTGATCTGCGAGGGTGTCGCGAAGCGACGCACCGCCGCGAAGCGCCACGACAACACATCGAGCACCCAGTTCCAGCCGACGATGGTGCACACGAGGATCGCGCCCTCGGCGAAAGTCTTGTAGCCGCCGGCCATGGCGTTCTGAGCCGCATCCGCGACGATGACCAGCAGCAGGATGTCGGCAATGCCGACGGCGCCGACGTCGCGGCGCAGGACGAAACGGAAAATGGAGAAGAGAAGCCAGTAGACCAGCGTGCCGCGCAGCACGATTTCCAGGACTGACACGTGGATCGAGAACAGATCCCGCAACATGTCAGCCGGAAACCTGCCGCGCGGCGCCGGTCACCACGTCAGCGTACGCGCCGCCGGGTGAACAGGTTCACGATGGCGAGCAACACCACCGCGCCGAGGAAGGACACCAGCAATCCTGGCAGGCTGATGTCGCCTGAGTTGATGGTCCCCGCACCAACCAGCGGGCTGATGAGCCAGCCACCCAGCAGGGCGCCGACGATGCCCACCACGATGTTGAGCACGATGCCCTGGCTGCCGTCCGTCCGCATCACGATGCTGGCGAGCCAGCCGATCACACCACCGATTATCAACCACAGAATGATTCCCATCTCTCGTCTCCTTGGGTCTTTGGGCCAACTTCAGTTCATGCCCGCATGTCGATCGCGTTGATACGCATGCAGCTTGTTGTAAAGAGTCTTGAGACTGCAGCCGAGCACGTCGGCTGCGCGGCGTTTGTCGCCTTCGAAATGCTTGAGCGTCGCGAGGATGAACGTGCGTTCGATCTCCTCGAGCGTCGCGCCGATCGGCATCTGGATGAGGTCCGAACTGCCGCTCTCGCCTTCCTGCGACTGGCGCAGCGTCGGCATGTCGTGTTCGCTGAGGTTGAGCTCGCCGTCGCACAGGATGTACGCGCGCTCGACGGCGTTGCGCAGTTCGCGAACGTTGCCCGGCCAGCGATGCCGCAGGAAACGCGAGCGCAGATCCTCGGACAGCCGTTTGCGCGTGCCATTGCGCAAGTTGAGCTCCGTGAGGAAGAACTCCGCGAGCACCAGCACGTCTTCACCGCGCTCCCGCAGCGGCGGCAGCTGCACCATGACCACGGCGAGCCGGTAGTAGATGTCTTCGCGCAGCCGTCCTTCGGCGAACGCCTGTGCAGGCGAGCGGTTGGTCGAAGCCAGCACGCGCACGTCGACCTCGAGATCGCTCGAGCCGCCGACGCGGCTCAAGCGCTTGGTCTCGAGCACGCGCAGCAACCGTGATTGCAGGTCCAGCGGCATCTCGGTGATCTCGTCGAGCAGCAGCGTGCCGCCGCTGGCGCGCTCGAACACACCTTCGCGGGTGCGCATCGCGCCCGTGAAACTGCCGCGCTCATGGCCAAACAACTCGGCTTCGATGAGCGTTGCTGGAATGGCGGCGCAGTTGATCGCCACGAACGGCTTCTCGGCGCGCGGGCTCATCGCATGGATCGATTCGGCCACGAGCTCCTTGCCGCAACCGGATTCACCGCAGATGAGCACCGTCGAGTCGGTGGGAGCCACGCGGCCGATCAGGTCACGCACCTTCTGCATCGAAGGTGACGTGCCGATCAGCCGCAGTGCGCAGTCATCGACGCTCGCCGGTGCCGCGTGGGCCTTGGGCTCGGCATGCGACGCGGCCCCTTCGGCGAGCCCGGCGCCGAAGTCCGCGGAGTAGAACTCTCCGATAGGTTTCACGGGTTACCCGCAGCCTGGCGGCCGGGAATCGCCTTGTCGTCATTGGAGACGACGATCTCCACGCGACGATTCAATTGCCGGCTGCCCGGGGAGCCATTGCTGGCCTTCGGGAATTCCTCGCCATAACCCATCGCGCGCACGCGATCGGCCGCGACGCCGCGCTGGATGATGGCCATGGCGACGGCGTCGGCGCGCTTCTGGGACAGCTCGAGGTTGTAGTCGTTGCCACCCTGGCTGTCGGTAAAGCCTTCGACTTGCACGCTGCGCTCGGGGTGCTGGTTGAGGAACTGCGCGATCTGCTCGATGGGACGCACTGCGCCGGGCTTGAGATCGGCCTGGCCCGTATCGAACAACACATCTCCCAGCGTGAGCACGATGCCGCGCGAAGTCTGCGATGCCTGCATGTCCTCCATCTGCGCGGCGAGCCGCTGCGACTCCGCCTGCTGCTGGGCGAGCTGCGCCTGTGCGTTCTGCAGTTCATTGCGCGCCTGCGAGGCGACGGACTTGGCCATATTGGCTTCCTGCTCGCGAGCCGCCAGCAGGATCTGCTGCCGTTCGCTCTCACCCGACTTGATGCGTGCGACCGCCACCTGCTCGTGCGCGCGCTGCTCCGCGATGCGCGCCATCTGGGTGGCAAGGTATGCGTAGTGCGACGCACCCGGGCTGGTCGGACCCTTGTCCTTGGCCGCCCCCTCGGCATTGATCAGCAATTTGCGCGCGCGATCCAGCTCGGTCGGCGCGTACCTGGTGACATTGGGATCCTGCTCGGCATGCGCCACCGCGTTGCGCGCATCGGGCAGCAGCCCGGCGTCCTTCGGTGTGGTCTGGCAGGCGGTGAGTGCCAACAACGCCGTGAGTGACGTGGCCGACAATCCGAGTATCAGTCGTTTCATGGGGGCGGCTCCTATTGCGGCTGGGGCTGGGGCGTCACGGCACCGGCACCGGCAGGGGCGACGCTGCTGTTGCGTTGGGCCTCGTTGCGCAGGTCGCGCAGTCCGGCCTCCATCTGGTCAACCAGCTGCTCCTGCTGCTTGGCGCGCGCGGTGTACTCGGCGAGCTGCGCATCGACCTCGGCCTGGTCCGCCATGCGCGCGGCCACGTCGGCATCATGTTTGTCCGCTGCCGCCTGCGCGGCCGCCAACTTGTTGCGCGCCGTGGTCAGCTCGACCTGGGCGAACTGCGCGGCCTGTGCCTGCTCCGCGCGGTCCACGGCAGACTTCGCGACTGCGAGTTTGTCAGTGGGCATCGGTGCGGATGCGCACGCCACGATCCCGAAGGCGATGGCGCACCACAGCGCGTTGCGAATTCCATTCACGGTGATCATCTTTACCCCCGTCCGTTGACTTCGCTGGCTTCGTCGTCGTCGAGCGTGAGCTCGACCTTCTCTTCCTCGACCGCGAGATTCCGTTCCCAGTTACGCAGCTGGCGATCGGCTTCGTTTTTTGCGATGCCGTACGCCGCTTCGATGCGCCCGACCAGCTGGTCGCGACGCCCCGCCACGAGGTCGAGCTCATCGTTGGTGAGCCGACCCCAGCGCTCCCGGATCCGGCCCCGCCAGTGCGCCCAATTGCCTGAAATGCGATCCCAATCCATGGCCGCTCCGCGCAGGGAATCCCGCTGAAAATATTGTGAAATTCACATCCCCACGTCGCGAGCGGCATGCACCGGGTATGACGTGGGAGACGCGCGGGGGCGTTGTCATCGTTTGTCCGACATGGCCGGGCGTGGCGGACGGGATCTGTCGCGCCGCTGCTGATACAGCTCCATGAGCGGCGCCGCCGAGATGCCGTGCACGATGATCGAGGTGGCGATGACCGTGAACACGCAGGAAATCAGCTCCACCGCTGCGCCGTGGCGGATGTCGTGGCTGGCCACGTACACGGCGTAATACACGGAACCGATGCCGCGGATACCAAACCACGCGAGCAGGCGCCGCGGCGCGCGTGAGGCCGGGTCGCCGATGACGCCCAGCCAGACGGACAGCGGGCGGATCACCAGAAACAGCAGCGTCGCGAGCATCAGCCCTTCCACCGACCAGTAGCCCGTGGAGATCATCGCGCCGACCAGCAGCACGATGGCCACCTCGACGATACGTTCGAGCTGCTCGTTGACGTTGAGCATGCTCGGTGTGAGCGGCGGCTCATCATCGGTCTTGCGCGTGCTGGCCTGGATGTCGTCGGCACGGCGCATCGCGAGACCCGCGGCAAACACCGCGAGAAATCCCAGCGTGTGCGCCGCCTGGGCCGCCCCGTAGCTGAGGCCGATCACGCCTAACAACAGGAATTCGTCGAAGATGTCGGCGTTCGTCCAGCGACCGCGCAGCCAGCGCACGCCACGCGCCACCGCCACGCCGATGAGGAAGCCGATGCCGAGTCCGCCCACCGTGCCCCACACCACGTCGATACCCAGCCAGCGCAACCCGTGCGGGCCGATATCGTGCAAACCCATGAGACCGAGGCCGAGCAGCACCAGGGGAAAGGCGGTACCGTCGTTGAGCCCGCCCTCTCCTGTGAGCGCGAAACGCAAGGTATCTCGATCCTGAGGGCTGCGCAGCTGGACGTCGGAGGCCAGCACCGGATCCGTGGGTGCGAGAATGGCGCCGAGCAGCAGCGCCTGGGGAAAGGTCAAACCCAGCAGCCAGACACCGACCGCGGTCACACCGCCGATGGTCAGCAGCATGGAGATGGTCGCCAGGCGCAGCGGTAACGCCCAGCGCCAGTCACCCACGGGCACGCGCAGCTTGATGCCGACGGTGAACAAGGCGATCAGCAACGCGACTTCCGTGATCGATCCGAGCATCTCGAGGTGACGCATCGGATGAAGCTCGAGCGCATTCGTCACGGCTGGCCCGAGCACGAAGCCGACCAGCAGGTAGATCATCGCGAGGCTGACGGGCAACCGGTCCAGGAACCGCCCGAGCAGCGCGACCGCGATCAGCAATACGCCGACGAGCAGAAACCAGAATGCGCCCACCCGCGGAGCCTGCGGCCCCATGGCCATCGCCGCCCTAAGAGACTGCCGACGGCGATGTCGGCGCATGGCAGCGCGCAATGTCGGCGCGACGGCCGGCGGCACGGGACGTCACTCTTCGGCGACCGCCAAGTGCCTGTTTGTAGTTAGGGCGCGCGGCGTTGTCGCCAGCCGACGTCGCCCGGATGATCGATTGTCGCGACGCGCCAGCACTTCATGGCGGCACGAAGCTTGCCTGCCGCGCGTGCCGGCGCGCAAGTCTCTGATCGCCCAACGCGCAGCCAAAGTTGGCACGATCCCTGCTCCGCTTTTCTTGACCGAACCCAAGGAGAGACCTGAATGAAGACCAATTTGCTCGCCGCGACCGTGGTCGCACTGGTACCGCTGGTTGCCCTGGCCGCCGAGCCGACGAAGACTCCGGATCCCGCGATGCCCGCGGGCCAGAGTGGTTCCTTCGACACGCTCGACGCGAACAAGGACGGCCGCATCTCGATGCCTGAAGCCTCCGCCGATCCGAAGCTGGTCGAATCGTTTTCGACTGCCGACAAGAACGGCGATGGCTACCTCGACGCCTCCGAATACGCCAACAGCACGCGCAACAACACTGAGCCGCAGCAGTAGGCGGCGGTAGCGTGACCCCGCGCGGTGGGCCAACGCCGCGCGGGGTTTTTTGTATTCGCGTAACATGACGCCCGCCGGTAGTTTGGAGGGGGCTGGCGGATGGACGAATCACTGGTGAAGGCGCTGCTCGACATGGAGGCGCGCGACCGCGCATTGCATGCCGAGCTCACCACGGGCAGCGAGGGCGACGATCCTTTTCACCCGAGGCTCGAGGAATTGCACCGCGCGCACGCCAGCCGCCTGCGGCAGATGATCGCGGTGTTCGGCTGGCCGGGGTTCACGCTGGTCGGCGACAAGGGCGCGCAGGCCGCATGGCGCATCGCCCTCCACGCGATCGGCGAGCCGGCGTTCATGCGCCAGTGCCGCGACCTCATGGACATCGCCTCGCACAATGGCGATGTGCCGCGCTGGCAATTCGCGATCATCGACGACCGCATCCGGGTCTACGAGGGCAAGCCGCAGCGTTACGGCACGCAGCTGCGCGAGGGTCCTAACGGCCTCGAGCCGCATCCGCTGGAGAACGAATCGCGCATCAACAGCATGCGCATGCACGCGGGGCTGCCGCCGCTCGCGCAGACCCTGGCCAAGGCGCGCGCGTCCCAGCCCAAGCTGTCGGCCGCGGAGCAGGCGAAGCGCGACGCCGCGGAGCTCGAGTTCCGGCGGCAGGCCGGGTGGATCAATTAGGGACATTCCTCATTTCCGCTGTCACATTTGTGTAGATGATCAATGTGTGCTGATGCGAGCGGGCAAATGTGACAACGGAAATGAGGAATGTCCATAACCCAAATGTGACAGCGGAAATGAGGAATGTCCCCGGTCCTCACGCCGCCACAACGCGGTGAGGTGATCGCTGTCGACGCCGCGCGTCTCGGGTACGTAACGCAGCACGATGAACGCCGCGATGATGCCGAAGGAACCGTACAGCCAGAACGGGAACGCGTAGTTCCACGCGCCGTTCAGCGTGTCGTTGCCGAGCAATAGCGGGAAAGTGCCCGAGACCAGCAGGTTCGCGATCCACTGCGAAGCGACCGCCAGCGACATGGCCTGGCCTCGGATCGGTGCCGGATACATTTCGGTCATCATGATCCACACGATGGGTCCGAAGCTCACCGCGAAACCCGCGAGGTACAGGCAGATGGCCGCCAGCCCGAACGCACCGGCCTGCTGTGCGTGGAATATCGAGCCCAGCGCCAGCATGGACACGCCCATGATCAGGCCGCCGAAGATCAGCAACGGCTTGCGGCCTACCTTGTCCACGATCAGCACCACGACCATGGTGGACATGAGGTTCACGATGCAGGCCACGAGCGTGCCGAGGAAGGCGCCGTCCATGTGGTAACCCATGCGCGCGAAGATCTCGGGCCCGTAGTACAGCACCGTGTTGATGCCCACGAGCTGCTGGAACACCGAGAGCGCGATGCCCACGAGCACCACGCGCGCGCCCAGCGTGAACAACGGCGCGGGCTTTTCCTCGGGCGCTTCGGTGGCCAGTGACTCGAGCATGTCGCGCACCTCATCGGGCTCGGCCGAGCGCGACAGTTGTTTGCGCGCCTGCTCGATGCGTCCCTTCTTGACCAGCCAGCTCGGCGACTCCGGCACCGAGAAGCTCAGGTAGAAGAACGCCATCGCGGGAATGGACAGCGACAGCATCATCCAGCGCCAGCCGGTCTCGAGCACCCAGGTGTCGTCGCCCTGCAGCGCGATGCCCCAGTTCACGAAGTACGCGATGGTCATGCCACCCGTGATCGCGATCTGCTGGTAGGCCCCGAGCTGGCCGCGCACGGCGCTGGGCGCAAACTCACCCACGTACATCGGCGCGATCATCGACGCCACACCGACGGCGATGCCGCCGATCATGCGATAGAGGTTGAACGCCCAGATCGCCTCGGGGCCCGTGCCCACGAGGTTGAAGCTGCCCATCTCCGGATAGGCGGAGCCGATGGCCGATACCAGGAACATGGCGGCCGCGATGATCATGGGTTTCTTGCGCCCCAACAACGCCGCGGTCGGGCGCGCAATCAACGCGCCGATGATCGTGCCGGCCAGCGCCGAGCAAACGGTGAGGCCGAGCAACGCGTTGGCGGCCGTATTGCTGAGCCCGCGCGGCGCGATGAAGTTGTGATCGATGGCGCTGACCACGCCGGCGATCACCGCGGTCGCGTAGCCGAACAGCAGCGAGCTCAGCGTGGCGACGAAGGTGGTGCCGGTGACGGCCTGGATGTGGCTGGTGGTGACCTTGGCGTGTTTCATGTGATTTCCTCAGGCCGCGGCGGAGGCCGAGGCCGGGCCCGCGATGGGCAGCCGGATGTAGAACGTGGTGCCCTGCCCGACTTCGGTTTCGAAGTGCAGCGTGCCGCCGTGTTTGTCGACGACCACGCTGCGCGCGATGGCCAGGCCCTGCCCCGTGCCCTTGCCCACTTCCTTGGTGGTGAAGAACGGATCGAAGATGCGCGAGCGCACCTCGACCGGGATACCCTTGCCGGTGTCGGTGATCGCGATCTCCACCTGGTCGCCGAGCACGCGCGTACCGACACGAATCTTGCCCTTCTTGTCGGTGCCCTTGACCACGTCGCCGATGGCGTGCGCCGCGTTGACGATCAGGTTCAGCACCACCTGGTTGATCTCGCCGGCGTAGCAGTTCACGTGCGGGATCTGCTCGAAGGCGGTCTCGACCTCGGCGACGTACTTGTATTCGTTGGACGCGATGACCAGCGTGCTCTGGATCGCCTGGTTGAGATCGGCCTGCGACATCTCCTTGCGGTCCGGGTGCGCGAACTCCTTCATGCAGCGCACGATCGCGGCCACGCGGCCCAGGCCGTCACGCGCCCGGTCCAGCGCCACCGGCGCGTTCTCGAGGATGTAGTCGAGGTCGGCGTCGTCCTCGGCTTCCTCGGCGGCCTTGGCGGCGGCGGCCACGCTATTCGCGACATTGTCCTCGTTCTGGGTTGCCGTGCGCAGCTCGCGGTACTTGTCGACGATGTCCGAGAGATCGTCCATGGCCTCGCGCACGAAGCTCACGCTGTCCGAGACGAACTGCACCGGCGTGTTGATCTCGTGCGCCACGCCGGCCGCGAGCCGGCCGACGCTCTCCAGCTTCTGCGCCTGCGCCTGTTCGTTCTCGAGGCGGCGCTGGTCGGTGACGTCCAGCATCATGCCGCGCAGCACCTTGTGCTGGCCGGTGCTGTCGCTCTGCTCGCAGCTGGCCACCCAGCGCAGGTCGACGCGTTTCTCGTCCTGCGTGAGCACCGACGCTTCGACCTCGAAGTTGCCGGACTTGCTGTCGTCGATCTTGCCGCGCACTGCGCCGTTGCGGTCGCGCGGCATCAGCTTGTCGAGGAAGCCGATCTGCTTCCACAGGTCCTCGCTGAAGCCGAGGCGTTGCGGGCCCTGCGGGCCGATGTACTCGAAGTGGCCGTCCTCGACGTCCAGCGCGAAGGGAATGGCCTGAGTGCCTTCGACCACCAGCGTGAGATCGCGGGTCCGCTCGGACACCAGCTTCTCCAGGCGGTCCTTTTCCGTGCGCTCCATCTGGCGGCGCTCTTCGAACAGGCGCACGACTTCCGACATCATGACGCTGAAGGAATGCGCCAGCGCCAGCAGGATGGCGAACAGCAGCACCACGGCCGTGGTCATGGCGGGGAATTGCGCGGCGCGGAAGCGCGCCGAGGAGATGTGCTCGGTAGATAGTGCGAGATACAGGCGGCCCGGCGATCCGTTACCGACGGCGATGTCGCGCAGGGTCAACATGACTCGATCGTCGTCCAGCTTGACCTGTTCGCCGGCGGCCAGCGACGCCGGGAATACGCCGTGGCCCGCGAGACGGCGGCCGCTGGGCGCGTACACCGCCACGCCGTGGACATTGCGATCGTTGAACAGCGGCTCGAGCGCCTGCTCGGCCTGCATGAGATCGTTCATCGCGACCGCGCCGTACAGCTGCTGCGTGAGATTGGTGGCGTACACCGTGGACTTGGCGCGCATGCCACTCTCGAGCGAGCTGCTGTCGAAGGTCGCGTAGCCGATCACGCCGGCGATGGCCGACAGCAGCAGGACCAGCGCGAGACTGCCCATGAGCTGCGCCTGCAGCGGCAGGTCCGTGGTCGCGTGCCCGGCCGGCGTCTCGGCGTGACTGGATTGTTTGCCCGCATCGTTCATGAAAACGCTCCGTCCAAAGGCGGACACGCGGGTGGAAACCCCGCGTGTCCAACCTGTTTATCGGAAGGAAAACGCTTTCGCTTGAACGAAACGGCCGCCAAAAGCCCTAAGGCGGGGCTCCGGCAGGCGGCAAGACATTGCCGTCGAAACGCCCTGTGACGGGCGTCTCAGGTGATCAGAGTTTGCGCAGCCAGATGTTCCTGAATCGCACCAGGTGCCCGTGGTCCTGGAGCCGCAACGGCATGTCGCCATGCGGACGGTAGCTGGGGGCGCCGATGTAGGTCGTCCCGCCC
>DATEII010000045.1:0-38023 GCA_035279135.1 Steroidobacteraceae bacterium
AAAATCAGCATATTGAGGGCCCTCCGTGGAGCCTCTTTGTTTGTCTTGCTGCCTGGACCCCCGCAAACGCGGCAGAACAGCGGTGCGGAACCTTACCACTTGGATACCACCCGGTCACGAAGTTGCCTCTCATAACGAAGAAGACAGTCCCAAGTCCTCGTGGAGACATTTGACACAACTTTCGAGCGCCGCTTCCGGGACGAGCACCGCAATTTTGATTTCCGAGGTCGAAATGAGCAGCGCTTTCACGCCTTGGCGGGCAAGTGATTCAAAGAGTTGCGTCGCAACTCCGGCATGTGAACGCATTCCAACTCCGACCACGGCGAGTTTTGCGACGGAGTCGTCGGCCGTCATGCGGGAACCGGCGAATTCGGCCGTCATATTCCGAGTCAGACGCTGCGCTTCGAGAAAATCGTCACGGTGGACCGTGAACGACAAATCCTTAAGGCCATCCCGGCCCGACGCGAGCACGATCATGTCCACCTCGATGTTGGCCGCCGAGATCGGCTTGAGCACGCGCGCCACGCAATCCGGGGTGTCCGGAAGCCCGGCGACCGTGATCTGTGCTTCATCCCGATTGAACGCGATGCCGGAGATGAGTGGGGCTTCCACGCGAGGATCCTCCTTGCAAATGAGCGTGCCGGGGCCCGGCTTGAACGTCGACAGCACCCTGAGCGGAACGTTGTACTTGGCCGCGAACTCCACCGACCTCAGATGTAATACACGCGAACCCTGGCCCGCGAGTTCCAGCATTTCCTCGAACGAGATCTGCTTCAGCAGCCGGGCCGCTGACACGAGACGCGGATCCGTGGTGTAGACCCCGTCTACATCGGTCAGGATCTGGCATTCGTCCGCCTGGAGCGCGACTGCCAGCGCCACGGCGCTGGTGTCCGAGCCGCCCCGGCCGATGGTGGTGATGTCGCCCTCGTCGTCGATACCCTGGAATCCCGCCACCACGGGCACCACGCCGGCCGCGAGCGCGGAACGCAAGCGGCCGGTTTCGACTTCGGTGATGCGGGCGCGCCGGTGCGCGCTCGTGGTGCGCACGCGGACCTGGCTGCCGGTGAAGGACCGGGCGGGCACACCGCGCTCGCACAGCGCCATGGCGAGCAGTGCGATGGACACCTGCTCGCCCGTGGAGAGCAACACGTCCATTTCCCGCGGGCTGGGCTCGCGCGCGATACCGCCCGCGAGGTCGACCAGCCGGTCGGTGTGATCTCCCATCGCCGAGACCACGACGGCGATGTTGTCGCCCTGCCGGCGGATCGCGGCCACCTTGTCGGCGACGCGCTGGATGAGCTCGACGGACCCGACCGAGGTGCCGCCGTATTTCTGAACGAGGGTGCGCGTCACGGCCACATTATTGCGCGGCCATGCGGGCGGTTGCGTGGCAGGCCGCGGATCAAATGTGGCGCAGGATCAGGCACCCAGTTTCGTGCGCACGAACGCTTCGACGCTGGCGAGCGCGGCACCCAGGGCAGCGGGGTTGTTGCCGCCCGCCTGCGCGAAATCCGGGCGTCCGCCACCCTTGCCACCGACCTGTCCCGCCACGTTGCCGACCAGTTCGCCCGCCTTGACCTTCGAGGTCTGGTCCGCGGTGACGCCGGCCACCAGCGTGATCTTGTTAGTGGCGTCGACCGACGCCAGCACGATGACCGCGCTCTTGAGCTTGTCCTTGAGCTGGTCGACCGCGTTGCGCAGCGCGCCGGCATCGGCGCCGTCGACTTGCGCGGCCACGAGCTTCACTCCTGCGATGTCGCGGGCGCCGGCCGAGAGGTCCGTGCCCTGCCCGCTCGCGAGCTTGTCCTTGAGTGAACGGTTTTCCTTTTCCAGCTGGCGAATGCGTTCGAGCGCATCGCTGACCTTGGTCTTCACGTCGTCGCGCGTGCCGCGCAGCAGGCCCGCGAGATCGCGCACGATCTGGTCGGTGGCCGTGACGTAGTCATAGGCGCCCTGCGCGGTGACGGCCTCGATGCGACGAACGCCCGCCTGCACGCCGCCTTCGCTCACGATCTTGAAGAGCCCGATGTCGCCCATGCGCGCGACGTGAGTGCCGCCGCAGAGTTCCATCGAGAAATCCCCAAAGCGCAACACGCGCACGTCCTTCTCGTATTTCTCGCCGAACAGCGCGATGGCGCCCGCGGCCACGGCCGCGTCGTAGGGCATCTCGCGCATCTCGGCGGGCGCATTGGCGCGGATCTGCTCGTTGACGATGTTCTCGATGCGACGCTGCTCTTCCAGCGTGACCGGCGAGTTGTGCGCGAAGTCGAAGCGCAGGCGATCGGGCGCGACCAGCGAACCCTTCTGCTGGACGTGGCCGCCGAGCACCCGGCGCAGCGCCGAGTGCAACAGGTGCGTGGCCGAGTGGTTGGCCATGATGGCCTTGCGTCGCGCGGCGTCGACCTTGGCCGCGAGCCTGTCGCCGACGCGGATTTCGCCGGTCTCCAGCGTCCCCAGGTGTGAATACGCCGTACCGCGCTTCTGTGTGTCGGCCACGACGAACCGCGCGCTGACATTGCCGAGCTCGCCGGTGTCGCCGACCTGGCCGCCAGATTCCGCATAGAAAGGAGTGCGATCCAGGATGACTTCGCCCTGCTCGCCGGCCGCGAGCCGGTCGACGGCCACGCCTCCCTTGAGCAGCGTGGTCACCACGCCGACATCCGAGATGCCTTCGTATCCGAGGAATTCGGTCCTGCCCTCGACCTTCACGCCGGAGCTCATGTCCATGCCGAACTTGCTCGCGGCCTGCGATAGTTCGCGCTGGCGCTGCATGGCGCGCTCGTAGCCGGCCATGTCGGCGGTGAGCCCGCGCTCGCGCGCGATGTCGGCCGTCAGGTCCGTCGGGAAGCCGTAGGTGTCGTGCAGCTTGAAGATGGTCTCGCCGTCGATGGTGTTGCCGCCACTCTTCTTCAGCGCGGCCTCGAGAATCTCCATGCCGTTCTCGAGAGTGCGCTCGAACTGCTCGCCCTCGCGCAGCAACACGTCGCGCACGCGGGCCTGCGCCTTGACCAGCTCGGGGAATGCATCGCCCATCACTTTGACCAGCGTGGGCACCAGCTCGTTGAAGAACGTGGGGCTGACGCCGAACTTGTGGCCATGGCGCATGGCGCGCCGCGCGATGCGACGCAATACGTAGCCGCGACCCTCGTTCGAAGGCACGACCCCATCGGTGATCAGGAAGCTGCAGGCGCGGATGTGATCCGCGATCACGCGCAGGCTCGGGTTGGTCAGTTCGTTGGTGCCTAACAACCGCGCCGCCTCCTGGATGAGGTCGACGAAGATGTCGATGTCGTAGTTGTTGGTGACGCCTTGCATCACCGCGGACACGCGTTCGAGACCGGCGCCCGTGTCGACCGACGGTTTCGGCAGCGGCGTGAGCTTGCCGTCCGAGGCGCGATCGAACTGCATGAACACGAGGTTCCAGATCTCCACCCAACGGTCGCCGTCATCGTCGGGTGATCCGGGCGGTCCACCTTTGATGTGCGCGCCGTGGTCGTAAAAGATCTCGGTGCACGGGCCGCAGGGCCCGGTGTCGCCCATCTGCCAGAAGTTGTCGGAGCCGCCGCCGGGTTTATCCCCGATGCGCACGATCTTCTCGGCCGGCAGACCGATCATCTTGTGCCAGAGGTCGAAGGCCTCGTCGTCGGTCTGGTAGACCGTGACCATGAGCCGCGCCGGATCGATTCCGAGCGTTCCCGTGACGAAGTCCCAGGCAAAGCGGATCGCATCCTTCTTGAAGTAATCGCCGAAGGAGAAGTTGCCGAGCATCTCGAAGAAGGTGTGGTGACGCGCGGTGTAGCCCACGTTCTCGAGATCGTTGTGTTTGCCACCGGCGCGCACGCAGCGCTGGCTCGAGGCGGCGCGCACGTAGTCGCGTTTATCACGCCCCAGGAAGCAGTCCTTGAACTGCACCATGCCGGCGTTGGTGAACAACAGCGTCGGGTCGTTGCCCGGCACGAGGCTCGAGGACGGCACGACGGTGTGGCCGCGTTCGCGGAAAAATTCGAGGAAGGCACGGCGGACATCCGCCGCGCTCATGAAAGGCGGTTTCTGAGGCATCGGGGCTGGGTTGGTTACGTTTGATCCGGGTCGCTGCCGGCGTCAGGGCTCCGAGTCGAGCTCGGGGTCCCCGTCCAGAACAGCGCGGATATGATCGTTGGAAAAGCCCCGGTATTGCAAAAATCTGGCCTGTCGCGCCCGTTCTTTCCAGTCGGTGGGCAATTCCGGGCCGAATTTTCGCGCCCGGGCCTGGCGGGCGAGCTGGACGAAGTCGGGGGCCAGTTCGCCATCTGCCCCGGCCAGGGCCTGGTCGATGGTCTCGGCCGTCACGCCTTTGCGCTTCAGCTCCTGCCGGATGCGGGCCGGACCCAGCGCACGGCGCGAGCGTGAAGCGACGACATTCGCCCCGTAGCGCGCATCGTCGAGCTTGCGGGTTTCCTCGAGATCGATGAGCACGGGCTCGATGGCATGTTCCAGGTAGCCGCGTTCCTTCAGCTTGGCTCGCAGCTCGCGCGTGGAGTAGTCGCGGCGCGCCAGCAGCGCTACCGCATAGGCATAAGAATGATTGGGATCACCGATCTCCACCTCGGAGAGCGCGGCCTTGCGGCCTGGGCGGCGCATCATGGCTGGCCTCGTGGAGCTGAATAGATGAGTTCCCCAGCCCGAAATGTGCACCGGACCCGGGCGAAGTTCCGGACATCGGCGGCAGGATCGGCTTCGAGGACCACGAGATCGGCGGCAAAACCGGCCTGCACGCGACCGTGTTCACCTGCCTCGTTCCAGCGTTCTGCCGGCGCTGTCGTCAGTGACGCCAGGATTTCCCTGGGTGTGAGCCCGGCTTTCGCCATCAATGAATATTCGTCGGTGGGGTCATAGTCGTGCATGTAGCCGACGTCCGTGCCGAAAAGGATCTGCCCGCCAGCCGCCTTGAATGCGCGCAGCTCATCGAATGTCGCAGCCACCAGGTTGTCCACGACAGGCAGCGGCACCTGCTGCTTGGCCAGCTCGTAGTACCAGAGCTTGAACGTGGGAATGACCGAGACGTGCTGCTTCACCATGCGAGTGACGACATCGGGACCCCAGGGCAACTTTTCTCCGAGCGTCGTGTGTACGAAGACGTCGACCCCGGCATCCAGACCTTCGATGAGCCCGGCAAGGCTGGTGGGATGCGCCATCAGCAGCTTGCCGTGTGCGTGTGTCTCTTCGCCCGCCGCGCGGGCGACTTCGGGTGGAAGTGTCACATTGACGTTTTGGCCGGGCGAGGTCACCAGGAAGATCTTGGTGGCATCGGCACCGCCGGCCAGGTTCGAACGCACCACCGCGCGGGCCTGTTGTGCGTTCTTCGGTTGTGGCAGCCCGTCCAGCACGTGTTTGGGCAGATCCTGGATATAGAAAGGCACCCCATTCGGCGGAAAGATGCCCCAGCCCACGGTTCGAATCCGCGGGCCGCGGATGTCGCCGCGCGCGATGCGCGATCGCATGGCGACGGTGTTTTCTTCATCTGACGCGGTGTCGAACACGGTGGTGAACCCGTAGCGCGACGTCATCGACTGGAGCGCACTCTCGAGCTGTTTCGCGGGCTGGTGCGCCGCATCCTCGAACTTGCTCTCGGTGAAATGCACGTGGCTGTTTTGAAAGCCCGCGACCAACACCCCTCGGCACTCCGAGGTGCGCGTCCCATCCGGGATGCGCATGCGCGCGTGTTCATCCGCGACACCCGCGATGCGGCCTTCGGAGAGCAGGACCGTGCCATCCGACAGCGGCTCCGCATCCGGAGCGGTGTAGATCTTGTCAGCGTGAATGAGGACTGGCGATTGCGATGAGGCCGCGGCGCCGCTGATACCACATGCGCAGGAGGCCAGGATCACCAGGAGTCGACGCATGGTAAGGAACCTCGTGCGGTACGGGACCGCAGATCTCCCTTTGACGCGTGAAGGGGAAGGTCGAAGGGGACTGGCCCCCGTGGGCCAGTCCCCGGCGCGATCAGTCGTTGCCGCCGACGCTCTTGAGCTCCGGCCGCTGCGGCTTTTGCGGCAGCAGGCGTTCGCGAACCTGCGCTTCGATTTCCTTGGCGAGCTCCGGGCGGCTCTTGAGGAAGTCGCGCGCATTGTCCTTGCCCTGGCCGATGCGCTCACCCTTGTAGCTGTACCAGGCGCCGGACTTCTCGATGATGCCCTGCGCGGAGCCCATGTCGATGATCTCGCCTTCGCGCGAGATACCGGCGCCGTACATGATCTCGAACTCGGCTTCGCGGAACGGCGGCGCCACCTTGTTCTTGACCACCTTCACGCGGGTCTGGTTACCCACCACTTCTTCGCCCGACTTGATGGCGCCGATGCGGCGGATGTCGAGACGCACCGAGCTGTAGAACTTGAGCGCGTTGCCGCCGGTGGTGGTCTCGGGGTTACCGAACATGACGCCGATCTTCATGCGGATCTGGTTGATGAAGATGACGATGGTGTTCGAGCGCTTGATGTTGCCCGTGAGCTTGCGCAGCGCCTGCGACATGAGGCGCGCGTGCAGGCCGACCTGCAGCTCGCCCATTTCACCTTCGATTTCCGCCTTCGGGGTCAGCGCGGCCACCGAGTCGACGATGACCACGTCCACCGCGCCGGAACGCACCAGCATGTCGGTGATCTCGAGCGCCTGCTCGCCGGTGTCCGGCTGCGAGACCAGCAGGTCGTTGACGTTGACGCCTAACTTCTCGGCATAGCTGGGATCGAGCGCGTGCTCCGCGTCCACGAATGCCGCGGTGCCGCCGAGCTTCTGCACTTCGGCCACGACCTGCAGCGTGAGCGTGGTCTTGCCGGAAGATTCCGGACCGTAGATCTCGACGACGCGACCGCGCGGCAAACCACCGATGCCGAGCGCGATGTCCAGGCCGAGCGATCCGGTCGAAATGGCTTCCACGTCGTACGACGCCTGGGCGTCGCCCAGTCGCATGACGGAGCCTTTGCCGAACTGCTTTTCGATCTGCCCCAGCGCTGCGCTCAGCGCCTTCTTGCGGTTGTCATCCATCGTGAAATCCCCTTTCAAACGAGAGTTCTGAAGTGCGAAGAAGCTATCACAGGGCCCTGTATAAATACACAGGAAAATTGATGCGAATCACTGAATATTCGCGGACAACGAATCCGTGTCTTCCGCATACAGTGGCCATGAATTTACGACACTGTATATCGACCCCGATTCCCCGCGCCGACTCTCCATCAACACGAAGCGATCGCATCGCACGAGCAACGGCGGCGCGAAATTCTGCGGCCAGTCACATCGCGCCGCAGTCACCGGAGGAATTTTCCGCGCCAGCGTGAGATGCGGGCGAAACGGCTTGATGTCCGGATGAAAGCCCGCGGCTGCGGCATCGCGTCCGAGATTGTCGGCGAGTTCCTTCACCGACGCGCTCGCAGCGTCCGCCGACGTGGCGCACAACACGCGAGGCTTCTCCCAGAACTCGAGCGTGTCGAAGCGCAGTGACACGTGCGCCGCATGTTGGGCCGCGGCCACGCTCGCGAGTTTTTCCACGTCCTCCGCCGCCACCGCTCCCACGAAGCACAACGTGGCGTGGATGTTCTCGGCGGGCACGCGTTGCGCGCCGAGGTGCGTGACCAGCGGCGCCACGCGTTCCACCAGCGCGGCGCTCTGCTCCGCATCGGGCTGCAACGCGAAGAACAGCCGGCGTGTGCCCGCGCTGTTATGCACCAGGCCCGGGCTGCTCGGGCGGCAGCCCACGCAACAGGTTGAACGCGTACTCCACCGAGAGACGCCGGATGGTGTCACGATCGCCGTCGAACTGGATCAGGTGGCCCTCAGATTCGAGCCGGTCGGCATGCCGGTGCGCGAGCGCGAACCACACCGTGCCCACGGGCTTCCCCGGCACCGCGCCGCCGGGTCCCGCGATGCCACTGACCGCGACGGCCACGTTCGCACCCGTGCGCGCGATCGCGCCCTCGGCCATGGCGCGTACCACCGCATCGCTGACCGCGCCTTCACTCGCGATGAGCTTCTCCGGGACCGACAGATCGCGCACCTTGGCGGCATTGGAGTAACAGACGAAGCCGCAGTCGAACCACTCGGAGCTGCCGGCGATGTCGGTGCAGAGTTTCGCGATCCAGCCACCGGTGCAGGACTCCGCCGTGACGAGGCGCCGGCGCGTCGCCAGCAGGCGTCCCGCCACTTCTCGGCTCAGCGCCGCCAGCGCATTGTCGTCGGGAATCGCCATGCGCGGATTCTAGCTTCACAGTCCGGTTACTTCAGCCGCCCGAGCCACTGCTGGAAGCGCGGCACCGGTCGCAACAGCGCGTAGTCCGGATCGTTGAGCACCCAGTCGCGCTTGCCGAAGCCGAGCGCGAATACGCGCTCGAGGAAATCCATGGCGGCATCCGCCTCGCCGAGCTTGGCGTGCAGACAGGCCGCGTTGATCGCCGCGCTGGTATCGCGCGGAAACAACTCGAGTGACTGGCGCGACCAGTCGAGCGCGCGATCCACCTGCCCGTCGTCGAGCAAGGCGCCCGCACCCAGCGACAACGCGCGGCCGTCGCGCGGATTGACGGCCAGCACGAGCTCCGCGCGCCGCACGCCGGTACGGATCGATTCGCGCGCCGCATCTTCCTTGCCGAGTGCCTTCAACGGCATGGCCAGCAGGATGGGACTCTGGAAATCCTCGGGCCGGGCCTGCGCCGCGAGCGCGAACATCTCCGCGGCGCGAACCATGTCGCCCCGCGCAAACGCGGTGCGCGCAAAGAAGTAGTAAGGCTCGAAGAGATACGGGTTGAAACGGATGGCGGCTTCGAATTCGCGCGCGGCCTCGTCGTAGTCCTCGAGCTGCGCCTGCACGAGACCGCGGGCCGCGTGTGCTTCCGCGAGCTTCGGCGCCGCTTCGAGCGCGCGCCGGCTGGCCTGCTCGGCGCGCTCGAGATTGCCCTTGCCCGCGTCGAACCACTCGTTCATGTAAGCCTGCACCGTGGCGAGCCCGGCCCAGGCGGGGCCATAGCCCGGCTCGAGCTGCACCGCGCGATCGAACATCTGGCGGCTGTCTTCGAGGCCGTGGTGCATCATGCGCGCGAGATTCTGGCGACCGAGCAGGTAGCAGTCGTACGCCTGCTCTTCTGCATGTGCGGCCGCCCCCGGCAGTTTCTGGTGTCGCCGCGCGGTCGCGGCGCGCCACGCGAGGCGCAGCTCTCCGCAATCGAGCCGCTCGGCACTGAATAGTCGGGTCGACACGCGCAGATGCTCGTCGACCTCGCGAAACCGGCCGCGTCCCGCCAGCGCATCGAACAGGCGGCCGTGCGCGCGGACATCGAACGGCGCGATCTCCAGCCATCTCTCGACGTACGGCAATGGCTCATCGTCCCGGTGGGCCAGCTGTTCGAGCAGGGAGATGCGCCAGTCGCGAAAGCGGCGCCGCTGCCCGAGCAGCCAGGCGGTGAACTGCGGACAGTGATCGAGTGCGAGTCCCTCGAGGAATTCGCCCCGACACAATCCGTGCAGCTTGCGCAGCCGCTGCGTCGGCAGCGAGGCGATACCCGACTGCAACGCGCGTTGCAGCTCACGCGCATCGACCTCTACGTCGGCGAGCTCCAGGCGGACACGATCCGCGTCCTGGCGGATGCGATCCGCACCGATGACGGCGCGCAACTTGCTCAGGTGCCAGCGCAATTCGGCGCGCGGGTCGGCGGTGCCGTCCCACAGGAGATTGCAGAGCCGTTCACGCGTCGCGCCGCGGGCCGAGAGCGCCAGCCACGCGAGCAGGGCGCGCACCTTGCGCGACGCGGGCAAATTGACGGGGCGGCCGTCGCACGAGACGGTCAGCACTCCGAGCATGTCCACTCGCAGCCCCATGGGCGACAGTGTAGTCGCCATGGATTGCCTGTCAGCGGAAAATGCCGCGCTCCAGGATGGTGCCGTGGCCCACGGGACGGCCGATGCTCAGCCACACGCTCCACGAGTCGGTCGATGTGGCGCCCACGCCCACCGTGAGCGGACCCACCATCGTGCGACCCGTCAGGAAGAACGAACCGCCGTAGATGCCCACGGAATCCTCCTGGTCGAACCGGTCGTAGACGGCGCCGCCCACCACGCGCACGCCCGCATACAGCGCCAGGTTCTTGAGCGGCAATACGTCCTTGACGTTCCACAGGTAGCTGGTGCCGAGGTTCCAGTAGCCGCCCACGCGCATCTCGTTGAGCTCGAAACCCGGGAAGCTGCCCGGGCCACCGAGCGTGAACTGCCGATCGGCCGGCAGATCACGCCCGAGCGCGGAACCGCCCGCGGCCGTGATCCACCAGATGTTGCGCCGGAACGGCACGGCGACGCCGAGGCCGAGCTCGGCGCGCTGCCAGTTGCGGTCGCTGCCCAGGTCTTCGGTGGAATTGATGTATTCGAGTGCGGCAGTCATGCCGCGTGTCGGCGCGAACGCGGTGTCGCGGCTGTCGTACTGGCCGGAGAAGGTGATGCCGGCATCGGTGGGCTCGGTTTCCGTGAGCAGCGGCGAACCCACGTCGACGCGCACCTTGCGCTTGTCATACACGTAACCGAGTCGCGCCTGCGCATAACGGCCGGCGTTCGCGCCGAAATCGAGCTGCGCCATCGCATCATCGAAGCGGTAGCGCGCCACGCGCTCGTCGTCGAGGAAGATGTTTTCGAACTCGGTCGAATACGCGACGCGCGGCTCGACGAAGAAGCGCTGCGAAACATCCAGCGGCTGGTAGAGGCTGGTGGAGATCACCGAGTCGCCGCCGAACTGCAGCTCGTTGCGCCACTCGGCGCCGAGCGTGTTCACCCAGGTACGCGTGTGCCGGCCGTACAGCGTGAACGTCAGGTCGCCGTCGGCCGTGGTGTAGAGGCCGAGATCCGCCCGCAGGTAGTTAGGCCCCCAGTTCTTCTCGCGCGGCAGCCAGGTCAGCACCGGGTTGGTCGGGTCGCCATCGAGGCGGTAACCCACCGAGTCGAACTCCTGCAGCACGGCCATGCGCTGCGCCTCGTTGCTGATCTTGGTGGAGTCGGCGACGTCGCCGGCCTTGAGTCCGCCGCGGCTGCTCAGGAACTCCGGGTTCACGCGCTTCAGTCCCTCGAAGCGCACGTCGGCGAGCCGCGCCTCGATGTTCTGCGACTGCGTCACGCGCTGGCGCCACGCGGCGTATTGCGCCTCGGGCACGGCGAACGCCGCGAGCTCGGACGCCTTGGCACGCGCCGCCTTCTCGCCGAGCGGAATGGTGTCGGGCACGCGCTCGAAATCCGCGGTCGTGATGTCGCCCATCTCCACGTCGATGCGCACGTCGCCGGGCTTGATGGTCTGCAGCTGCAGCGTCTCGTTGGCCTCGATCATCACGTCCATGGTGCGGCTCAGCAGCTGCGTGGCCGTGCGCAGGCGCTTCGGATCGATGGAAGGCTCGACCAGGTTCACTACGATGACGCGGTCGGCACACAACTCGCGCGCCACGTCGATGGGAATGTTCCGCACCAGGCCGCCGTCGTTGAGGATGTACTTGTCCATGATCACGGGCGCGAACGCGCCCGGAATGGCCATGCTCGCGCGCATCGCGGTGGCGAGGTCACCGTCCTTGATCACCACCATCTGCCCGGTGACCATGTCGGTGGCGACGGCGCGATACGGAATCGGCAGCTTGTCGAACTGGTCCTGCATGCGCGCGGTGGCGACGTAGGTGCGCAGCAGGTCTTCGATGTTGCTGGTGTTCACCAGGCCACCCGGCAACGTCAAGCCATCGGGCGTGAGGCCGAACTCGAATTCGTTGCTGTAGGTGGCCCCGGCGCGTTTCTGCTCGATGGGCTCGAGGTCGCGGCGCCCCTGGCTGCCGACCACCTTGCCCCAGTTGATCGTGGTGACGAACTTCTCGAGCTCCGCGGCCGGGATGCCCGACGCGTAACCACCGCCCACCAGCGCGCCCATGCTCGTGCCCGCGATGCAGTCGATGGGTACGTGCATTTCCTCGAGCACCTTGAGCACGCCGACGTGCGCCCCGCCCTTCGCGCCACCACCGGCGAGCACCAGCCCGATGCGTGGCCGGCCGTTCGAGGTTGTTTGTTGTGCCCGGGACGCGATCGGCACCGCGAATACCAGGCCAGCCAGGACGAGCGCGCCCAGGGCACGCCACGGGGTGGGCAACAGTTTGCGCATCATGCCGACGAATCTCGTCTTTCGGCGTCGCCGGCGCCATAAGCACTGGGGGCACTAGAAGCTGTAGCCGAGCCTCAAAACGGGGCCGAAGGTCCGAACGTCGTACACGAACCGGTCGCCGTTGCTGCCCTGGTCGTAGTCGATGTCGATGAGTCGATAGCCGAACGACAACCGCCACTTCCCGGAAGGCCGGTAACCGACGTCGGCCTGCAGCTGCCAGTTGAGCTCGGAGGCATTTCCGATACCGAATCCGCCGAGGTTGGCGCGAGCCTGGAAAAACCACTTGTCCCCGAACGGCAACGTGGCGCGCGCGACCATCGTCGGGTCTATCCATTCTTCGGTGAGTCCAGCGCTCAGCGTGTAGTCGGGACCGACGAGCGCGAGCACGTCGATGTCCACGTCCGCGTCGATCTTGTTGTACGTGAGACCGAGCCCGAGCTCGAACCAGGGCCCGACCCGACGCAGGGCCGCGAGCTCCCAGCCGAGTTGCGACACGCCGACTTTGCCACCCGCAATCAGCGTGGCCTGCTCGATGTCCGCCTCGAGGTCCATGTACAGCAGGTCCGAGCTGAGGGCCCAGTTTTCGTTGCGCGCCTCGAGGAAAAACATCGCGCCCATCTGCAGGTGATCGAAGATGTCCTGCGGATCCTGGTCGACGTGCACGGGAGGGAAACTGCCGATCCCGGTTTCGCCCTTCATGTTGGGGAACATCGCGTAGGGCTCGACGAGGTAATGCCATCCGCCATCGGACGCGTCCTGCGCCCGCGCGGTACCGGCCAGGGCTGCGAGCAGCAGCGATGCGAGAGCGGTCCTGGTCTTCATTCTGTTCCGGTGCGCGGGCGGGACCTGCAATCTGGTCTCCCGCGGCGGCCCGCGCCATAGGCACTCCGGGCATGCATAATCCGCGCTCCCCCGGCAGTCCCCCATGGCGAACAGCTTGGCTCCAGAAGCGAACTCCCAGCACACCCCCATGATGCAGCAGTACCTGCGCATCAAGGCCGAGCACCCCAACGCGCTGCTGTTCTACCGCATGGGCGATTTCTACGAGCTCTTCCACGACGACGCACGGCGCGCCGCCAAGCTCATCGACATCACCTTGACTGCGCGCGGCCAGTCGGCCGGCGAACCCATCCCGATGGCGGGCGTGCCCTACCACAGTGTCGATACCTATCTCGGCCGGCTGGTGCGCAAGGGCGAGTCGGTGGCGATCTGCGAGCAGGTCGGTGACCCCGCGAAGTCCAAGGGCCCGGTCGAACGCCAGGTGGTGCGCGTGGTCACGCCCGGCACGGTCACCGACGATGCGTTGCTCGAGCAACGCCGCGAAACCTTGTTAGCCGCGGTAGTTCGGCGGCCCGGCAAGGAAGGCGTGTCGTTCGGCCTCGCGTGGCTGGACCTGGCCGCGGGACGCTTCACGGTGCTCGAGGCGGATGGCGAGCCGGCGCTCGCGGCCGAGCTCGAAAGGCTCAAACCCGCCGAGTTGCTGATTCCCGAGGACCAGTCGCGCGAGCTCGGCGCGTTGGCCGATGGCGCGGCGCGCGTGCGTCCGCCCTGGCACTTCGAGCTGGCCAGCGCCTCGCGACTGCTCACGGACCAGCTTGGCACGCTCGACCTGCGCGGTTTCGGCGCCGACGACCTGCCGCTCGCGATCTGCGCCGCGGGCGCGCTGCTGCAATACGTGCGCGAGACGCAGAAGACCGCGTTGCCGCACATCACGCAGCTCGCGGTCGAGGAACGCGGCGACGCCCTGCAGCTCGATGCCGCCACGCGGCGCAACCTGGAGATCGACGCGTCGCTGTCGGGCCAGGATTCCGCGACGCTGTTCGCACTGCTGGACTCGACCACCACGCCCATGGGCTCGCGCCAGCTGCGACGCTGGCTGAACCGCCCGCTGACCAACCAGCAGGAACTGCGCCGGCGCTACCAGGCGCTCGCGCTGCTCGTGGACGCGCGACGTTTCGAGAGCCTGCGCGAGCCGCTGCGGGCCATCGGCGACGTGGAACGTATCCTCGCGCGCGTGGCGCTGCGCAGCGCCCGGCCGCGCGACCTCACGGCGCTGCGCGCCTCGATCGGCGTGTTGCCCGCACTGCGCGCCGCATTGAAGAGGATCGAGGCACCGCTCGTGATCGAGCTCACGCAGGCGGTGGACGATCACGAGGACGTGGCCGGGCTGCTGCAGCGGGCCATCGCCGAGGAACCTTCGGTGTTGCTGCGCGAGGGTGACGTGATCGCGGTGGGTTACGACGCCGAGCTCGACGAGCTGCGGCGCATCTCCTCGAACACCGACGACTTCCTGCTCGAGCTCGAGCGTCGCGAACGCGAGCGCTCCGGCATTCCGTCGTTGAAGCTGGCCTACAACCGCGTCTCCGGGTTCTACATCGAGATCAATCGCTCGCAGGCCGAGAACGTTCCGAAGGACTACATCCGCCGGCAGACCGTGAAGAACGCGGAGCGTTTCATCACGCCGGAACTCAAGAGCTTCGAGGACAAGGTGCTCGGCGCTCGCGAGAAGGCGCTGGCGCGCGAGCGCGAACTGTACGAAGAAGTGCTCACGCAGCTCATCGATCGCCTGGCGGCGCTGCAGGCCACCGCGAGCGCGCTCGCCACGCTCGACTGCCTCGCGGCGCTGGCCGAACGCGCGGCCCAGCTCAACTGGACCGAGCCGAAACTCGTGGCCGAGACCTGCCTCGAGATCCGCGGCGGCCGCCATCCGGTGGTCGAACATTTCATCCAGGGGCCGTTCGTCCCGAACGACCTGCAGCTCGATGCCGCGCGTCGCATGCTGGTGGTCACCGGGCCCAACATGGGCGGCAAGAGCACGTACATGCGCCAGAGCGCGTTGATCGTGCTGCTCGCGCACGTGGGCAGCTTCGTGCCGGCCGAACGCGCCGTACTCGGCCCCATCGACCGCATTTTCACGCGCATCGGCGCGGGCGACGATCTCGCGGGCGGGCGCTCCACGTTCATGGTGGAGATGACCGAGGCCGCCAACATCCTCAACAATGCCACGGACAAGAGCCTGATCCTCATGGACGAGATCGGGCGCGGGACCAGCACCTATGACGGACTCTCGCTGGCCTGGGCCGTGGCGCGGCACATCGCGCGCGTGAATCGTGCGTTCACATTGTTCGCGACACATTACTTCGAGCTCACGCAACTCGCGCAGGAAATCGATGGCGTGGCGAACGTGCACCTGGACGCGACCGAGCATCGCGACGGCATCGTGTTCCTGCACGCCGTGAAGGAAGGCCCGGCGAGCCGCAGCTACGGCCTGGCCGTGGCACAACTCGCCGGCGTGCCGCGCGAGGTGATCGCGGCTGCGCGCGAGTATCTCGTGGCGCTGGAAACCCAGGCGCACGCCAGCGATCCCGGTGGCGCGCGCGGCGCACGCGGTCGCCGCGCGCCGGCGCCCACGCCACAGGCGCAACTGCCGCTCGAGCCGCCCGCGCCACCACCCGTGGATCCGCGCCTGCTTGAAGTGGAAGCCGCGCTGCGTGCGGTCAGTGCCGACGATCTCACGCCCCGCGCCGCGCTCGATCTGGTCTACAAGCTGCGCTCGCTGCTGGGCTGATTGCGGCGGACACATTCTGTCCGCGCCAACTGCAGTGTGATCCAGTCGGAACTTGCGGTAACTCCCGAGTCCGCGGCGCACAAACGCGGTTTGCTCCTTCGTTAGTCTGCGCGTCCTTCGACGCAGCGCATCCATGCGCGACGCAGAAAACAAGGGACGTCATTATGAAAAACCGCCTTCTCCCCGCCCTCCTGGTTTACGCATTCGCGTTTCACACGCACGAAGCCGCGGCCCAGACACCGGCACAATGCGAAGACGTCGCGGGCGGCAATTTCCACTGCGGCGATTCCTCCACCGTCGGTGGTGCGAGCGACACGGCAGTCGGCGCGGTGTCCTCCGCCGTGGGTGGCAACAGCACGGCCGTCGGACGCAGCGCCGTGGCGAACGCGCCGCAGGCGACGGCCATCGGCATGCAGGCGGCCGCTACCGGCCAGGATGCCTCGGCGCTGGGCGTGAACGCCCAGGCCAACGCCACCAGCACCACGGCACTCGGCACGGCGGCCACCGCGAATGGCGCGGGCGCCACCGCGGTCGGTGCGGACGCCCTCGCGAATGCGGCGGGCAGCACAGCGGTCGGCAACCAGTCACTCGCGTTGGGCAACCTGTCGACGGCCGTCGGCCTCGCGTCGAACGCCACGGGCGCGGGTGCGAGCTCGCTCGGATTCGGCGCCTCGGCGTCGAGCACCAACGCCACCGCGCTCGGCATGGCCAGCACCGCGAGCAACACGGATGCCACCGCCATCGGCGCGGGCGCCGATGCCAATGCGGCGAATTCGGTCGCGCTCGGCGCGGGCTCGATCGCGAACCAGGCGAATACGGTGAGTGTCGGCGACGCGGGCTCGGAACGCCGCATCGTCAATGTCGCGGGCCCCACGGCGACCACCGACGCCACCAACCGCGGCTACGTGGACACCGCCGACGCGGCCACGCTGACCAGCGCGCAGACCTTCGCGACCAACGCGGCGAACACCGCGCAGGCGAACGCGCAAACTTTCGCGACCAACGCGGCGAACACCGCGCAGTCCAACGCACAGACCTTCGCAACCAACGCGGCGAACACCGCGCAGTCCAACGCACAGACCTTCGCGACCAACGCGGCGAACACCGCGCAGGCGAACGCACAGACTTTCGCGACCAACGCCGCGAACACCGCGCAGGCGAACGCGCAGACCTTTGCCACCAGCGCCGCGAACACCGCGCAGGCGAACGCGCAGACGTTTGCCACCAACGCCGCGAACACCGCCCAGGCGAATGCGCAGACCTTCGCCACCAATGCGGCCGACACGGCCGCGGGCGTCGCGCAGGCGAATGCGCAGGCTTTCGCGACCAATGCCGCCAACGTCGCGCAGTCCAACGCGCAGGGTTTTGCCAGCAATCTCGTCACCGGCGGCAACACCGCGGCGAGCTTCGCGAGCGCCAACCTCAACAATGGCGGCATCACGAATGCCGGCAGCATCGGCGGGGTCACGGCGGCCACGCAGTCCGACCAGGCCGTGAATTTCGCGCAGCTGCAGGCGGTGTTCTCGCAGCTGGTGCAGAGCGGCCTGTGCCGCATCAACGGCAGCTCGGTGAGCTGCGGCACGACCAATGCCAGCAACGCGCTCGCGATGGGCTCGGGCGCTGACGTCGGCGCGGGCGCCAACAACGCCATCGCGCTCGGTACCAATGCCAACGCGCAGAGCGCGGGCGCGATCGCCATGGGCAGCGGCGCGACCGCCGTGCAGTCGAACTCGGTGGCCATCGGCGCCGGCGCACGGGCGCAGTCCTCGGTGGCGGTCGGCACGGGGGCCCAGGCCACCGGCACCAACAGCACGGCGCTCGGCGACAACGCCGTGGCGTCGGGCAACTTCGGCGTGGCCGTCGGCAACAACGCGCAGGCCACGCATGCGAACTCGGTGGCGCTGGGCAACGGCTCGACCACGAACGCCGCCAATACCGTCTCGGTAGGTAGCGCCGGCAACGAGCGACGAGTCACCAACGTGGCGGCGGGCACCAGCGGCACCGACGCCGTGAACCTCACGCAGCTCAACGCGGCGCTGGCCGCCGTGAGCGGCGGCCTCGCGGGCGCGCAGAACTACACCGACCAGCGCTTCGATTCGGCGGTCTCGTACACCGACCAGCAGGTGCAATACGCGCGCGCCTACGCGGCACGCGGCATCGCGGCCGCCGCCGCCCTACCTGCCGCCGTGCCTTCGGCGCCCGGCAAGACGGCCATCGGCCTCGGCACGGGTTACCACGACGGCGAAACCGCGGTGGGCCTCGCCGTGGGCCATGCGTTCACCAATTCGTTCCAGCTCTCGGGCGGCGTCGCCCGCGTGAGCGGCGGCAAGAATGTGGCGCGCGTCGCCGTGGGATTCGAATTCTGATTTGTCCTGCTCGCGTCATCGACCTGCAACTGGAGGCAGATAAGACGGAAGTTAGTCACTAACCAGTCGCGGCAGGCTAAGATCGGCGCCGGCCTGTCTGGGTCTTCAGGGAGAGAACAGGATGATCCGTACTTGCGTCCGCAGGATCGCAGGCGCCCTCGCGCTTGCGCTCGTCGTCACCGCCCATGCCCAGACCCTCGAACGTTTTGCGGGCGGCGCACGCCTCGCCAACTCTCCGGGGCTGCTGACCCCCATCCTGCCGGGCGAACTGGCACTCGGCCCCGACGGCCGGATCTACGTCATCCAGGCTACCGAAGGCAATATCTACCGCTTCGACCCGGCGACGCGCACCGCCACGCTGATGCCCGACGAGCGCACAAACTTCCCGGGCCAGACGACGCCGGTGTACCGCGGCTTTCGCGACCTCACCGTCGACAACGCGGGTTTCGTGTACGGACGCCAGCCCGGCGATTCCATTCGCGTGCTCGACATTCCGCACGCGGGCGACGAGTTCTTCGCCGGCGACGACTACTATTCCCAGAACACTCGCTGCAGCGGCCAGCCTTTTTATCCGGCGCGGTTCGGCAGTGTCGACGACATGGCTACGCTGCCCGGCAGGCGGGTGGTGGTGGCCGACGGTGCCGAGAGCCTGATCTGCATCCTCGAGCAGACCTACGATCCTTACGGCGTGCGGGCGAGCTCGCGCATCCTCGCGGGCACAACGCTCGGATTCTCAGGTGATGGCGGACCTGCGAGCCAGGCGCGATTCAACAACCCGCAATCGGTCGCCACGGATGCACAAGGCAACGTGTACGTCGCCGACAACGGCAACTTCCGCATCCGCAAGTTCTCGGCGGCGGACGTCTGGATGCCCGGCAATGTCTCGACCATCGCCGGCACCGGCGTCGAGGGATACAACGGCGACGGTATCGCGGCGACCGCGGCGCAGATTTCCGGCGCGCGCTACCTCACGGTCGACGGCGCCGGGAATGTCTATTTCTATGATGAGCTCAACCAGCGCGTGCGCCGCGTGGACGGCGCCAGCGGCCTGATCTCCACCGTCATCGGCGATGGCAGCTGGAACAATTCCGGCGCCGACGATGGCGAGCTGGCGACCAGCGCCGGGCTGACACAGATCAGCGGGCTCCTCGCGCATCCGGATGGCGGCCTGTACTTCAGCGAGCGATTCACCCGGCGCGTCCGCCGCGTGGACCTCGCCACCGGCATCGTCGAGACTGTGCTCGGCAATGGCACCATGAACTGGTGCGGCGATGGTCCGCGCCTCGAGACCTGCGTCGACATGCCGCAGGCGCTCGCGGCCGACGCGCAGGGCAACCTGTATTTCGCCGACCTGGGCAATGCCGTGGTGCGCAGGATCGACGCCGCCACCGGCATGACGAGCACCATCGCAGGCAAGATCCATGGCGTCGAGTTCGACGAGATCGGCGAGTGGGTGTCGCCCGAGCATGGCGGCGATGGCGGGCCGGCCACCGAGGCGACTTTCGGTTCCGGGCCTCAGGGTGTCGCCGTCGACGCCGCCGGCAACGTCTATATCGCGACCGGCTTCGATCACCGCATCCGCAAGGTGGATGCCGCCACCGGCATCATCACCACCATCGCCGGCAATGGCGTGGGCTCGAGCACCGGCGACGGCGCTCCCGCGATGGACGCGACGCTCAATACGCCGGTCCGGATCGTGGCCGCGCCCAATGGCGACCTCTATTTTTCCGAGGTGAACCGCGTCCGCAGGATCGACGCGCAGACCGGCATCATTTCCACCGTGGCAGGCAACGGCTCCGGAACGGGTCCGCTGGGTGATGGTGGCCCTGGCTCGCAGGCCTCGCTCGCCTCTCCGCAAGGTCTCGCGTTCGATCACGCGGGCAACCTGCTGATCGCCGACCAGTCGCACGCGCGCATCCGCAAGCTGAACCTGGCGACCGGCATCATCACCACCGTCGCCGGCAATGGCGGCGGCGGTTGGGATGGCGATGGCGGCCCGGCGACTTCGGCGCAGCTCGGCTACCTGGTCACGGTGGCGGTGGACGCGGCCGACAACATCTTCGTGACCACGGGATTCAGGCTGCGCCGCATCGATGCCGTCACCGGCGTGATCAACCGCGCCAATGCAGGCTGGGGGCTGAACACGCCGCAGGGCGATTCGATCCAGTACGCGAACGATACCTTGTTCGGTCCGGACGGCAGCCTGTACATCGCCGACGGCAACGAGCAGTTGATCTTCCGCATTCCGGACATGCCGCTCACGCCCGTGGACACGACGCCGCCGGTCATCACCCCGGTAGTCACCGGCACGCTTGGCAACGACGGCTGGTATCGCAGCAACGTCACGGTCAGCTGGACGGCCTCGGATCCGGAGTCCGCGTACGAATGGCCGGGGCAGAGTTGCGGGCAGCGCACCGTCACCACCGATACGGCCGGCGTGACCTTCACCTGCACGACGACCTCCGCGGGCGGCGTCGCGAGCCGGTCGGTGACCATCAAGCGCGACACCGTCGCGCCCACGCTCTCTTTCGGCACGGCCACTCCTGCCGCCGATGCCAGCGGCTGGCAGCACGCGGACGTGTCGGTACCATTCACCGCGAACGATGCGCTGTCCGGCGTGGTCTCCACCAGCAGCACGAACCCGGCGCTCATCACGGGCACGGGCACCGACCTCAAACAAACCGTGACGGTCACCGATCGCGCGGGCAACACCGCGACGTTCACCACGCCCGCGTTCAACATCGACCGCTCCGCGCCGATCATCCAGAGCGCAGTCAACGGCCTACCGGGAAACAACGGCTGGTATCGCGACGACGTGCAGGTGAACTGGACGGTGACCGATCCGGATTCCAGCGTGAGCGCGACCAGCGGCTGCGCGAACACCACGGTCACCACGGACACGGCCGGCACGACCTTCACCTGCACCGCGACTTCCGGCGGTGGATCTCTCTCGAGCTCCGTCACCGTGAAGCGCGATGCGACGCCGCCAGTGCTCGATTTCGGTTCCGCTTCGCCGACACCGAATGCCGCAGGCTGGAACAACGGTGACGTGTCGATCCCGTTCAGCGCCAGCGACGCGACCTCGGGCGTCGCCGCCACCAGCACACCCAACCCGGTCGTGATCAGCGGCAGTGGCGCAGCGCTCGACGCGCAGGTCGTGGTCAGCGACGTCGCCGGCAACAGCGCGACGTTCACCACGCCGGCAGTGAACATCGACCGTACCGCGCCTGCAATCTCGCCGCAGGTCACTGGCACGCTGGGCAACAACGGCTGGTACACGAGCGACGTGCACGTGGCCTGGACCATCGACGAATCACCGGGCAGCATCCTCGGCACGACGGGATGCGAGGCCACCAACGTGTCGGCCGACACGGCGGGCGTCACCTTCAATTGCTCGGTCACGTCGGCGGGTGGCACCACGAACAGCTCGGTGACGATCCGGCGGGACGCCACGCTCCCGGTGCTGAGCTTCGGCACGCCATCGCCGGCGCCGAACACCAATGGCTGGAACAAGACCAACGTGAGCATCGCCTTCACGCGCAGCGACGCGCTTTCGGGCCTGGCGTCGACCAGCGTGGCGAGCCCGCTCGTGATCAGGACCGAGGGCGCGAACGTCACGGGCCAGGTGGTCGTGACCGACAACGCCGGCAATGTGGCGACGTTCACCAGCGTGGCGCGCAACATCGACAAGACCGCGCCGGTGCTCGACTTCCCGAGTCCCGCGGACGGCGCGCACTTCGGCCTCTACCAGGAGGCGTTTGCCGACTACTCTTGCAACGATGTATCGCTGCTGAGCTGCACGGCGTCGGTCGCGGACGGCGACTATCTCACCCGGACCAGCGGCTCGCGCTCGCTCAAGGTGACGGCCAGGGACCTGGTGGGTTTCACCACCACGCAGACTCACTACTACTACGTCGAGCCGTACTTCAACTGGACCGCATTCCAGGCACCGAGCAACACACCGCCGACGCTGAACCTCGTGACGCGCGGGGCTCTCGTGCCGATCCGCTGGCAGCTCGCCGATGGCGAAGGCGGCTGGGTAACGAACACGGCGTCATTCACGTCGGCCACGGTGACGACCGTGAGTTGCGGAAGCGCCCCCGTGGCGCCGTACACCGAAGCCGCGAGCGGCGCGGCCGGCATTTTCTTCGACGAGTCGACACACACGTTCACCTACAACTGGGCGACCGACGCGAGCTGGACCGGCTGCCGCAAACTCGTGGTAAAGCTCAAGGACAACACCACGCACGAGTTGCGCTTCAAGTTCTAACGCAGCGAGACGCGCACGCCGTCGTCGCGTGGCTCGACGGCCACGCGGCGCGCGGTGAAGCGCTCCACCACCGCCGCGTTGGAGCGCAGGTGCGGCGTCGCGGCGGTGGCGAGGAACTCGCCACCTCCCGCCAGCGCCATCGGCAGCAGCAGCTGATCGGCCAGGTGCTCACCCACGGGCGCGGTGCCGGCCAGGTAGCGGCGCGCCTCGTTCGCGACTCGCTCGGCCACCGCCTCCGCGCGAATGCCCTTCTCACCGAAACCCGTGAAGACTTCGGTGACGTGCTCGTGCTCGATGCTGATGGTCACGGCGTTTCCCGGACCGACGTCGTTCGGCAAGCCGCGAACGTGCAACTGCTCCGGCGTCCAACCCAGCGCCTTGCCGATGACCTCGAGCTCACGCTGCGCGACGTGCAGCGGAATGGCTGCAATGTATGCGTCTGCCTGGCCGGCGATGAACGCGCCGCGCGAGGTGAGCGACAAGGGCTCGAGGCGCGCGCCGGTCCGCACGCGCGCGCGGATCTCGCCACCACCTTGCGGAAAGAACCCGTAACTCACTAGCTGCAAGTCCACGGCTGCGCCCATCCGTTCCAGCATTCGCAGGAAGCTGCGCGCCAGGAAGTCGAACGGCGGCGATGCGCGATTGTGCGTGCCTCCCGTGATGCGAATGCGGCTTTCGCCGGCCACGACCAGCAACGGCGGTAACACCGTCTGCAAGACCAGCGTGCAACTGCCCGCCGTGCCGATCGCGAAAGAATAGTCCCCGGCGACGAGTCGGCCGGGCCGAAACGTGAGCGCGCGTGAACCGAGCTCCGCGCCGTCGACTTCGCCGGCGCAGATTTCCGCGGCGGCCTTCACGGCCGTCAGGTGCTGGCGCATGAGCCCCGGCTTCTCGCGGCTCGCGCGGATGTTCGCGATGCGAAACGGCTGGCCCGTGCAAATGGACAGCGAAAGCGCCGAGCGCAGGATCTGCCCGCCGCCTTCGCCCGTGGACCCATCGATCTCGATCATTCTTCTTCACCGTGGTGATCGAAATCGCGGCCGTCACCGGAAGCTAGACGGTCTTCACTTGCAGACGGCCGCGGCACGCACCTGTTCGGCGACGAACGGGTCTACGACGAACCTCATCGGCGAGAGACCCGGGGCGGTGATGTCGAGCTGCGACTTCGCACTGAAAATGTTCCCGTCCTGCGATGGCAGCCCGGTGAATGCGAGTCGTGTCGAGCCGTTTACCTCGATCGCACCCGCGTCGTAGGCGAAGCCGATCGACATCTCCGGGGGCGTGGTCATCGGAACTACCGTGCGATACGTGAAAGCTTCCGGCGACGTGCAACCCAGGCCCCTCGAATCGTAGCGAAGCACCTGCAGCTTGCCGTCGAATTCGACGGTGCTGCCGGGACCGCCCGGGGGACCACCGAGCGAGTTCTGCGCCCGCAGACCGAATCCGCGATATTCATCGGTCGTGGACGTCGCCGGCTTGTTGGGGCGCGCGGGGACGTCATTCCTCGACCCGAGCAGGCCCCAGGCGAACACGATGTCTTCGTGGTACGACCACACCTGGTTCGCGTCGTAGCCGCTGGTGCGTTCACGCGAGAGCAGCGCGTGATCGGCATACGTGTAGGTCACGTACGGGTACAACTCGGTGCTGGGCGGCTGGCCGGCGTTACGATCCGGAAGCATCAGCGTGCGCTCCACGAACCCCGTGAGCTCGTACGTTCCACCGGGCACATCCTGCCAGTCGAACTCGCGTTGCTGGATGACGCCGGTGAACCGCTGATTCCGGCGGACCACGAATTCGCCGTACGCGACATTGGGCATCCGCGGATGTGATTCGACGTGGTCCCGCGCGCCGTTGCCGAGCCGCAGGCTGTAGAGGGTCTTCGGCCTGAAAGAGGCCTCGGTCATGACCACTTCGGCGGGACCCGTCTGCGAGTACACCTGTCCAACCAGGTCGGTCTGTTTGCAGTCGGCCCAGTCGAAGGTGACGAGGCGCGGCACGCTGCGTGACATGCGTGTCGTCAGCGTACCTCCGGAGGGACACGGGACGACGATGCCGCGCGGCGATGCCAGCAGGGCCTCGACCGTGGTCGCGGCTTCGAGCAGGTCGAAGCCTTTCTCGATGATGTTCCGCGCGCCGTAGTCATCGTCGTTGACGCGCTGGGAAATCGTGTTCGGGAGCTCCAGCGCATACAGCGCGCTGCGGGCGGCACGCGCGGGCGTATTGATGGGCGTATTTCCCGCGGCGTCCGCAACCTGGGCCAGGCCCACGGCCGCGACGAGGCCCAAGATTGGAATCTGTTTCATGCGCAGTCCTCCCCTTTGTTCACGGATTCTGCCGTGGTGCGGGCTGGCCTGACAGGCTCAGAGGGAACGAAACCTTCCATTGGCGAGGAATTCACCCACCTGGTCGGCCACCGCGGCGGAAGCCAGCATGCCCATGTGGCTGACGGGCAGGGTCACGTGCGCGGTGTGTCCGGGTAGTTTGGTTTCGCTGACACCGATGGTCCCGTCGCAGTCCTCCTCGAAGCGAGCGAAGAAGCGGCCGAGGCCGAGCGGTCGGGTACCGGCGATGAGCCCGAGCTCGCGTTCGCAGCGCCAGGCGCGTGGCTCGCGCGGCCACACCAGCTCGTCATGCACCATGCGGCCGATCAGCGAGGAAACCACGGGCAGCCGCCCCACGCGTTCGGCGGTGCGACTCTTGACCGTGGGCGACCCCAGGAACACCACGCGTCCCGGCTTGCCGCACGGCGCGGTCTCGAAGTAGCGATAGAGCACGAGGCCGCCGAGACTGTGGCCGACGAAGTGCACCGCGTCGGCATCGATGCGCTCGACGAATGCGGCGAGCTGCATAGTGACGTCGTTCATCGAACGCGCCATCGTGCGGTAGCTGAAGCTGTGGCACGCAAAACCATGCCGCGCGGCGAGTCGGCGTCGCATCAGCGCCGACTCCGCGCCGGTGAGCCAGAGGCCGTGGACGAATACCGCGGCTGTCTTCATGCCTCAGCTGGTGGGCGGTGGCGTGCGTACGCGAATGTGCAATTCGCGCAACTGCTTCTCCGACACCTCGGTCGGCGCATCGGTCATGAGGTCCGCGGCGGTCTGCGTCTTCGGGAAGGCGATCACGTCGCGGATGCTCTCGGTGCCGGCCATGTGCATGACCAGGCGATCGAGGCCGAACGCGATGCCACCGTGCGGCGGCGCGCCGTATTTGAGCGCATCCAGCAGGAAGCCGAACTTGAGCTTCGCCTCCTCCGCGTTGATGCCGAGTAGTTCGAACACCGCCGACTGCATGTCCTGGCGGAAGATACGTACCGAGCCGCCGGCAATCTCGCTGCCGTTCAGCACGAGGTCGTAGGCCTTGGCCAGCGCCTTGTCGGGCGCGGCCTGCAGCGTGGCGATGTCGTCGGTGACCGGCGAGGTGAACGGATGGTGCATGGCCACCCAGCGCTTCTCCTCCGGATCCCACTCGAACATCGGGAAGTCGATGACCCAGAGCGGCTTCCAGTCGCCGGTGGTCAGCTTCTGGTCCACGCCCACCTTGAGGCGCAGTGCACCGAGCGCGTCGTTGACCACCTTGGCGCTGTCCGCACCAAAGAAGATGAGATCGCCGTCGGCCGCACCGGTGCGCTCGAGAATCCCCTGGATCGCCTCGTCGGACAGGAATTTGACGATCGGCGACTGCAGGCCGTCCTTGCCCTTCGCCTTCTCGTTGACCTTGATGTACGCCAGGCCCTTCGCACCGTAGCGACCGACATACGCGGTGTAGTCATCGATCTGCGAGCGCGGCATCGCGTTGCCGCCGGGCACGCGCAGCGCGGCCACGCGACCTTTCGGATCCTTGGCCGGACCCGCGAACACCTTGAAGTCGCAGTTCGCGACGAGGTCGTCGACGTCGGTGAGCGTGAGCGGATTGCGCAGGTCGGGCTTGTCGGAACCGTAGGCGCGCATCGCTTCTTCGTAGCTCATGCGCGGAAACGGATTCGCGAGCTCGGCGCCAATGGCGTCCTTGAAGATGTGGCGCGTGAGCTGCTCCATCATCTGCATGATCTGTTCCTGCGAGAGGAACGAGGTCTCGATGTCGAGCTGCGTGAACTCGGGCTGGCGTTCGGCGCGCAGATCCTCGTCACGGAAACACTTGACGATCTGGTAGTAGCGGTCGAAGCCCGAGACCATCAGCAGCTGCTTGAAGATCTGCGGCGACTGCGGCAGCGCGAAGAACGCGCCGGCGTGCGTGCGCGACGGCACGAGGTAGTCGCGCGCGCCTTCGGGCGTGGCCTTGCCGAGCACTGGTGTCTCGATGTCGATGAAGCCCTGGTCGTCGAGGTAGCGGCGCATGGCGCGCGTGATCTTGTGGCGCAGGCGCAGGCGGCGCTGCATGTCGTCGCGGCGCAGGTCGAGATAGCGGTACTTGAGGCGCACTTCCTCGCTCACGTGCTCGTCGAGCTGGAACGGCAGCGGCTCGGAGCGGTTGAGCGTCACGAGCTCGCGCGCTAACAACTCGACCTTGCCCGAGGCCAGGTTGGCATTGGCCGTGCCCGCCGGGCGCTCGCGCACCAGGCCGCGGATCCGCACCACGAACTCGTTGCGGAGCTTCTCCGCCTCGGAAAACTGCTCCTTGCTGTCGGGGTCGAAAACGATCTGCAGCAGCCCGTCACGATCGCGCAGGTCGACGAAAATCACGCCACCGTGGTCGCGCCGGCGGTGGACCCAGCCGGCAACCGTAACCTCTTGACCGACCAGCTTTTCGTTGACCTGGCCGCAGTAGTGAGAACGCATGGAGAGCCCGGGAAACATGGAAAGGGCGGCGATGTTACCGGTTTGCCGACGTGACCGGAATGCTTAAGCTTGCCGGGGTCCGCAACCCTACAAACGACAGGTCTCATGCCGAAAACAAGGTTCCTGCTGTGCATCGGCGCAGCGCTCATCTGCCTCACAGCGTGCAACCCCGAAGATATGGTCAAGAAGGTGGCCTCGGACGAGGACCAGCAGGGTGCCACCCAGTGCATCGATGCCCTGCGCAGCAAACGCTTCGACGCCATCGAGACGCACCTGGACCCGAGCCTGCGCTCCCCGGAGACGCGCACGACACTCGAGCACATGGCGGGCATGCTGCCCTCCGGTCAGCCCGATGCCGTCAAGCTCATCGGTGCGAACATCAACGTCGGCGAGCAAGGCGCCCGCACCGCCGATCTCATCTACCAGTACTCCTTCGGCAAGCGCCATTTCATGGTGAACTGCGCCACGCGCACCGACGCGGATACCCGCAGCATCGTCGCGCTCAACGTCAAGGAAATGGAATTCCCCATCGAGCAGCAGGCGGGCTTCGGACTCGCGAACAAGACGCCGGGCCAATACGGCATCCTGGTGGCGGCGGTGCTGATCCTCGGGCTGACGCTGACCGCGCTGATCACCTGCATCATGGACAAGCAGCTGGCGCGGAAATGGCTCTGGGTCCTGTTCATCCTCGTGGGAATCGGCAAACTCTCGATCAACTGGAACTCGGGCGCCTGGGACTTCTCGCCCGTGAGCATCCTGCCGTTCAGCGTGAGTGCAGTCTCTCGCGGCTACGCTGGCTGGGTGCTGTCGATCGCGCTGCCGGTCGGCGCCGCCGTATATTTGGCGCGGCGCTGGTTGAATCATCGGGCCGCCGCGCGGTCGAAAGCTGGCTGACATCGCTCAAAGAGGTAGCTACATGAAGCGTTTCCTGACGTCGCTGCTCACCCTCGCCGCCCTCGGCGGCCTCGCCACCGCCGCGCAGGCAGCGAACTGGGTCGCCGGCAAACACTACAGTGTCATCCCCCAGGCGCAGCGCACGAATGTCGCACCCGGCAAGGTCGAGGTCATGGAGGTGTTCTCCTATGGCTGCCCGGCTTGCAATGCCTTCCGCCCCACCATGAAGAAGCTCAAGGCCAGCCTGCCGGCGAATGCACAGCTGGTGTATCTGCCGGCGTCCTGGAACAACGCCGAGGCCTGGCCGATGTTCCAGCGCGCCTATCTCACCGCGGTGTCATTGGGCGTCGCCGAGAAGGCGCACGACGCCATGTTCGATGCCATCTGGACCACGGGTGAGCTCGGTGTCTCGGATCCGCAGACGCGCCGGCTCAAGACCAAGCTGCCCACCATCGAGGATGCCGCGAAGTTCTACCAGCGCATCACGGGTGTGAAGGCGGCCGATTTCGTCGCCGCGTCCAAGTCTTTCGGCGTGGATCTCAAGATGCGCCAGGCCGACAGCCAGATCGTCGCCATGCAGGTCCCCAGCACACCGACCATCGTGGTGAACGGCAAGTACCGCATCAACAACGACAATGTCTCCGGCGGCGACGAGATCATCGAGCTGGTGAAGTACCTCGTGGCGCGCGAGTCCGGCACCGCGCCCAAGGGCTGAGAGCCTAACTACGCAGGTACCACGCGAAGTCGAGCTCGGAGACTTCCGCCGAGAAACGCGCGCACTCCTGGCGCTTGATGGCCAGGAAGATGTCGAGGAACGCGGGCCCGAGCGCGGCGCGCAGGAATTGCGAGCTCGCGGCGCGTTGCAGGGCGTCGTGCCAGGTCTGCGGCAAGGTGCGCTCCGCGACCTGCGCATAACCGTTTCCCTGCACGGGCGGCCCCGGGTCGAGCCGCTCGCGCATCCCGAGCTCGGCGCCCGCCAGTACCGTGGCCACGGCGAGGTACAGGTTGGCGTCGGCACCCGCGATGCGATGCTCCACGTGGCGCGAGGCCGCGGGTCCCGAGGGCACGCGCAGGCTCACCGAGCGATTGTTGATTCCCCAGATGGGTGCCGTGGGCGCGTAGCTCTGGCTCACGAAGCGCCGGTACGAATTCGCGTTGGGCGCAAACACCGCCATCGACTCGGCCATGGTCGCCTTCATGCCGCCGACGGCGTGGCGCAGTGCCGGCGTGCCGGCCGGATCGTCGCTGGCGAAGACGTTGCGCCCGTCCGCGTCGTTGGCGCTGACGTGCACGTGCAGGCCGCTGCCCGCGCGCGCCGTGAATGGCTTGGCCATGAAACAGGCGATCAGCCCATGCCGCGCCGCCACGCCGCGCAGCAGGCGCTTGAACATCACCGCTTCGTCGACCGCCAGCAGCGCATCGTCGCGATGATGCAGCGTGATCTCGAACTGGCCGGGCGCGTACTCGGACATCAGCGTCTCGGCAGGCAGGTCCTGGGCCTGCGCGGCGCGATACACCTCGTCGAACACCGGCGCGAGGTCGTCGAGCCGCGTGAGGCTGTAGGCGTCTATCTTCTGGCGCTCGCTGCTGCGGCCGCCGCCGGCGGGCACCAGCCGCCCGCCGCCCTCGTCCTTCAGTAGATAGAACTCGAGCTCGCAGGCCACCACCGGCCGCAGGCCGAGGCTCGCGAATCGCCCGAGCACGCCCACCAGCACGTGGCGCGGGTCGGCGGGCGCCGGCTCACCCTTGCCGTCGAACATGGTGAGCAGCAGCTGCCCGGTGGGCGCAGCCAGCCACGGCGCGCGCTTGAGCGTCCCCGCGATCGGCCGCGCGCACATGTCGGCATCACCCGTGTCCCAGACCAGCCCCGTGGCATCGACGTCTTCGCCACTGATGTCCAATCCGAGGATGGAGCCGGCGACCTGACGGCCCGAAGCGAACAGTCGGACCAGTTCCTCACGCCGCACCGACTTGCCGCGCAGCACGCCGGAGGGGTCGGTGATCATGATCTGCACCGCGCGGACATCCGGATTCGCTTCGAGGAAACGGGCGAGCTCGGCGGCATCCGCGTTCATGGAGCCCCCGCGATTTCGCGCAGACAGTCACCGAGGCCGGCCAACAGCCGATCGGCATGCGCGCGGGTCGTCAGCGGTGAGCACAACATCATGTTGTGGAATGGCGTGAGCAGCACGCCGCGATTGAGCAGGTAAAGATGCATGGCGTGTTCCAGTTCGGGCCAGGCCTTACGTTCCGATTCCGCGCCGTCGCGCGGTGGTGTTCCGAAGCCGAATTCCAGGCGCGCACCGACGCGCGCGACGTGCCAGCCGAGCGCGCGCGCGGCAAATGATCGGCCGAGTCCTTCCGCGAGGTGTCGTGCCGCTTCTTCCATGGCCTGGTAGTTAGCGGGCGTCATCAGCTCGTCGAGACTGGCTTCGAGACAAGCCAGCGCCAGCGCGTTGGCCGACAGCGTCGTGCCCATGCCCGAATGCCCGCCGCCGCGAGCCTGCTGGACGCGGCGCATGCCCGCCTCGACTTCCGCCGTGAATCCGTACACCGCGCAGGGCATGCCGCCCGCGATCGCCTTGCCACACACCCAGAAGTCAGGCTGAAGGTCGGCCGACCGCGAGTAACCCCCGCGTGCCGATGACAGGGTGTGCGTCTCGTCGATGATCAGCAGCACGCCGTGGCGGCGCGTGAGGTCACGCAGCTTGCGCAGGAAGCCCGCCGCGGGCAGCACCATGCCGATGTTGGTCATCACGGGCTCGGCGATGACGGCCGCGGTTCGCCCGCGCGACAACACCTGCTCGAGCGCGGCCTCGTCGTTGAATGGCACCGCGTCGCTGTTCACGCTCACATCGTGGTTGACGCCGATCAGTCCGGCGCGTGGGCGCGTGGCTCCCGTCTGTCCGGGCACGGCGCGCACCATCGTCTCGTCGACGGTGCCGTGGTAGCAGCCATCGAAACACAGGATGCGCTCGCGGCCCGTCACCGCGCGCGCCCAGCGCAGCACCGCGCGATTGGCATCGGTCGCCGTCTGGGTCATCTGCCAGAACGGCAGTCCAAAGAGTTGCGAGAGTTTTTCGCCGACGCGTGCCACGCGTTCCGCAGGCAACATCGCCGTGATGCCTTCGGCGCTCGCGGCGGCGAGCGCCCGCGCAATCGGCGCCGGGGCATGGCCGAACATCGCGCCGGTATCGCCGAAGCAGAAGTCGATGTACCGGTTACCGTCGACGTCTTCGACCTCGACGCCGCTCGCACGCCGGACGAACAGGGGATGCGGGGTGTGCCAGTCCTGCATCCAGTGCATGGGCACGCCGTTGAGCCAGTGCGCCGCGCTCGCGGCCGCGAGCCGGGCCGACTCGCGGTGCGTCGTCAGGAACGATTCGTTCTCGCGCTCAACCAGGCGACGCAGCGCGACGCTGTCGATCCCAGGCCGCGGCGCATCGCTCATCGCGACTTCAACGCCGCGGCTTGCGCGCGGACTTCGCCTTGGCCTTGGCGCGCGCGGCCGGACGCTTCACGGGCGAGGCGGCGGGCTTGTCGGCTGCAGGTTTGCTGTCCGGCTTCGCAGCCTCGGCCTTCGGAGCCTCGCTCTTCGTTTCGGACTTGGTTTCCGACTTGGCCTCTTCCTTTTCGGCGCCAGCCAGGTTGCGCTTGTTTTCCTTGTCGGATTTGAAGTCGGTCTCGTACCAGCCCGAACCCTTGAGGCGGAACACGGGCGCCGACATCAGCTTCTTGAGTCCCTTCTTGCCGCAATTCGGGCACTTCGTGAGCGGCTTGTCGGTGATCTTCTGCAGGACCTCATCGTGGTAGCTGCAGTGCGGACATTCGTATTCGTAGAAAGGCATCGCGGTCCTCGAGATATTGCGCCGCGATTATAGCGGGCACGGGCTGGAGGAGCCGGTACCGCATTCGACCGCTACTGCCGCGAAGGCTCACCCCCGGACGTCACCAGGAAGGGCGCAACCACCCGCAGTTCTGCGTCAACGCGGTAATTGCCGACCGTCACCCGCGTGGCCATCGCCGTTGGCACCGAGGTACTGCGCGGATCCCAGCGATAGATCTCCCCGCCCGGCCCGGCGTACCAGGCTGCGTAACAGCGGATGTGGAGATTGTGGTTCGCACCGCGCACATCCTCGATGGACAGGATGCGCGAGCCATTCAGGTGCGAGTGGGTGTGCCATTCGCCAAGCACCTTGGCGCGTCGCGGGATGCGCTTCGCAGCCGGACCTATGTCGATCTTGCACCCGTCAGGCCCACGGCAGACGTTGCTGCGCACCACGGCGCTGCCGATCTCCCCTTCCACCCGGTAGATGAACCCGAAGAACTCGTACTTGTCCGATCTCGGTCCGTAGATCCGGAACTGTTCGTCGACGTGGGCGGCCACGTCCTCGGTGTCGCAGTCCGTCGAGACTCGCGCGACGTCCTGCGCGCGCACTTCGGCGCCGGCAAGAGACAGCGCAAGGACAAGTAGATAGCAGGCGCGAGCGAACCCGCGCGCAAGGCACTGCTGCGATGCGGACATGACGGTACTCCGGGGTTGTTAGCGATCACGCCGCCGCCTGTTCTGCGGGGCCCGGCGTGCGAGTACAGTCGTCCTCTGGAGATCAGCTTTCTTCGTGCATCGCTTATTGGTTCTTAAAATCCCTCAGGCGTCCTTCAATGAAATATGAATTCGAAGGATTTCGGCTGGATGGCGCCAGGCGGCGCCTGCTCGCGTGCGATGGGTCGGCAGTAGATCTACCTTCCCGAGCCTTTGACCTGTTGCTGTACCTGGTGGAGAGGCCAGGAGACCTGCTCGACAAGGCGGCGCTGCTGAAGGCGGTCTGGCCGAACACCGTGGTCGAGGAAGGCAATCTCAGCCAATGCATCTTTGTGCTGCGCCGCGCGCTCGGAGAGCAGCACGGCGAGCAGCGGTTCATCGCGACCATCCCCGGACGCGGCTACCAATTTGTCGCGGCCGTGCGGCAGGACTCCCCGGCGCCCGACGCCACGCCAGTTCCGGGATGTGGCCCGGATTCACCCGCTCGAACTGCTGACCAGATACCGACGTCTCATCGCACCCTGAAGATTGCTGCCGCCGCGCTACTGGTGGTCGTCGCGCTGGCAGCCTGGCGGTTCTGGCCAAGCCGGGAGGCCGGGGCGACGGCAGCCACGACGCTCGACGAAGCAGCCAGCATACCCACCATTGCCATTCTGCCTTTCGTCGATCTGAGCCCCGAACACGACATGGGGTACTTTGCCGACGGCCTCGCCGAGGAACTCATGAACAGCATCGGGCACTCGGGCCGACTGCGCGTCATCGGCCAGCGCTCGGTATTCCACGTGCGCAGCACCAGGCAGGATATCCGCACGATCGGCGCGCAACTGAACGCGGTGTACGTGCTGGAAGGCCTGATTCGCCGTGTCGACGAGGGATTCCGCATCAATGCGCAGCTCGTGGCCACGAGCGACGGTCGCCATCTCTGGTCCCACTCTTACGATCGCACGCCGGAGGAGTTGCAGGACATCACGCTTGCCATCTCGCGAGAAGTCATCGCAACGCTGTCGCCGGGTCCGAGCGCGCCAGGCAATGCATCGGCCGGTAGCAGTCGCACGAGCAGCCCGGACGCCTACAACGCTTACCTTCGCGGAATCTATCTATTTCGCCAGGGCAACGATGCACAGCTGACGGGGGCGGTCGAGCAATTCCGGCGCGCCACGCAACTCGATCCGGGGTTCGCACTGGCGCATGCCTGGCTCGGCCGTGTGCATGCAATCGTCGCGCGGCGCGCGCAGGGTGACATCGCAGCCAATCGTGCTCTCGCCGAAGCGGAGCTGGATCGAGCGCTCAAGCTCGATCCACGCATCGCAGACCTCTGGTGGGTGCGGATGTGGCCGGTCAACCTCGAGAGCCTCTCCATGGCCTTGCGCGCGGCCACGCTCGAGCGCGCGATAGCCGCGGACCCCGGAGATCCTGCTCCCATGCTGGCGCTGGGATACACCTACATTCTTCTGGGTCGCCGCGAGCAAGCCCTGAAGATACTCGGGCGCGCTTACCGGCAAGATCCCCTTTGGCCGAATGCGATCTACGCCAACCTATTTTCGATCTACAACTTCGGCGATGACCGGCGACGGGTGGAGCAACTCCTGGATGAGCTTGGCGCCGTGTCACCGACAGACCCGCGGCCTTCGGATTTTCGGGCCGAGATGGCGTTCGCCGAAGGGCGTGCGCTCGATTGGGACCGTTTCAAAGCGAGTGCGCTCGAAAAGGCGCCGCGCGACCAGTTCCTGCACGGCCGGCTGTCAATGGAGTACGCGCATCTCAGCATGCAGGACGCGGCACTCCATCACGCGAGGATCTCCGGCGAGGTGAATCCGGACAACGCCGGCGGTGCATACAATATTGCGCACCTGTACCTGTTCAGCGGCAATATCGACGCGGCCAGACCGATCGTCCAGCAGGCGATGACGCGGTGGCCAAGTGACTACCTTGCGCAACTTGCACAGGCAGAGCTGCAATATTTTTCAAACGATTGCAGCGGCGCCGTGCGTTCGACTGAAGTTGCAAGGCCCGCATTCCAGTCGCCGGCGAGCTCGGTCGATGCCATGACCGATGCCTGGAACCTGCCGATTCTCGTGTGGTGCCTGCGCCAACAGGGCAGTCTCGCTCGCGCCCAGGAATTGGCACGCGCATACCAGCTGCAATTCGCGCCACCGATCGTGGCTGGCGCTTACGACGGAATCGGGGCACGCGTGGCTGCCGCGGTCGGGAACCGTACTGCACTCCTGGGCCATCTCGAAAACATGGCCCGGACACACGCCATGGACCTGACATTCGTGCGCGCAGAACCGATGCTCCAGCCATTCCTTGGCGACCACGAAGTCATGAGACTCCTCGACCGGCTCGATGGATATCGCGCTGACTGGCGCAAGATCATCCCCAAATCATCGATGCGCGTGGCCGTGCCTGCCAGAGCGACATCCAGCGCGGGTAGTTAGCGCTCCTTGTCGAACTCCAGCCCGTTGCCGTCCTTTGCCTGCGCGCGGATCCGGTCTCCCGGATTGAACTTGCCACCGAGGATGGCCTGCGCCAGCGGGTTCTCCACCTGCTGCTGGATGGCGCGCTTCAACGGACGCGCACCGTACACCGGGTCGTAGCCCGCCTCGCTCAAGCGCTCCACGGCCGAGTCGTCGAGCATCAGCTCGAGGTTGCGTTCCAGCAGGCGACGCCGCAGCTGCGCGAGCTGGATGTCCACGATGGCGCGGATCTGCGCGGTGCCCAGCGGGTGGAACACGCAGATGTCGTCGATGCGGTTGATGAATTCGGGCCGGAAATTCTCCTGCACGACTTCCATGACCGCGGCCTTCATGGCCGCGTAGTTGTTCTCGGCCGTGAACTTCTGGATCACGTCCGAACCCAGGTTCGAGGTCATGATGATCACGGTGTTGCGGAAGTCGACGGTGCGGCCCTGCCCGTCCGTGAGGCGCCCATCATCGAGCACCTGCAGCAGCACGTTGAACACGTCCGGGTGCGCCTTCTCGACTTCGTCGAGCAGGATCACGGCATACGGACGGCGGCGCACGGCTTCCGTCAGTTGACCGCCCTCGTCGTAGCCGACGTATCCCGGCGGCGCGCCGATGAGGCGCGACACGGAGTGCTTCTCCATGAACTCCGACATGTCGATGCGCACCATCGACTCCTCGGTGTCGAACAGGAATTCCGCGAGCGCCTTGCAGAGCTCAGTCTTGCCGACGCCGGTGGGGCCGAGGAACAGGAACGACCCGTTCGGGCGGCGCGGATCGGCGAGACCGGCGCGCGAGCGCCGGATCGCGTTCGAGACGATCTTGACCGCCTCGTCCTGGCCGACGACGCGCTTCGACAGCGCCTCTTCCATGCGCAGCAGCTTTTCCTTCTCGCCTTCGAGCATCTTGGACACGGGAATGCCGGTCCACTTGGAAACCACCTCGGCGATTTCCTCTTCGGTGACCTTGTTGCGGACGAGCTGGGTTTCCTTGGTCTCGGCGATCTGCGCCTGCGCGAGGCGCTTCTCGAGCGCCGGGATCTGCTCGTACTGGATGCGCGCGACCGCGGTGAGGTCGCCCTTGCGGCGCGCCTGCTCCATGTCGAGCTTCACCTTCTCGAGCTCTTCGCGCACGCCGGCCGCGCCCTGCAACGAAGCCTTCTCGCTCTTCCAGATCTCCTCGAGATCGGCGTATTCCTTCTCGAGACCCTTCAGCGTGTCCTGCAGAGTGGCGAGGCGCTTCTTCGTGGCCTCGTCCTTCTCCTTCTTGAGCGCTTCCTGCTCGATCTTGAGCTGGATGATGCGGCGCTCGAGCTTGTCGAGGGCCTCGGGCTTGGAGTCGATCTCCATGCGGATGCGCGCGGCGGCCTCGTCGATCAGGTCGATGGCCTTGTCGGGCAGCTGGCGATCCGCGATGTAGCGATGCGAGAGAGTGGCCGCGGCGACGATGGCCGGGTCCGTGATCTCCACCTTGTGGTGCACCTCGTAGCGCTCCTGCAGTCCGCGCAGGATCGCGATGGTGTCTTCGACGCTGGGCTCGTCGACCAGCACCTTCTGGAAGCGGCGCTCGAGCGCGGCGTCCTTCTCGATGTACTTGCGGTATTCGTCGAGCGTGGTCGCGCCCACGCAATGCAGCTCGCCGCGCGCCAACGCGGGCTTGAGCATGTTGCCGGCATCCATGGCGCCTTCGGCCTTGCCGGCGCCGACCATGGTGTGCAACTCGTCGATGAACAGGATGATCTGGCCTTCCTGCTTGGAGAGATCGTTGAGCACACCCTTCAGGCGCTCCTCGAACTCACCGCGGAACTTGGCGCCGGCGATCAACGCGCCCATGTCGAGCGCGAGGATGCGTTTGCCCTTGAGCATCTCGGGCACTTCGTTGTTGATGATTCGCTGCGCGAGACCTTCGACGATGGCGGTCTTGCCCACGCCAGGCTCACCGATGAGCACCGGGTTGTTCTTGGTGCGACGCGCGAGCACCTGGATCGTGCGGCGGATCTCGTCGTCGCGCCCGATCACCGGGTCGAGCTTGCCGCCCGACGCGCGCGCGGTGAGATCGATGGTGTATTTCTCGAGTGCGCCGCGTTTCTCCTCGGCCTGCGGATCGTTCACCGCCTCGCCACCGCGCACCTGCTCGATCGCCTGCTCGATGGCGGCCTTCGACGCGCCGGCATCCTTGAGCAACCGCGACAGCGTGTTCTTGTCCTCGAAGGAAGCGAGCACGAACAGCTCGGTCGGGATGTAGTCGTCCTTGCGCTGCTGGGCGAGCTTGTCGGTGACATTGAGCAGCCGATTGAGATCCTGCGAGACGTGCACATCACCGGGCGTGCCCTGCACCGTCGGCAGCTTTTCGAGCGCCCCGTCCAGATCCTTGCGCAGCTTGGCGACGTTGGCGCCGGCCTTCACGAGCAGCGGACGCGTGGTGCCGTCCTGCTGGTCGAGCAGGGCGGCGAACACGTGCGCGGGCTCCATGAACTGGTGGTCCTTGCCCACGGCCAGGGACTGGGCATCGGCCAGGGCGGACTGGAATCGGCTGGTGAGTTTGTCCATTCGCATAGGCGCACAAGGTGGGGCTTGTGCGCCATGCGTTCAAGGCTCATTCACCCCTACAGGCCGCGGGCAAATACTTATCCGGCACGTTGCTGCCGCTCGGCCCGCCGCCCGGTTCGGCGCCCGGGGCGAGCGCCGCGTTGCCGCAGGCCCAGACCACGTCGCCGCTGGCCAGGAGACCGGGCGTCAGCGCGAGACGCAGCCGGTCGATTTTCTGGTTGGCGCGGTTGCCGTACCTGATCACGACGGAGCCGGCGGCCACCCCCACGGAGTCGACGTACATGCCGGAGGGCATCTCATCGCCGAGGTCCGCCTGTTCCGGCCAGGCGCCATGTTGAGCGCGGTATTCCGCCACCCGTGCTTTCACGTCGCTCGCGAGGTTCAGCCCTTCGGTCACCTGCGCCCGGATGGTGTAGTCCTGGTAGGCCGGTATCGCGATGGCGGCTAGGATTCCAAGCACAAACAC
>DATEII010000046.1:0-16011 GCA_035279135.1 Steroidobacteraceae bacterium
CTGTTTCTGCGTGTTCGACAGCGCGTTGAAGCGGTTGATCACCGTATTCGCCTCGGACGCCTGGTAGGTACCGTTCGCATTGCTGGCGTGTGCCGTGATCGCGGTCAGCAGGTTGTTGGTCCTGCCGTCGTGCAGGAAGAACACGCGCTGGCCCAGGCCCCACAGCGGCGCGGTCCGGAATTCATCGCCCCTCGCCTCGCCTTGCGACACATCGTCCGCCAGCCCCGGGCCCATGTTGTGGATCGCGAGGTCCGAGAACATGCGTACGCTCTGGTTGCGCAGCGCGGCCACGGTGGAATTGCCGGTGCGCAGCTGCTGCGTGTGGCATTGCGCGCAGCCGATGTTCACGAAACTGTTGAATCCTTCGCTGATCGACGCGTTGCCGCCCGGCGCGTTCGGATTCTGCGTGGGCGCCGCGAGGAAGCGCATGAAGAACGCGAACTTCTCGATGGCGCTCACCGTGTCGATGCCGGTCGCGCCGTCGGTTGCAGTCACGTCGTTCGGCAGCGTCGCGAACTGGCAGGACGATGTCTCGTCACGCTCCACCTGGAAGGCTTCGTTGGTGATGCCCATCTCCACGTTGTAGGCCTCCCCCGAGAACACGAGCCCGGACACGTTCTGCGCCTTCCAGCCGAAGCGCGTCACGCGGCCGTCGTTGCCGTTGTGATTGAGCCGCCCGGTGATACCGATGGCCTGCCGCGGTCCCGCGCCTTCGCTGAGATTGCGCGTGAGCTCACCCTCCGTGATCGATTCCATGAGCCCCATGCCGAAGGTCGGCGTCGGGATGCGGAAGATCACGTTGTTCGTGGCGACCGCCGATGTGAAATTCTCCTGCGCGATGTTGCAGCCGCCCGCGTTGCCGGTGCCATCGCTGCGCTGGCTGATCACGTACAACGCGTGCACGCCGCCGTCGGGCTGGCCGTTCGGCAGGCGCTTGAAGCGCGCCTCGCGGATGGGTCCGTTGAGCGTGATGAACGACGGCACGGTGTTGCGCGCGCCGAATGCGGTGGCGATGGCGAACTGCGGATTCACCGCGGGCGAGGTGCCGCCGATCGCCGGCTGACTGTGACAACCGCCACAGCCATCCAGGTTGAAGCGCGGCCCGAGACCGTCGCCCACGCCCTCCGCCTCTTCGAAATCCTCGAGACCCGCGTCGAAGAAAATTCTTTCGTTCGCGGTGAGGCCCGGAACCGGCGCACCGGCGCGAGCTGCGCCGCCTTGAACGCCAGGATCCGTCTGTGCCAGTGCTGGAGCTGCGCCGAGGAACAGGCAAACAGCCGCCACTGGCGCGAAAATTTTCGCGCCACTCATGATGCCTCCCTGTATTTTTTCTAACGGATTGTGCCGAGACCGCCGGCAAGACTCCGCTCCGGCACGTGTGGCGGAAATGGATCGTTTGATCCAGATGAAGATCTACGCATTTGTCGCGATCTGGCGCCGCGATCGTTTATCCGCAGTATGGACTTTCTCTATTGACACCAGACTCGGTCTACGTGATCGTCAACGCGCACCACGCTAAGGACTGCGCGGCCGAAAAGGCCAGGGAGACGCGCCATGACGATCCGGGTGTTGGTAGCGACTGCCGTCCGTCCATACAGGGACGGGTTGCAGCGCGTTCTACAGGGCGCCGAAGGAATCGCGCTCGCGGGTATCGCTTCCACTGCAGAACAGACCATCGAGCAAGCCTGCAAGCTGCTGCCGACGGTCGTGCTGCTCGACGTGGAAATGGCCAGGAATCTCGCACTGCAGAAGCAGCTGGGCGGAACGCCCAAGTTCTGCGGCGTGGTGATCCTGGGACGGCCCGAGCTCTATGCCGAAGTGGTCGCCTGCCTGCCGGCCGAGGTGCTGGCATTCGTGGCGCGTGATGCCACGGTCGCGGACCTGCTCACGGCGATACGCGCCGCAGGCGGCCGCGAACACGGCGTATCGCGACTCATGGCACCCGTGCCCAGCGGGCTGCCGAGCCTCGCGCCGCGACAGCATCCGTCGGCCATCGCGCACCTGACCGAACGCGAGATGGAGATCCTGCGGCTCATGCAGCAGGGCCTGCCTAACAAGACCATCTCGCGGCAGCTCGGCATCGAGCTCTCGACGGTCAAGAACCACGTGCACAGCATTCTCGCCAAGCTCGGCGCGCACAACCGCGGCGAGGCGATCTCGTTGCTGTACCGGTACGAGACGTCGCGCGAGCGTCATCGGGGCATCATGCCGCTCGACGAGGAGCCCGCGGTCGCCTGACGCCCCGCGTTTGATAGCATCGGCCGTCACCCCGAACGGACCGATCCATGCGCACCCAGCTTGCCCTCGTCTGCCTCGCCGTCGTCGCCACTGCACTCGCCGCCGATCCGCCGCGTCCAGCGCCGCCCACGCGCGCGCCGGATGGCGAAGGCGCACCGCCCTTCACGCGCGTGGCGCCGGGCGGGAACGCACCGGTCGATGCCAATGGCAACTTCGTGATCGGCCCGGACTATCTACCGGCGCCGGAGCTCACGGTGGTTGCCGGGGTGCCCCAGGGCAAGGTGGAGCAGTTCACGCTGAAGTCCGCGGACAGCAAGTACTACCCGGGCGTGGCGCGTGACAGGTTCGGCACCGTCGACCCGGCCAATCCGAGGACCCTCATCGTCGAGACGCACCCCCAGCCCTGGGAACGCGCCATCACGGTCTACGTTCCTGCGCAGTACGAGCGCGGCCGGAAGTCACCGTTCCTGGTCGTGCACGACGGGCCGAAGCTCGGCGACGTCGACATGACGCTGCCACACGCGCTCGACAACCTCATCGCCCAGAAGCGCGTTCCCGCGCAGATCGCCATCCTGATCCAGAACGGCGGCGGCGATGCGCAGGGCTCGGAACGCGGCCTCGAATACGACACGTTGTCCGGCAAGTTCGCGGAGTTCATCGAAAAGGAAGTGCTGCCGCAGGTCGAGAAGCGTTACCGCGTGAAGCTCACGAAGGATCCAGAGGGTCGCGCGGCCATGGGATGCAGCTCGGGAGCGGCGGCGGCCTTCACCATGGCCTGGTTCCACCCCGAGTGGTACCACCGCGTGATCAGCTGGTCCGGGACTTATGTAAACCAGCAGTGGCCGTTCAATCCGGCAACTCCCGGTGGCGCCTGGGAATACCACACCTCGATCCTGCCCGACTCTCCGCGAAAACCGATTCGCATCTGGATGCACGTCGGTGACCGCGATCTCTTCAATCCCAATGTCATGCGCGATGACATGCACGACTGGGTGACCGCGAACCATCGCATGGCGACGACGCTCGCCTCGAAGGGCTACTCATATCAATACGTGTTCGCGCTCGACTCCGGGCATTGCGACCGCAAGGTGCGGGAACACGCCCTGCCCTCGGCGCTCGAGTGGACGTGGCGCGGCTACGAGGGTGGCGCGAGCGAAGGTCGCAAGAAGTAGTTGGACGAACTCGCTTCGTCGTGTTGTAGACTCGGCTCATCTCGCACAGGCGACGACAAATCGCCGTCGAAGAAAGATCTATCCGGGTCGGAAGCAGGTACGACCGGTAAAAAACGATAGGGGACCAATAAAAACAACCGGTTTGTCCAGACTTCCCGCGGAGGATCAACGGAACGATCCATAAACGACAGAAACTCAGGGGAAAAACATATGTCGATCAAGCCCAGGCTGCTGCCCGCCGTGGGAGCAGCCCTTGTTACCTTGACCGTTGCCAGCACCGCTGGCGCGGCCGAACCCGGGAAAAAAGTACAACGTCCTGACCAGGTGCTCACCGGGGCATCGGACGCCGCGGCCGCACCGGCCGCTGCCGCGCCCGCCGCCCGCAGCCTGGCCGCCGCGAAGAGCAGTGCGCCCTCGGCAGACGAGCTCAATGCGCAACTCGCCGCCTCCACCAGCGAATCCTCAGCCGGCCTGCGCAAGACCGTGACGGTTGGCGGTGGCACGCGCGTGGACCTCGAAGGCCGCTTCATGAGCGTCATGGTGGCCACTCCAACCGCCGATGGTGGCTACGAAGTGGGCTGCTACACCGGTGAGGGTGCCGCAGAGCACGCCAAGCATGCGCAGGCGATCTCCGCGGGCAAGTTGCCGAAGCCCGAGAAAACCGCGCCACCTGCGCCGGCCCCGCTGGAGGAGAAATAACATGCGTACCTCCTTCAAGACGGCTCTCGCCGCTGCCGCGCTCGCTCTCGGTGTGATGGCCTCCCCTGCGTTCTCGCAGGGAAAGATCATCGTCGTGAACGGCAACCTGCCCGGCATCGGTTTCAACGACACCACACCGGCCGCGCCGATCGGCGGCAACACCGGCACCACGCTCGGCGAGCAACGCATGAACGTGTTCCTGCATGCCGCCGACATCTGGACTGCCGTGCTCAACCCGCGCGTGGACATCTACGTGTGGGCGCGCTTCGTGCCGCTGGGTACGAACGTGCTGGGCTCAGCCGGCCCGATCTCGGTGGAAGGTGGATTTGACGGCGCCGAGTATCCGGATCTCTGGTACCACGAGGCGCTTGCCAATCACCTGCAGGGTTTCGATACGGTACCGCACGACCCGACGTTCCAGCCGAACGCTGCGGACCAGGCCAACCCGACCGATGAAATCAGCGCGCGCTTCGCGACTGGCTTCAACTTCTACTTCGGATTGGACAACAACGAGGAGTCCGTTCCGGGCACCGTCGACCTGCTGGCCGTCGTGTTGCACGAGATGGGCCATGGCCTCGGCTTCAGCAACCTCGTGAACGAAGTCGACGGCACGCAGTTCCTGGGCTTCGGCGACGTGTTCTCGCAATACACCATCGACGACAGCACCCAGAAGATCTGGAACGCGATGACGGACGCGGAACGCGCCGCCTCGGCGCTCAACATCTACAAGGTGTCGTGGAACGGCCTGCACGTGAAACAGGACACGCCGAATGTGCTGAAGCCGGGTGAGCCAACGCTCATCGGCAACAGCGCGAGCTTCAGCGGCCCGCACCTGTTTGGTCCCGCGAGCTTCGGTCCGATGCTCAGCGCGACCGGCGTGAGCGGCAGCGTGATGCTGGCGAATGACGGTGTCGGCGTCGGTTCGGATGCCTGCGAACCGCTCGCGGCGGGCTCGCTGGCCGGCAAGATCGCCCTCGTCGATCGCGGCACCTGCGCATTCACCGTCAAGGTGAAGAATGCGCAGGACGCGGGCGCCATCGCGGCGATCGCGGCCGACAACGTGGCGGGTTCACCGCCGCCGGGTCTGGGCGGCGCCGATGCGACCATCACCATTCCGTCGGGCCGCATCACGCTGGCCGACGGCAATGCGCTGAAGGCCGCGCTCGGCGGCGGTCCGGTCAATGTGACGATGAAGGTCGACAACTCGATCCTCGCCGGCACGGACCGCATCAACCACCTGGCGCTGCTCGCGACCTTCGACCCGGTGGCCCCGGGCTCGTCGATCTCGCACTTCGACGGCATCGCGTTCCCGAACCAGCTCATGGAGCCGGCGATCAACAACGACCTCACGTCCTCGGTGACTCCGCCGGAAGACCTCACGAGCTCGTTGTTCACCGACATCGGCTGGTACGCGGACTTCGACGGTGTTCCGGACGGCGTGGACTCCTGCATCGGGTCCGACCTGCGTCGCACGGTGTTCTTCGGCCGCTGCAACTCGCGAGCGGGCAACGACCTGATGACGGACGGCTGCACGCTGGCCGACCGTTACAGCGAGTGCGATGGCAAGAACGTCGGCGCCTATGCCGCGTGCGTCGCGAAGAAGACGGCCCAGTTCCGCAAGGCGAAGTTGATCAAGCCGATCGAGGAAGTGGGAATCATCCTCTGCGCGCTGGACAACATCCTGCACTGAGGAATGGCTGACTGTTGATCGAGGGGGCCGTCCGGAAGGACGGCCCCTTTTTCATTGCGCAGCTGACTTTCGCGCGGCCGATCGGGCCGCGGTGCGGCGCGGATGTTCCGACGAACCAGTGGCGCGCTGTTCCGCGGGCTTCGCGGGTTCGCCGCGATCGAGGTTCAGCGCGCTCGACACCAGCGCCACGTGTGAGAAGGCCTGCGGGAAATTTCCGAGCTGCCGCTTGGCGCGCGGATCCCACTCCTCGGCCAGCAGGCCGACGTCGTTGCGACAGGTGAGCAGGCGCTCGAACATCTCGATGGCCTCGTCGCGGCGGCCGAGCAGCGCGAGATTGTCCACGTACCAGAAACTGCAGGCGAGGAATGCGCCCTCGCTGCCGGCCACGCCGTCATCCGCCTGCTCCGGGATGTAGCGGCGGATGAAGCCGTCGGCCATGAGCTCGCGACCGATGGCCTCGACCGTGCCGCGCACGCGCGGATCGCTGGGCGGCAGGAAACCCACCAGCGCGATCATGAGCAGGCTGGCATCGAGCGCCGTCGAGCCATAAGCCTGCGTGAACGCGCCCCGTTTTGCATTGAAGCCGTTCTGGCACACATCCGCGTGAATGCGCGTGCGCACCTCGCGCCAGCGATCGAGCGGCGCCTCGAGCCTGAATTTCTCGGCGGCCTCGATGGCGCGGTCGAGCGCCACCCAGGCCATGACCTTCGAGTGCGTGAAGTGGCGCGACGGGCCACGCACTTCCCAGATGCCCTCGTCCTCGTCGTGCCAGATCTTGCACACGTGCTCGGTGAGCTCGCGTTGCACGGCCCAGGACGCCTCGCCGGGCGCGAGTCCGCCGAGGCGCGCGTGTTGCATGGCATCCGCGAGCTCGCCGTAGATGTCGAGCTGCTTCTGCAAGGCGGCGGCGTTGCCGATGCGCACCGGGCGCGAGTTCTCGAAGCCCGGCAGCCAGTCGACTTCCCACTCGGTGACGCGGCGTTCACCCGCGATCCCGTAGAGGATCTGCGCCTGCGACGGTGAACCGGCGAGCGCGCGCGCCAGCCAGTCGCGCCAGCGACCCGCTTCGTCCATGTACCCGGCGTCCATGAGCGCGAGCAAGGTGAATGTCGCGTCTCGCAGCCAGCAGAAGCGGTAGTCCCAGTTGCGCTCGCCGCCCGGCAGCTCGGGCAGCGACGTCGTGGCCGCCGCGACGATGCCGCCGGTCGGCCGATAGATGAGCGCCTTGAGCGTGATCAGCGAACGATGCACCGCCTCGCGCCAGCGGCCCTTGTACTCGCAGCGCGCCGACCACTCGAGCCAGAACTTCTCGGAATCAGCGAGCGCGGCGGCCGCGTCCATGGGCCTCGGCTGCTCGAGATGCGACTGCGAATACGTGAGCACGAAGGGAATGCTCTCGCCTTCGGCCACCGTGAATTCGCCAACGGTGTGATGGTCGGAGCCGTGCATCGTCACCGGCGTACGCAGCGTCACGCGATCGGGACCGGCGATGGCCGTGAGCACGTTCGAACCGCCGGCACGCGTCGAGCGCTGCTGCGTGACCCAGGGCATGTTGGAGCCGTAGTCGAAGCGCACGGTGAGGTCCATGCGCAGGTCGACACGTCCTCGCACGCCTCGCACGATGCGCACCAGGTCCGAGTGCGCGCCGCGCGGCGGCATGAAGTCGGTGATCATGACCGCGCCGGCGTCGTTCTCGAACGTGGTTTCGAGGATCAACGTGTCCTGGCGATAACGGCGCGTCACGCGCGCCGCCTGCCTGGGCGCGATGAGCCAGCGGCCGTGCTCCTCGGTACCTAACAACGCGGCGAAACAGGCGGCCGAGTCGAAGCGCGGCCAGCACAACCAGTCGATGGAGCCATCGCGCGCGACCAGCGCCATGGTCTCGCCATCGCCGATGGCCGCGTAGTCTTCGATGCGTCGTTGCGCGGTGGGCATGCGGGCTGTGACCCTTCCCGCGCGCGATGGTTCTATCTTTTGCGCTTCGCGCGCTCGAACTCCTGCTGCGCGGACGTGGTCAGCGCGCGGACCTGGTCGACTTCGGCCTGGCGGTACGGCTTGCCATCGGCGTGGAACACATCGTGGTGCCAGACGACGGGCGGATTCTGGGTGTACGGTTTCTGCCAGGAATCCCAGGGGAAATTCGTCTGCGTCTTTCCGAGCACGAGGCCCCAGTTGATCATGCCCACGTGCAGCCGCCGTGCGAGCGGCAGCGACGTGTCGAAAGTCGAGCCCGCGCCACGGGCCAGGTACTCGGTGCAGATGATGGGACGGCCGTAGGCTTGCAGCTGCCTCACGCGTCGCTCGAGCACCTCGGGCCAGTCATAGACGTGGAACGTGATCACGTCGGACTGCTCGATCTGCAGGCGCTCGACGGGATTGAGCTTGTCGCGCGACCAGTCGTCGTTGTGCCAGACACCGGAGGTCAGCGGCTGTGAAGGATCGGCCTCGCGCGCCCAGGCAAATACCTGCGGCAGCAACGTGGACACGCCCTTCCACTTCTCACCGGTTCGATCGTCGGCACCGTTGTCGGGCTCGTTCCACAGGTCCCAGCCGAGGATACGCGGATCCTGCGCGAAGGCGCGGATCACGCCCTGCACGTAGGCCTTGAGCTTCGGGTAGTTAGCGGCATCGGCCAGGCCGGCGCGCCCGGGGCTCTGCACCCAGCCCGAGTTGTGCACGCCCGGGATCGGCGGATGCTGCGGCCCGGGCTTCGGGTTCGGATCCCAGCAGGAATCGAAGAACACCAGCAACGGCTTGATGCCGTGTTTCGCGGCGATGGCGAGAAATTCGTCGAGCCGCTTCCTGAACCCCGCTTCGTCCTGCGCCCAGAGCTGGTCGTGCAGGAACACGCGCATGGTGTTCATGCCGATGCCTTCGGCCCAGCCGAGCTCCTTGTCGATCTGCGCGGGGTTGAAAGTGTCGGCCTGCCACATCTCGAGCTGGTTGATGGCGTCCGTGGGAATGTAATTGCTGCCCACCAGCCAGCGCTGCTGTGAGTACCAGGTCTGCGCCTTGGCGGGCGTCCACTGCGTGGTATCGGCATGGACCGGGAGACTGAACAGCAGCAGCCACGCGAGGACTGCGTTTATCGTTTTCATGGCGGAAGCCTATCATCCGTGCCCGATGCGTCGCGCGAAAAACTGGCTGGCCGCCTTCCTCCTGCTGTTCGCCTGTTACCACGCCCCGGAGGTGTTGCGCACGCCGGCGCTGATGCTCGCGTTTCTGCCCATCGCGTGGCTGATCGCGCGCGCATTGCGGCTCGGCATGGGCGAGGCCTACGCTCTCGGGTGGAATCGCCGCGCCGCGCTGCTGCTGGCGGCTGGATTCCTGCTCGCGACGCTGGCGAAGCTCGGCACCTTGTTAGTCGGCACGCGCCTCGGCGTCTACGCCTACGTTCCGTCGCGACCGCCGTGGACCGAGATCCTGCAGGCATTCGCCTGGATTTCCATCTACACCTTCGTGCCGTCGATCGCGGAAGACATCCTGACGCGCGGATTCTGGGCGCGCGTGCCCGCGTGGCGATGGACCGCGTGGCGATTCGTGTCGTTCACATCCGCACTCTACGTGCTCAACCACATCTCGAGGCTGGGCCATGGACCGACGGAGTGGCTGATGTTGTTCTGCTTCGGCGTGGCCCATGCCACGGCATTCTGGCGCGCGGGAACGCTGTGGGCCGCGGTCGGCCTGCACTGGGGCTGGAACTTTGCCGGCTCGATGTTGGGCGCCTGGTGGAACAGCACGCAGCCCGGCTCGGGGTGGTGGTTATCGGCGAGCGCGCACCTGTTGCTGGCGGCGATCTGCCTGGGACTCAGTCCCGCGGCCGGCGTTGCTGATCCGCGCGCACCCGCACGCGCGCCAGTGGACGCAGCGTGAGCAGCCGGCGCAGCATGCCGAGCAGGAATTGCTCGATGCGCTCACCCACCAGACGCGGATACGCGAGCGCGGTCTCGGCCTGGAAGCTGCGCGGCAGATCGTGCAGGCACCACTCGACGAAATGCTCGCAGTTGTTGGTGAACAGGCGGTAACGCTTTTCGCCGAGCCGCGAGCGCGCACGGCGCACGATTTCGGCAGCGTCGAAGCAGATCCCGGTGTGCTCGACCATGAATACGGGACGGCCTTCCGCGAACGTGTCGAGCGCCACTTCCTCGACCGGCTTGCGAATGATGTCGTACATGAGCGCGCCGTAGTGGACGACGCGGCCCTCGCCGACGTACACGCCGTGATGCGTGAAACCCAACCACGGCACGATGAGATGGCTACCCACCGGCGGATGTTCGCCGTGCTCCAGGGCGCGAACCTTGCGGCGTTCGGTGCAGACCCTGGGGTAGTTGGTTTCTTCCATGGAGTGAGTACACCGCGAAGCGCGGCGACGCATCATCGGGGTGGCGCGAATTCCCACGTGGAAACCGGCCCGCACGCTTTCCCGGCGTCCGCCGACGAAACGCCACACGTCGCGACGCGATGTCGGATTGCAGGAAGTTTGCTCACACATCGTGCGAGTTTCCCGCCCGGATATTGTCGCGGATGAAGCGGAACGCCGGATCCCGCTGCGCATCCACCGAGTTCAGGCGGCCCACGAAGCTGCCGTACCAGTCGTCGACGATGTGCGCCTGTTGTTCGTTGCTGAAGCTCGTCCAGCTTCGGTCGCCCCAGTTGGCGTCGCCCGTGCGGTAGTCGTACGTCTCGTTCATGTTGCACATCACGCGGATCAACGACATGTTGCTCATCTGCCAGGCATGCGTGAGCTCATGGATGAAGACTTCCCCGGGCCGCGTGTAGTCGGTGCCGGGCACGTCGGCCCAGGTCTTTGGCGAATCGAAGGCATCCGGGCCGAGGTTCACCAGGATCTTGTTGCCGATCGAAGGCCAGGTGAACTTGTTGTTGTCCGTGCCCAGCATGTTGGTGACCACGACGTCGTCATACCGGATGGTGTCGCCAAACACCTCGCGAGCGAAGTCCTTCTCGTGGTCGTGCAGCTTGCGATGCTTGATGTCGACCAGCGAGGCGGTGGCGACGCCGGCGATGATCGCCGGGACCAGGCCGAAGGGGCCGAGCAACAGCAACACCCCGCCTCCCACCGCGATGCCGGCCAGGATGTCCGGTGACGCGAGGTCCGACGCCACCCCGGTGAGTTCGTTGCCGATCACCACGTACCAGCCCGCGGGCCCGAGCACCATCGCGGCGACGGCACCCGTGGCCAGGAACTTGAGCACATCGACGGCACCGCCGAGGATGCCCGAGAGCTCGGCGTGCATCGTGTAGCCGAGCGAGGCGCTGGCGCGCAACTCCCGCCAGTTCTCGGTGATGCCGGGGTTGTTGCCGGGCTCGTTCCAGTTCCGCTGCCGGTCGCCCGGCGTGTCGGTTCCGAATACGCGACCCTTCGCGAGCGCGGTGACCACCGGCCCGGCCGGGGTCTTCATCCACGCCTGGGTGGTGAAGTGATAGGAAGTGGCTCCCGTCGCGCGCATGTGCCCGGAGAACACGAAGTCGCCATTACTCCTGAGCTCCATGGCGACGTGGCCGTTGATCGGTGTGTCGTCATCGGTGTTGATGTCGAGCGATCGGCTGAGCGTCTCCACCTGGCGCATGCGCAACACGATGTCGCGCAAGGTGGTCGGCGTGCCCATGCCTAACAACTGCGCGAGCGAGCGTGCCGACGCTTCGCGGCGCACCCAGGAACGCACGATCTCGCCGCGGTAGCTGATCATGGCGTCACTGCAGCGCGATGAGGATGGGAATGAGCCCGGATCCGGCGCGTAATGGACGCAGCGCCTTGCCGATGACGGCACCGAAGGCGCGCGCGGCATCGCTGGCCTTCATCGCATGGCCCGGGACCGCCGAGGTCGTCAGGAGATCGCCGATCTCGATGGCGCCCGCATCGGCCGTGACCTTGCAACACACCTTGCCCAGCAGCGCGACCGGCGAGCGATCGGCGACACCCGCCTGTTTGTCGAGGATCAGCCCGGGCTTGTACTGGCCGGCACCCGAGATCACACCCGCCACGCGTTTGTCGTACGCGGTCGCGCACGGGTGCAGCACGCCATCGTCGCCGATCACCATCACGCTGCCGGGCTCCGCGAGCCCGAGGTCGATCACATCGAAATCTTCGGCGCAGTCGGCGTTCGCGAGCAGGATGTCGCCTCCCACGCCGAGCTCACCGCCGATCCAGACGCGTCCATCGAAGAAACCCGCGTGCCCGTGCGGCCCGGTCTTCTTCGCAAACAGCGCCGCGCCCGTGCCGCGGGCATTGAGGTTGTACGCGGCAATCGCGGCGGTCTGGGGGGACTGGGTCTCGGCATGCACGGCCTCGTGGCCGGCGCTGTAAGCGGCGAGTCCCATGCCCGAGCGGCTCTGCGCCTTGACGCCGATGCCGCCACCCCGATGCTCGCCACACACGCCGATACCGGCGGTGTCGTCGAACACCGGAGTGACGTGAGCCACGCCCACGTCGGTGTTCGCATGGGCCACATCGGAGGTGACGCCGGCGAACGGCGATGGCGATGGCGATGGCGATGCTGGCGCGGGTGTGACCGCGGTGGGCGGCACCATCACCGCGAGCGCTTGCAGGTTCGGCGTCGCGCTGCTTGCCGGATCGGGTTCGGGGATGGGCGGCCTCGTCTCCTTGGCCGCGACGGCAAAACGCTTCGCCGCACTGGCCGAGTCGAACACGGTGCTGCCCACCACGTCGCCGAACTTGCCGAAGTACGGGCTGCGTCCCGCGACTCCCCAGACGCCGGTGCCGGTATCCGAAATTCCGACCACCCCTTCGCTGCGCGTGCTCCAGCCTTCCACGCCGCGTCCCTCGCGCGACGTACCTCGGACTCCGGCGGACGTCTGACTGTCGCCGGAAACGCCATAGGCCGACTCGGACCAGCCTTCGACGCCGCGCCCTGATTTCGATACCGCGCGGACAGCCGACCCGCTCTCGCTCTGCGCGACCAGGCCGTTGGACGAATGACTCTCGGCCCAGACGCCAATCCCGCTGTCGCTGACGCCGCGTACGCCTTCGCCCTGCTCGGACAGTCCTTCGACGCCGCGACCCGTCTTGCCGAGGCCGCGTACGCCGCAGGCGGCATCGCTCTGCCCCACCACACCGTTCCCGCTGGTGCTGAAACCGGAGACACCTTCGCCGCTGTCGCTGATGCCGATGATGCCAGCGCCATCGGCGCCGCTCTCGCCGGTCACCCCATGAAACTTCTTGCTGAGGCCGACGATGGCGACCTGGTTTGCCTTGTTGACCTCGTTCTTGAACGTCGGCATTCGCCTGCTCCTTGCGTTGAATGGCCGCGCAAGCAGACAGGAGTCGGGGTTACGGCCGACTTACAGATGCCTTCAGAACGTAATGGGCGCGCGCAACGTGAACGATACATCCGGCGTGTCGCGCGTCACGCCGACGCCCACCGAGAGATTGAGCGTGGAAGTCGTGTTGTAGCGATAGGAAATGCCGAGCAGCAGGTTGCCGAGCGTGGTGCGCACCGATCCAGGTACTTCAATGTCATTCTGCTGCGTCTTGCCGATGATGCTCTGGTCGTAGCCAATGCTGAACGAGGCCTTTTCGTTGAGTGACAGGCCCATGCCGACGTTGAAGCCGATGATGTCGCCGGGCGCCACTTCACCGAGGAATTCCTTCTCACCACCGAGCAATGTGCGACTCAGGTTGTCGCGCGGGAAGTTGTGCAGGTAACTGACGCCGCCGAAGAACACTGCGGGGTCCGAGGCGTACAGCCAGGTGAGACCGGCCTGCGCGGAATTGAAGCCCGTGCCGGTGGGCATCTCGAGCGGCAGTCCCGTGCCCGTGGTGTTGGCCACGCAGCGTTGCACGCAGTCGGTCTCCACCTCGAACGGATCCTTGCCCGTGGCCCAGCGATACCGCAGCCAGCCGATCCAGAACGGTTTGCTGTAGTCGCCATGATTGAACTGGAAACGCATCGTGGCATCGACATCGCCGAGTCCGTGGCCTTCGGCGTTGAACACATTGTCCTGCGCCGAGCCCGTGAGGATTTCGCGGCTCACCGTGTCCACCGATGTGTAGAGGTATGGCGCACGCGCCTCGAACTCGAAGCGGTTACCGATTCCGAAGCGCGCCGTCAGCGCCGCCACGGAGTTCGTGGTGCGCACGCGCCGCACGTCGACGAGGCCGATCAGGATGGCGGGAATGATGGTGTAGCCCACCAGCGCGACCCGATCGCTGGCCCAGTACGAGCTCTGCAGCGAGGGCTCGAGCACGAACTCGCCACCGCGCGTGAGCGCGGTGGGCTCGGCGAATATGCGCGCCACCTCGGGTGCGCGCGTCTCCTTGCGCGGTGCCTCGCCGACTGGCTGGCCCGGCACCGGCTGGTTGCTTCCCGAACTGGCGGGTGCCGGGTTGGACGGCGCCGGGTTGGGCGCGGGTTTGTTGGCGGGGGCCGGCGGCCCCTGCTCCGGCGCGGGCGGGTCGGCCATGGCGAGCGCGAGAGAGCCCGCGGCGCCCGAGAGGTCCGCGCCGCCGCGTTGCTGGTCGAGCAGTTCGTCGTTGACCGCTTCGCGCAGCTCCGCGAGCACCTGCTCCTGCTGGCCTAGCGCCGCGCGCAACGCCTCGAGCTTCTCGTTCTGCTCGGCGAGCATGCGCTGCAGCTGCGCCAGGCGGTCATCCGGTGTCGCGGCGATGCTGGCCGCGCTGGTGCACGCGGCCACGGCGAGCAGCAGCAGCCGCGTGAGCTTCATCGCACCCCCGTGATGCTGCCGAGCCCGTCGCGCAGTCCATCCTGGAAAATCATCTCGCGGTACGCGGCCAGCGAATTCACCTGGACGCTGAGCGTGGTCACGGCCACCAGGTGCTGGTCGTTCAGCGTGTTCTGGATCACCGTGGCCGTCGGGCCGAGCTCCATGAGATTGAACGCGTTGTCAGGTCCACCCTGGATCACCAGGGTGCCCGCGGCATGTGCCAGCGCTTCGGCATCGGCCACGCTCATGTGACCGATGTCGTGCACGTCCGCGGCGAGATGCGCGATCTGCTCGCCGTTCGCGGTGACCACGCGCTCGAGCTGCAGCGAGGCATGCAGGTTGGCCGGAATCTCGAAGCCGCCGCGCAGCCCGTCGAGCGCGGCTTCGGGCACGGCCGCGGATTCGGTGAGCGCGCCCTCATCGCCCAGGGCCAGCATGCTCGCGCCGGTCGCGGCGACGGCCAGTGCGAGTCGCGTGAATGAAGTGGTGCGCATCAGAATGCTCCCGCCCGTCTCACGGGCAAGGTTTCCAGCATGCGCTCGCGATCCACGGCGAGCTGCAACGGCGCGCCCGGCGCCACGCGCCAGTCGTCCGGCTGGTTGAACTTCGCGGTCTCACGCTTGTTGTAGACCACGAACAGGATGTGGTTGACCCAGAGCCGCTGGAATCTGTCGAGTGACAAAGCGCGCGTCCCCATCGCGGGATCACCGACCAGCACACGGCCGCGCTCGACGCCCTTGATGACCACGAAATGCCGATACCCGCGCTCGCTGAGCAGCACGATGGCCGGCACGTTTTCGGCGGCGAGTTTCTCGACGGGCAGCTGGAATCCGTCGGCCTTGTAACCGCGGGTGTCCAGGTAACGTTTCATGTCCAGCATCGAGAAGCCTTCCTTGCGGATCTTGGCCTGGTCGCCGCGCTGGTACATCTGCGAGAACACGGCGCGCTCGTCGACCGGCTCGCCGTAGTGATGCGTGAGCAGCGTTGCGAGCGCCGCCGAGCCGCAGCTGAAGTCGTACTGCTGGCGCTGCGTGGTCGTGAAACGCGCTTCCTTCACGCTGACGACGCGCGCGGTGAAGCCGCCGTCCTGCGGCCCGCGCACTTCGAGCGTCGCCGCCCCGGCGGGCTGCGCCATGAAAAACACGACGATGACTGGCGGCGCCCAGCCCGCTCCGGCCGAGAACAGCGCCGCCAGTGCCGTCTTCCTCATGGGTCGGCGAACTGCACGTTGACGATCGTGGCGCTCTGGATCAGCACGTTCGCGCCGGTGTTCTGCACCACCGACATGATGCCGCTCGAGTTCGCGAACGAACCGTCGGCGATGCTGTTGGCCCCGGTCACGACATTGGTTGCGCTGTTGTCCGTGACGGTACCGTTGACACGAATCGTGTTGTGCACGAACTCGTCGTCGCCGCCGCGTTGCTCGGCCAGCGTTTCGGTCGACACCGGGTCTCCCAAGGCACTGACCTCAGCGGCCGATTCGTCATCGGCCAGGGTGCTCAGCGGCAG
>DATEII010000047.1:0-20212 GCA_035279135.1 Steroidobacteraceae bacterium
CCTTCGAGAGCAGGCCGAAGAACACCTGGTGAATGAAGCGCAACGAGTAGGCCACGCTGAACGCTCCCGCCACGGTGGCCACGATGGGCAGCGTGAACCGCAGGCCGCTCTCGTTGCCCGCAATGATCGACTCGGCGAAGAACATTTCCTTGGACAGGAAGCCGTTCAGCAACGGCACACCCGCCATGGCCGCGGCGGCGACGGTGGCCACCGTCGCCGTGATCGGCATGATGCGTCGCAGGCCGCTGAGGCGCCGCAGGTCGCGCGTGCCGGTCTCGTGGTCGACGATGCCCACGGCCATGAACAGCGATGCCTTGAAAGTCGCGTGATTCAACATGTGGAACAGCGCGGCCACCAGCGCGAGCTCGGTGTTCATGCCGAGCAGCAGCGTGATCAACCCGAGATGGCTGATGGTGGAGTACGCCAGGACGCCTTTCATGTCGCGCTGGAACGTCGCGGAGAACGCGCCCATCAGCAAGGATGCGCCGCCCGCGGCCGACACCGTCCAGAACCACAGGTCGGTTCCATGCAGTACCGGCCAGAAGCGCGCCAGCAGGAAGACCCCGGCCTTCACCAGCGTCGCGGAGTGCAGATAGGCGGATACCGGCGTGGGCGCCGCCATCGCCTGCGGCAGCCAGAAGTGAAAAGGAAACTGCGCGCTCTTCGAGAACGCGCCCACCAGGATCAGGATCAGCACCGCTGCGTACCAGGGATGGGCGCGGACCGCGTCGCCCGCCGCGAGCACCGCGTCGAGGTCATAACTGCCGACGATGGATCCCAGCAGCAGTACGCCGAACAGCAGGCAGAAGCCGCCGCCCGCCGTCACGATCAGGGCCATGCGCGCGCCGCGGCGCGCGTCTTCGCGGTGATACCAGTACGCGATGAGCATGAACGAGGTGAGGCTCGTGAGCTCCCAGAAGACCACGAGCTGGATCAGATTGCCCGACAGCACCACGCCCAGCATCGCGCCCATGAAAGCCAGCAGGAACGCGAAGAACCGCGGCACGGGATCGTCGGACGACATGTAGTACCGCGCGTACAACACGACCAGCGTGCCCATGCCCGCCACCAGCATCGCGAAAAGCCAGGCGTAGCCATCCATGCGGAAGCTGAATTCGAGGCCGAAGGCCGGCAGCCACGGCGCAGTGAGACGCAGGATTTCGCCCCGGGCCACCTGCGCATACGAGATCGACAGCAACACGACGCAGGCGAACGAAGTGAATCCCGCGAGCCATGCGGCCGCGTTGCGCGCATGCGAAGGCAGAAACGCGGCGCCCAGACTGCCGAGGAAGGGCAGCAGGACGATTACCGCGAGGGTACCGGTCATCAGCGGTGAGCTGTCACTTCACGAGTGTCACGGGGGTGCGCACGAGCTGGACCACCCGAAGCGCCACCGACCCGAGAACGAATATCGCGGTCCTGCCGCGTCCCCGTGTGCCCATGATGATTTCTCCGCAGCCCATTCGCTGAGCGAAACGCGAGATGGTAGCCGCCGGTTCACCGCGTCGCACGTAGAACCGCGCATCGAGCGCGAGACGCCGCGCCATGGACCGGGCGCCTCGCAATGCCTCGATGGACATGCGGGCGTGGTGGTCTTTCAGCATGGAGCGCGTCACGTAGCGGCTGGGCGGAAGCGGGCTCTGGACGTTCAGGACGAGTATGGAAACCTTGCCGGCGGCAGCACGCCTCCGGGCCCCGGCGTGCTGGAGCGCGCGCAACGCTTCGACCGACCCGTCCATCGGCACGAGAATCTTGTCCGACATTTTTGATCTCCCGGCGGAGAAGAGAACGCCGGGTCGATTCTGCGACTTCGTGCGGATCCGCTCCAGCGCGGATGACCGGTGCTACTCGCGCGCTTCGAGGGTGAGCGCCGCGGGATGCAATGCGGTGCCCGGAATGCTCACCACGGCGGTCGCCGCTCGAGGGGCCAGCAGGTAGAAAAACAGCACGTCCGCGACGATCAGCATCACGAAGAAGGACGTCACGGTATCCGAGAAGAAGTGCGCGCCCGAGGAGATGCGGGCGAAAGACATCACCACGCCCACCGCGAGCGCGGCGACGTAAGCCGAGCGCCGTCGGGTGAGCGCCAGCGCGAGGGCCAGTGAAAAGAACCCGCCCGCCGCGTCACCCGAGGAAAACGAGCAGTTGGTGCGGCACTGGTTGCTGACCTGGAAAGCCGGCGAGAACAACTTCGTGCCGCCGAATTCCACCACGTCGCGCGGCCGCGCGCGGTGGAAATGATCCTTGAGCCCGAAATTGACGATGAATCCGCAGCCGATCGCGAGGACCAGCACCACGTACAACACCCGGCGCGCATCGACGCAGCAGATGTTCCGTTTCCAGACCCGGTTGCAGACATAGATCAACGCGACCACACCCACGGAAATCGGCAGGAACCAGCCGAGTCCCTGCTGCAACAGGCGTTGCCACCACTGATCGCGCAGGAAGGTTTTGCCGTCGAAGAACAGGCTGGAGATGGCGAGGTCGACGCCGGGAAAGGCGATGACGAATACCGCGAATATCGCGAACGAAGCCAGGATGACCTGACTCCGTCTCATTTTGAGATAGTCCATTTCGCTAAGCCGCCCCCCGGCCGGCACAACGACGAGTCTTGACCTTTAGACGGCGGGTTTCTGGGACCCCCGTCGCGATCCGGTATTTTTTAGTGGTGTTGTTCTTGTGTGCTTCGTTTGGCCGCTAGTGTGCCTGAACCGCGGCTATAGTTTCCGGATGTCGATTTCGCGACTCCGTTACCGGATATCCCATACCGCCTTTTGTATCGCATTCCCCGCGATCCTGTACGTCACCTGTAACGCGGTGAATATTGACCGGATCGCCAAATGGTTTCGCGTAGGGAATGCCCTCGACCACTCCGCGGTGGCGGCCTACCTGCTCGCGGGGCTGTGCCTCTTCATCGCGGTTTTCACGCTGGCCGCGCACCGCTGGACGATCAAGCCGGTCGCCATCGTGCTGACCATCGGCAGCGGCCTGGTCACGTATTTCATCGCCAAATACGGCGTCGCCATCGATACCTCGATGATTCGCAACGCCATTCATACGGACGTCACCGAAGTCGGGCAGCTCCTGACGGCGCGGATGATTCCTTATGTCGTGCTGCTCATGGTGCTGCCGACGATGATCATCCTGCTGGCGGACATCTCCTTCGAGGGGTCGGGGCGGTACCTGCTCGGTTCCCTGAAGTTGTTCGTCATTGCACTCGTCGTCGCTTTGGGTTCGTTGTATGCCGAGTACCAGGCGATCTTCCGGGCGGGAAACGTCTCTAACAAGTACATCGTGTACTCGCTGGTCCCGATCAACCTGATCTCGAGCTCGATCAATGTGGCGACCAAGGCGATGCGGCCGTGGCTGCGGCGCGAACAAAAGGACATCGCGTTCAGCGCGAAGGTGACCCGGCCCGGCAACCTCGTCGTGGTGCTCGCCGTGGGCGAGTCCTCGCGTCGCAAGAACTTCAGCGTGTACGGGTACACGCGGCGCGAAACCAATCCGGCGCTGAAGCAGATTGCCGGGCTGCACATGCTGGACGCGGTGGCGACGCGCGCCTCCACGCTGTATGCGCTGCCCAAGATCCTCGAGAAACAGGACATCAAGCTGACCACGGCGGTGTCTCGCGCCGGCGTGACTACGGCCTGCTACGTGAACTACACGCTGTACGACAACTGCGCTGCGGTGGGCGAGGTGAAGCCCGAACACTGCGGCCACGGCGGCAAGTGTTACGACGAGGATGTGATCCCGCTGCTCGAACGGGACCTCGGCACCTACCAGTCGGGCTATCGATTCCTCGTGCTGCACTTCGGTGGCGGCAGCCACGGCCCGATCTACGCCGACCGCCATCCACCCGAGTTCCAGCAGTTCAAGCCCATGTGCACCGATGCGGACATCGCGAGCCAGTGCACGCTCGAGCAGGTGTACAACTCCTACGACAACACCATTCTGTACGTCGACCACGTGGTGAGCGAAGCGATCCACGCGCTCGATCGTTCGGGTGTGCCGTACGTGTTCATCTATCTATCCGATCACGGCGAGTCGCTGCTCGAGGGCGGCATGATGTTCCATGGCGTTCCGCCCGGCATGGCGCTGCCCGCGGAGCAGGCCGACATCCCGCTGATCGTGAAATCCTCGGTGCCCGTATCGATCGTGCCGCGCGCCGTGTACCAGCAGGGCGACGTGTTCGACTCGGTGCTCGATCTCCTGGGCATCCAGGCCGCGAACTTCGATCGCGCGGGAAGTTTCATCAAGCGCGAAACGTCTCAGGCCGGTCCATAGACCAGGCGACCCTCCGTGACGTGCGCCGCCGAGGTGTACGGATGCACGACGGTCTGTTTCTCATCGACGATGTGCACGACCTCGATGCCGCGCACCTTGAGCACGTCCGATATCAGTGCGCGGTGGCAACGCCACCAGAGAAGCTCGGCGCACATCAGCGTGGTGCGCAGGCGCGCGGCGAGCTCGAGCAGCTCTTCGAGTCCGGCCGCAAACTCGGCGGATTCGATGTGGTCGGCGTAGCCGCGGAACGAGGTGTTACGCCACACCGTGTTGGGCGTGTCGGGCCGCGGCCGTCGCCGCCCGCCGAGCGGCGGAATCCAGCGGTAGGTGAGGGCGCGCGCGGGCAAAGTGACCTCGAGCTGGTCCCGCGCGAACCACGGCAGCTTTCGCGAGCCCGGATGGCGCCGCACGTCGGCGACGGCTTCGATGTCGTGCTGGGCGAGCAGCGCGACGAATTCGTCGAGGGATCGCGTCGAGTGCCCGATGGTCCAGATCTTCACGCGGCCATGGTCGGACGCCCGCGACATTGCCGCCAGTGCCTCGCGCCCCCCAGGTCACTTCGGAATCCGCCTGCGGCTCAGGCCTTCGGATACGGCTCGGTCAGAACGGCTGAGCCGCTCTCGAGCAGCGACTTGAGATTGGACAGGATCTTGGGCCAGCCTCCCGACACGGCCTCGATGAACTTCGAGGGATCCCGTTCGATGGTGTGCGTGATGGATAGTTTGACCGCGGCCTCCACGGTCTCGAGCTCGATCGTGCACAACGACGGCCCTTCACCACGGACTTCGGGCCGTGCCTGGTGCTCCCAGCGGATGACGAGCCGGCGCGGCGGGTCGGACTCGACGATTTCGCCGGTGTCGGCCACGGTGCCGTCGGGCCAGACCATCTTCCATGCGGAGCCCGCCTTCCATTGGCTGATGCACTGGGTGCCGAACCAGTACTGCTTCATGAACTCGGTATCCGTGGTGAGCGCCGACCACAACTTCTCGCGCGTGGTGCGGATGTAAGTCACGTAGACGAATGTCGACCTAGCCATTGGCCTTCTCCATTTTCTTCTTGAGGTCCGCGATTGCCTTGAGTCGCGGCTTCTCGAACTTGGCGATCCAGCGCTCGTAGATCTCCTGCAGCGGCACCGGGTTCAGGAAGTGCAGCTTCTCGCGCCCGCGCCACCGCGTGGCCACGAGGTTGGCGGCTTCCAGCACGTTCAGGTGCTGCGTCACGCCTTGCCGCGTCATGTCCAGGTGCTCGCAGAGCTCGTTGAGCGTCTGGCCGTCGTGCGCGTGCAGCTGGTCCAGCAGCTTGCGGCGGCTGGGATCGGCCAGCGCCTTGAACAGGATGTCGGCGTCCGCGCGTTCGGCCATGTGCAACAGGCAAGTAATTACTTGCCTGAATAATAAGCAAGCGGAAGCTTGCCTGTCAACTGGATTGGGTCGCGTTCCCGCGCAATTGCTACGTATTGACAGTGTCGAGACCCGTGGCCGAGGATCGCCGCGCCTCAATAGCCCTCCAGGGAAGCCGTACAGGTTCTCCGGCCTCCCGCTGCTCAACCGAAAAGGAAATTCGCCATGAGCTCAACTCGTCCGCGGGCCGGCCACGGTCCGCTCGTTCCCGCTCTCTATCTACTGCCGTTGATGTGGGCAGGACTCGCGTCCGCCCAACCCGATGACGCCCCGCGACACTACGACGCCCGCGCGGCGATCAGCCGCACAGTGGTTCCCGAATCCCGCTCCGGGGCGCAGGCCTCGGCCTCTTCGAGTCTGTCCGCCGACGTGCAGGAGTTGTCGGCGCTCGAGCTCGATGAGATCACGGGGTCGGTGCGCTCGCTGTCGAACGAGCGCGGCTTCCTGAGTGCCGCAACCGCGGGCAAACCGATGGCCATCGCCATGGACTTCCTGAAGCGAAATCTCGCCGCGCTGCATCTCGAGCCCGCCGATCTCGAGGGTTACAGCGTGTCGGACGTGGTGTTTTCGAAACTCACCGGCGCCACGCGGATCTACCTGCAGCAGCGTTACCAGGGCATCCCGGTGTACAACGCGCAGCTGCAGGTCAATGTGAACCGGGACGGCCGCATCATCAGCGTCAACAACTCGTTCGTGTCGGGCCTGCAGCGCGCCGTGGTCTCGGTGACACCGGGCGTGCAGCTGCCGACCGCGGTGGGCTCCGCGCTGAAATTCTCCGGCATCCGCGCGACGCCGGTCAGCGTGACCAGCCCCGGCCAGGGCATTCAGCAACGCGCACGTGTCAGCAACCTCGGCATCTCGCTCGAGCCCATCGATGGGGCACTGATGTTGCTGCCGATCCGGCCGGGTGAAGCGAGGCTGGTGTGGAACTTCCAGATCCACACGCTCGACAAACAGCACATGTGGGATCTCACCGTGGACGCCAGCAGCGGCCAGGTGTGGACGCGCTTCGACTGGGTCGCCGGCGATCAATATCGCGTCTATCCGCGGCCCGTCGAAAGTCCCAACCACACCACGCCGCTGCCGCCGTCGGATGGTCGCCAGCTCGTGGTGAACCCCGCGAACGCGGTGGCGTCGCCGTTCGGATGGCACGACACCAACGGTGCCGCGGGCGCAGAGTCCACGCTGACCACGGGCAACAACGTGGATGCGTACACCGACGTGGACGCCAACAACAGCGCCGATGCGAATTCACGTCCGAACGGCGGTGCATCGCTCAACTTCGATTTTCCGTTGAACCTCGCGCTGGCACCGAGCGGCTACCGGCCGGCGGCGGTCACCAACCTGTTCTACATCAACAACATCATCCACGACGTGCAGTACCAGTACGGCTTCGACGAAGCCGCCGGCAACTTCCAGGTCAACAACTATGGTCGCGGCGGTGCGGGCAATGATTCGGTGCGCGCGGAAGCGCAGGATGGCTCGGGCACCAACAATGCGAACTTCGGCACGCCGGCCGATGGCGCGCGGCCGCGCATGCAGATGTACATCTGGACCAGCCCGAACCCGGACCGCGACGGCGATCTCGACACCGGCATCGTGGTGCACGAGTACGGCCACGGCATTTCCAATCGCCTGATCGGCGGGCCGCAGAACGTGAACTGCCTGACCAACACGCAACAGGCGGGCGAGGGCCTCTCCGACTGGTGGGCGTTGGCATACACGGCACGCCCCGGCGATACCGGTGCCACGCCGCGCGGCATGGGCACGTATGCGCTCAACCAGCAGACCAACGGCACCGGCATCCGCACGCAGCGTTACAGCACCGATCCGGCGGTGAACACCTGGACCTACGCCAGCATCAACGGCATGGCCGTGCCGCATGGCGTGGGCTCGGTGTGGGCGCAGGGCGCGTGGGAGGTGTACTGGAAGCTGGTGGACGCGCACGGATTCAGCACGGATCTCTACAACGCCGCGGGCAACGCCGGAAACCAGCGCGCGATGTTGTACGTGAACGAGGGCCTCAAGAACACCGCCTGCAATCCGACCTTCACGCAGATCCGCGACGGCATCATCCAGGCGGCCATGGACAACCATGGCGGCGAGGACGTGTGCCGCATGTGGGAAGCGTTCGCGGCCTTCGGCCTCGGAAGCAATGCCGTGAGCGGCGGTGCGAACAGCACGTCGCCGACCAATGGCTTCAACGTGCCTGCATCCTGCCAGGGCGGCGGTGGCACCACGGTGTTCTCGGATACCTTCGAGACCGCGCTCGGATGGACGACCAATCCGAATGGGACGGATACCGCGACTACCGGCCAATGGGAGCGCGGCGATCCGGCGGCCACGACGTCGAATGGCACCAAGCAGCTCGGCACGACGGTGAGTGGCAGCAATGACCTCGTCACGGGCCGACTCGCCGGCACGAGTGCGGGTGACTTCGATGTCGATGGCGGCGTGACCTCGATCCGCTCGCCGGCCATCACGCTGCCGGCCTCGGGCAATCTCACGCTGTCGTTCAGCTACTACCTCGCGCATGGTTCGAACGCGACCTCCGCGGACTTCCTGCGTGTCAGCGTGGTGGGGAGCAGCACCAGCGTGGTGTTCCAGCGGCTTGGCGCGGCAGCCGATGTGGATGGCGCCTGGGCGTCCGCGAGTGCCAGCCTCAATGCGTTCGCGGGACAGACCGTGCGCCTGCTCATCGAAGCGGCTGACGCCGGCACCGCGAGCCTCGTCGAGGCGGGCATCGACGATGTGAGGATCACGCAGCAATGATCGTATGAGCGATGATCGTGGGCCCTGCGCGAAATCGCAGGGCCCACACTTTTCTTTGGAATCGACATGAGCCGACTCGCCATCCTGTTGACCTGCCTCGCGTTCACCGGCTGCATCGCCGCGGCCGCTCCCACCCCCGTCGAGAGTGGTGCGACCTTCACGCTGGCGCCGGGTGAATCGGCGAGCCTCGTGGGCACGCCGGTGGGCGTACGGTTCGTCTCGGTCACCGAGGATTCGCGCTGCCCGCAGGACACCACCTGCATCTGGGCCGGTGAAGTGAAGGCGGCGATCGAAATCCTGGAGCGCTCGAAGGTTGCGAGGCAGCTCGAGCTGAAATTGGGCGAGAGCGCGGAGGGCCGCGGGTGCCGCGTCACCTTGCTGGCCGTGGAGCCGCTGCCTTCGAGCACCGCACGAATCTCCAGGCAGGGATACCGCGCCACGCTGCGAATCGACAAGGCCAGCTGATCTTGAACCTGGCCGGTGGTCCGGATGAATTGGTACCGGTGAAGCTCGAAGTCACCGGTCATCGCTTGCGTGCGTCAACGCAGTGTCATTTCCTGCGCCACCGCTTGCGCACGGCCTGGCGGTCTTCGCGTGGAAGCGGGGGCGCCTGCGTCATGACGTCCCGCACCTGCTCCACCGACCAGCCCGTGCGCTCGGCGATCTCCTCGGGGCTCTGACCGCTCAGCGACAGTCGCAGGAACACGGCCTGCTGCGCCTCGCGGGGCAATCTCTGGAACTGGTATTGAATGGACTGATCCATTCCTCTCTCCGTGGGCGCCCCTCCGTGGACATTGGGGTCATCATCCCCGTCATCGAAAAGAAAAGCCCCCGCAGTTTCCCGCGGGGGCTGTCAGACATTTCGGAAAAACGGGGTCGCGTCCTTCCTAGTCCTCGTCGTCGTCGCACCACGGATCCGAGCGATCTCCCTTCTTGCGGTCGCGGGGGTTCAGCACGATCACGTGCGCGGAGTAGGGCGCGGGCGTGAAGGTCAGCGTCGGGCCACCGCTCAGCGTCATCGTCGATTGCTGCACGTCCGCGGAGCCCTCGCCGGTGCGCGCGGCCTCGTCCTGGGGAATGCCATAGCTGTACACCTTTGCCTTCTCACCGCGCTTGAGCGCGGGCAGCGAGAGGGTGGCGTTCAGCGCTTCGGACGGGTGCTTGTTGATGACCAGGATGCGCACCGACCGATCGGCGCCGCGCACCGCATAGACGCCGAGCTTGCTGTAGTCGCTGCTGGCCTGGACCACCTTCTCCCCGCCGCGCGCGAAGTACTTCAGTAGTTTGTTCACGTAGAACGTGGGGTAGCGGTCGGCCGGGCCCGCGGGATCCGTGGCATTGACGATGCCGTAGTCGCCGTAGCGGCGCCAGCCATACAACGTGGAGCTGTTGTTGTTGCCGCCTTCCTGGCCATTGCGCAGGTCCCACCACAACAAGGCGTTGAACTCGGTCTTCAACAGGTTGCCCATGGCGTCGGCGTAGAACAGGCCGTTGACGAGGCTCGTGGTCTGTTTGCCCGGGTTGCTGTACACCGAGTTGTGCTCGGTGACCGCGAGCTCGACGTGCTTCGACTTCCTGCCGAGGTAGTCGTCGAGCATCTGGCGCAGCTGGGCCGCGTCATTGGCCCAGCTCGCGGCGGAGTCGAGCAGGAACAGATCGCTCTCGCCGCCGGGTCCCTGCTCGTAGCGGTGATACACCACGAAGTCGGGTGTGACGCCGAGCTGACGCAGCGTGTCCAGCAGGATGGGCGTCCAGCCCTTGTGAACGGCGCCCGTACGCGGGTTCGTGACCTGCTGGTCCGGGTAGTTTGCATAGGCATCCTCGCCCGTGATGACCACGGCGCCGATCTTGATCGAGGGATCCACGGCCTTCATCTGCCGCCAGTATTCCTTGAAGCGGGTCGCGTAGGTCACCGGGTCGTGCGGCCGCGTGTTGTTGTCGGCCTCCCAGTTGCCATAGTTCTCGTTGCCAACCTCCCAGTAACGCACGTTGGTGCGCAGCGTCTTGTTGGCGTACTTCACCCAGGCCGCGGCTTCTTCCGGTGTGCCGGTGCCGTAGTTGACGGTGATGTAGGCGGCCGCACGGGTCTGGCCCGCGATCTGGATGAACTCATCGAAGCTCGTGGCCCACTCGAAGGTCTGGCCTTCACTCATGTTCGTCTGCCAGTGGTAGACGTCGGAGAGGGAGCCGCCGGGGAAACGCAGCGCCTGGTTGTCGAGTTCCGTGAGCAGCGCCTGCGTGTTGGGCGAGGCATATGCGCCGTCCCACACCGCGGCATTCAGACCGAACATGCGCCGATCGACTTTGCGGATGCGCTCCTTCGGGCTGACGGTGACATTGACGACACTCGGCGGCGGCGCGAACTCGAGATGGATGTCGTCGACGTAGAACGTCGGCTGCGTGATGCCGCCATTCTCCTGCAGCCACAGGCCATCGAGATCCGTGACGTTGGCGATGCCGAGTTGCGCCAGCGGGATCACGACCTGTTGCCATTCGCCCGGCACCAGGGGCCCGATGTGCACGGCGGGTTGCGCCGTGCCGGCGCGTAATGCGACCACGTTCAGCGTCTGGCCGCCGGTGCCGCCGTTGATCCAGAACTGCAGGCTTTCATACGCGGCGGTCGGCACCGCGGCGTGTTGCAGGTAGAGCGCCTCGAAGGCATCGGCGGTCACGGCGATCGCGCTCGACCCGGTGTGCACCGTGCCGGCGCTGCCGGTGTTGACGCTGGCCCAGCTCCAGTTGTTCCAGCCGTTCGCCAGCGCATCCTGGTAGATAGCCATGCCGTTGACCGGCGGCGGCGGAGTGGGCGGCACGCCGGACTCGAGCACGACATCGTCGACGTAGAACGTCGGGTCATCGACGCCGGAGCCCTGCTGCACCCAGAAGCCGTTGACGTCGGTGCGGTTGTCCGCGCCGAGTGATGCCAGCGGTACCGTGATCTTCTGCCACGTGCCCGCGGCGGGAGTGGCCACGCGTACGCCGGGTTGCGGCGCATCGTTGATCACCGCGACCACCTGGATGGTCTGCCCGCCGTCGGTTCCACCATGCACCCAGAACGTGAAGTTGAGATACCCGTTGGTATCCACCGGCGCATCGGCGGAACGTAGATAGAGTGCCGACCACGCGGCCGGTGTGACCGCGATCGAGGCCGCGCCCGTGTGCGCATTCGCGGTGCTCGCCATGTCGACCGTGGCCCAGCTCCAGTTCTGCCAGCCCGCGGCCAGTGCTTCGTCGTAGATGACGCGGTCGGTGGCGGCGAAAGCCGTGCCGCGCGCGACGAGCAACAGCGGCAACAGGAAAGCAAAACACCAGGCGCGCAGGCGCGCGGCCGAATGATTCCGTGATCGCATGGTTCCCCCTGAACTTCGGTGATCTGATGACGGCGGTCGCGGATTGAATCACACGACAAAAACAAATTGGCTAGGTATTAATTGCGTGGCTGTCAGCCAGACGCCGCTCGGAGCACAAAGAACCCCATGGGCATGCATCCTGTCGTTCCTGCGATTGTCCTGGCCTTGGCCATTGTCCGAATGCTCGCCGGCGGAGTCAGTTGGCTGACATTCGTCAGCATCCCACTGGCAATGCTGTGGTTAGTCGTGGAGATCCGGGGCTGGACCGCGCGGCGGGAATCGGAAGATTCCGACGCCGCGCCGCCTGCGCCGGTGCGCACGCCGGAGCAGGCCGAGGAGCTGCGCACCGCGGTTGACATGCTTCATCGCATGCGCGAAACAGCCGGGCAGCCGCCCGCCGTTCCGAGCGAGGAGCAGATCCGCGCCACGGCCCAGCCCGCGATCTACGTGCATCGAAGCGACCTGGCCGTACCGCTGGATCATCCCGCGCGTTCCTACCTGGGTGGATTGCCGCGCCTGCCCGCCGAAATGCCCTGGCCCGAGATCGAAAAACACGAGCGCTTCCCGCTGACCTTCCTCGCGCAGATCGACCTGGCCGAGCTGCCGGTCGTCGAAGCCTCTCCGCTTCCGCGCAGCGGAACGCTGTACTTCTTCGCGGATACGCACGCCGACTCGCCGGAGCCGACCGATTGCAGCGTCCTCTATTACGCCGGCGACACGGCACGCGTTCCCATCCGCGACGTTCCGGCCGGCACGCGCGCCGCGGGCGACGACGGCGGCACGTGGCCGTGGTTGCCACAAGACTCGGTGTGGGCGCGCGCGGGGTTCCGGTTCCCGCTCACGTTTTCGGTGTTCGATTCCTATCGTGACTACACGATCCAGGAAGGCGCGAAACATCCGCCGACGCGGAACAGGAGTGTGCACGAGCAACTGACGGGGGCCGAATTCACGCGGCGCTTCGGCGCACCCGCGGCCGGTGCGCGGGAGATCTTGCAACGCTTGTGGAAGGATGGGGGTGACTGGCCTTTCGCCTGGATCGTGGTCGAGTACGCCGCGCGCGCGCTGGCCTACGCCGTCGAGCGGGCCACCGCGTACCGGGGCGAAGACGTGGCGGCCGCGCTACGAGCGACGGGCGAGGGCGCGGCGAAATGGATTGCGCGCGCCGGACGCGAGGAGCCTTGCGCTCCCTGCGACGCCGCGACGCAAGCGGAATTTCTGCAGGAGTGGCGTTCCCTGGTCGCGGAATTCGAGGCAATCAACCGCCGCCTCCAGTTACACGCCCGGAAACCGGCCGATAGTCGCGCCGATGTCGTCATCGCCGCCTGCCATGCCTGCGCGTCGCACGGCGCGGCCGACGTGCTACCGCCTGTCTACCGGGACGCGCTGGCGCAGTTGAACGACCCGCGCGGGAACCACACGCGGCACCAGATGCTGGGCCACGGCGAAAAGGTCCAGTCGGCGCCGATCGAGTATCGGGATCAGATCCTGCTGCTGCAGCTGATGGCGGACACGGGGCTGGGCTGGCATCCGGGTGGCGGCTGCGCCCTCCAGTTCTGGGTGGACCCCGCGGCTGCCGCGCGTGCCGCTTTCGACGCGGTCGCGATGACGCTCGAATGTGACTGAACCCACCGGCGCGCGGTCAGCCCGCGCGCTGCCACAATTCATCACTGTTCATACCTAGAAGCCCAATGTATAAGGGCCCTACGTATGGAACTGGGCAAAGACCTCGTCGCCGCCTCGGCGACACCCCTGGTGCTGGCGATCCTGCGGGAAGGCGACAGCTACGGTTACGCCATCATCAAGCGCGTCGCCGCGCTGTCCGGCGGCCACCTGCAGTGGACCGACGGCATGTTGTACCCGGTGCTGCATCGCCTCGAGCGGCAGGGGCTGGTCTCGACCAAGTGGGGCACATCGGAGAGCGGGCGCAAGCGCAAGTACTACCGGATCACCAGGTCCGGCAAGGAGCAACTGGCAGCGCAGCGCCAGCAGTGGCTGGTGGTCGATGAAACCCTGCATCGCATCTGGCTCAAGGCGGTGAAGGCATGAACGCGCTGGAAGAGCAGCTCTCCCACTGGCGCGAGTATGTGCGCCGGCACCGGACCATCGGCTCTCGCGACGTGGCCGAGCTCGAAGATCACCTGCGTGACCAGGTCGGCGAGCTCACCGGTGCCGGGCTTGCCGGTGACGAGGCCTTCCTGATCGCGGTCAAGCGCATGGGCAGTCTCGACACCCTGTCGCGCGAGTTCGCGCGCGAACATTCGGACCGGCTGTGGAAGCAGCTGGTCATGCCCGCGGGCGGTGAACACGCGCGGGCGTCGCGCTTCGAGTTGTTCGTCGTCGTGATCCTCGCGCTGGTGGCCGCTGCCGCCGTCAAGACGCCGCTGCTGTTCGGCCATCGGCTCGACGAACACGACGGCTTCTATGGGCGCAACATGGCGCTGTTCGTACTGCCCGTGCTCTGTGTCTACTTCGGGTGGAAGCGCGGTCTGGGCCTCGTCAATATCGGATGGGTGGTGCTCGGATTCATCGCGGCGGGATTGTTCGCCAACGCCTATCCATTCGCACCGCATGCCGACACCGAGGTGCTCACCGTGCTGCATCTGCCGATCGCCTGCTGGCTGCTGGTCGGCGTGGCGTATGTCGGTGGCGGCTGGTTCGCGAGCCAGGAACGCATGAACTTCGTGCGCTTCACCGGCGAACTGTTCATTTACTACGTGTTGATCGCGCTCGGCGGCATCGTGCTGACCGCCCTCACGTTCATGATGTTCAACGCCATCCACGTGAGCCCCGAGAAGTTCGTCGGCAACTGGCTCATTCCCTGCGGGGCCACGGCCGCGGTCATCGTCGGCTCCTGGCTGGTGGAAGCCAAGCAGTCCGTCATCGAGAACATGGCGCCCGTGCTGACGCGCCTGTTCACGCCACTGTTGACGCTGGTGCTGCTGGCCTTCCTCGTGACCATGCTGATCACCGGCCACGCCATCGACATGAATCGCGATCTGCTGATCGGTTTCGACCTGTTGCTCGCGCTCGTGGTGGGGCTGGTGCTGTATGCCGCGTCCGCGCGCGACGAGCACGCGCCCCCGGGGATCTTCGACGTACTGCAGCTGGTGCTGGTCCTGAGCGCACTGCTGGTGGACGTGCTCGCGCTCTCGGCCATCGTCGCGCGCATCTCCGAATTCGGCTTCACGCCAAACCGCGTGGCGGCGCTCGGTGAGAACCTCATCCTGCTCGTGAACCTCGTGGGGACTGCGTGGTTCTACGCCCGGTTCCTGCGTCAGCGCGCCTCCTTCGCGGCGTTCGAGGGTTGGCAGATCGCCTTTCTGCCGGTCTATGCGGGCTGGGCCGCGCTCGTGGTCATCGTCTTCCCGCCGTTGTTCGCTTTCGCCTGACGCAACCCGATGCGGTCGTGGCGGGTATCAACCCCGTCTTCATTCCGGGGAAGCGCCCATGCCACGTCTGCTGTTCCTGCTGTCCGTCTTTGCCGCCGCCACCTGCCGGGCCGAGCCGCCCAGGCCGCCCGCACCCATGGTCATCACGGATGTCACGGTATTGCCGATGACACCGGACGCCGCGCCACTGAGTCATGTTTCGGTGACGCTCGAAAATGGACGCATCGCGGCGATCGAGTCCGGAACTCCGGCCAAACTACCCGCCGGCGCCAGCCGCATCGACGGTCGCGGCAAATGGCTCATGCCCGGCTTCTCGGACATGCACATGCATCTCGGCAACGATCGCATGGGACGCATCTACCTGGGCGATCCGACGCTGGCCGACGGCAGCTTCACGCTCGAGGACGAGCTCACGCCGTTCCTCGCCAACGGTGTGCTGCAGATCTTCAATCTCTCGTCGATGTCCGAGACCATCGGCCAGCGCGTGGAAGTCGAGAGCGGACGCGTGCTGGGTCCGCACATCGCCACTGCGGCGATGATCGACGGCTCGCCGCCGATCTGGCCGCTCGGCATGACGCGCGCCGCGGCCACGCCCGAAGACGGCCGCCAGGCCGTGCGTGATGCGAAGGCCGAGGGTTACGAATTCATCAAGGTCTACAGCAAGCTCACGCTCGAGACCTTCACGGCCATCGTCGACGAGGCGCGCCAGCAGCACATGCGGGTGGTCGGGCACATTCCCGGGCGCGGGCAGGGCATCACGGAGAAATTCTTCATCCCGGGTTTCGACCTCGTGGCGCATGCCGAGGAATTCGCGCAGCACACCGATCCGCCCGATCACGCGGCGATCCCACGCTACGTCGAGATGGCCAAACGTAACGGCACCTGGCTGGTGGGCACGTTGTCGCTCGACGAACGCATCGCCGAGGAGATCCGCGATCCGGATTCACTGAAGCGCCGCGACGACCTGCGCCACCAGCATCCGCGCGTCTACGACATCGTCATCAACGGCAACCCGTACACGAAGGATCGCAGCGAAGGCCGCATCCGCTACGTGCAGGCCGTGGTGGATTTCAATTGCCCGCTGGTGAAGTCCTTCACGGCGGCCGGCATCCCCGTGCTCACGGGCACCGATTCGCCGGTGCCCGGCGTCGCACCGGGCTTCTCGCTGCACGATGAGTTCGAAGCGCTCTCGAAGTGCGGAATGACGAATTTGCAGGTGCTGGAGAGCACCACGCGCCGGGCGGCCGAATGGCTCGGCACGCTGCCCGATCGCGGCACCGTCGAGGCCGGCAAACGCGCCGATCTCGTGCTGCTCGATGCCAACCCGCTCGAAGACATCTCGAACACGCGGCGCATCGCGGCAGTGATCGTCGGAGGCAATTACCTGTCACGCGCCGAGCTCGATCGCCGCATGGCACACCTGGCGGCGCGTAACGCGCGCTGATCAGCTCGGCAGCTTCTCATTGCTCTGCAGGTACGACGGGTCGAAGCCCGCGGCGGCCTGGAGCGCCGGGTAGTCGTGGATGACGACCTGGCGATTCTGGAAAGTCACGAGTCGCAGTCGGCGCAGCTCCATGAGCGTGCGATTCACGTGCACGGCGGACAACGCCAGAGTGTCGCCGAGCTCGGCCTGGGTCAGTGGCAGCTCGAAGGCGTGCTCGCGCGTGAGTCCCACGGCGTCGAGCCGCGTGTAGATCTCGCACAGCAGGTGGCCGAGCCGCTCGAAGGCGGTGCGATGGCCGACGTTCACCAGCCACTCGCGCAGGATGGCCTGCTGCATCAGCGAGTAGCGCGCCATCGCGGTCTGTACATTCGCGAATCGCTCGAGCCGCTGGATGGACGCCAGCGAGAGCGTCGCGACCTCGGTGGGCCACAACACACACATCGAGTAGTCGACGCGAGCCTGCAGGACTTGCCGCGGGTCTCCCATGTCGCCGGGGAATAGATAGGCGAGGATCTGGCGACGCCCGTCGGGCAGCAGTTTGTGCCGGCAGGCGAGTCCCTCGAGGATCACGAACACGCGCTCCGCCGGATCTCCGGCCTTGAGCAGGTCGTCGCTGATGGCACAACGGCGCGTCGTGGCGCTCACATCCTCCAGTGCCCGCTGCTCGTCGGGTGTGAATGTTGCGAAGCGCGCCAGTCGCCTGATCCACCGGTATGCGGCGCTGCTCATGGTTTGGTCACCCTGTCGCCAGGGCGCCAGAAAATCGCCCGGCCTTCGGCCGGCAGGAGTATTTCGATGCGGGCGCCCCGCTCGGGCCAGTCTACCCGCGTCCGTGCATCCAGTTCATAGGGCAGCGTCTTCTCGATCAACTCCAGTCCAAAGCCCTTGAGGGTCGGCGGTCGCATCGACAGGGTCGCACCGCGTTCTTCCCACAGCAGTCGCAGCCTTCTCTGGCCATCACCTGCTTCATGGTCCCACCGGATCTCGAGCTCGCCGGAAGATTCGCCGAGCACGCCGTGGAGCAATGCGTTCTGTGCCATTTCGTGCAGTGCGAGAGCCATCGGCATCGCCGCCTCGCGGCCGATGCGGGTATCCGGCCCGGTGGCGCGATACCGCGACTCGGGCGCAGCCTGCGCCATCATCTCGCCGTGCACCATTTCCTCGAGGTCGATGCCATCTTCCGGTGCGCGCATCAGCATGTCCTGCACGCGCGCGAGCGCGCCGATGCAACCTTCGAGGTATGCGGCATAGTCACTCTTGGAACCTTCCCCGTCGGCGCCGCGCCGGACGATGGCACGCAACAGTGCGAACATGCTTCGCAGCTGACGCCGGAACTCTGCGTTGGAATTTTCCGTGGTCATGCGGCGGTCCAGCGTTCCCTTGTATGCGACAGCGGGCGTCGCAGCATTAACGTACGTTAGACGGGGGTTGCATTGCACGTCGAAGCGAGGCGGGACAATCACCCACGTTAGTGTGGGGGAAACAGCGGGTGGTTAGCATCCCCCGACGTGGAGGGCCCGATGTTGGTATCCGAGAAAGGACGATCGGAATTTGGCGCGGATTTCGCATCCATGGGATTCGATCTCACGGACGAAGCGGATGCGCACGCCGACTGGCTGGCCAGCTTGCTGCACTCGCGCGAGCTCGCGGCGTGCCTGGTCGAGGTCATCGGTGGCGCCGACAGTCTCGACTATGTGTTCCTCGCGGTGAGTCCGGCCTTCGAGGCGGCGACCGGCATGGGCGATGCGGTAGGCCGGTCCATGCGCAGCCTGCGTCCCGATCACGAGCAGTACTGGTTCGATCTCTTCGCGCGTGTCGCCGACACCGGCGAGCCGTGCAGTTTCGAACACACGGCGCGCGCATTCGACCGCCGCTTCCATGGTTATGCGTCGCGCGTGGGGGTCGCCCACTCCCGCCACGTGTGCGTGGTGTTCGAGAATTGCGCACCGGTGGCAGACGGCGTGGCCCTGGTGCCCGCAGAAGGTGATGCGCGCCTCGAGCGCTTCGGTGCGACGCTGGCGCACGAATTGCGCGGACCGCTCGCCGCGTTGTTCAACGGGCTCCACATCGTCAAGCGCAGTCCGCACGCGCAGGAAGAGGCGCACTGGGCCCTGGCGATGATGGAGCGACAGCTTTCGCGCCTCTCCGGTTTCATCGATGACCTGCTCGACGTCGGGCGGCTCGGCAGCAGCAACCTGCGTGTCGAGCGCGACCACGTGAGCCTCAGCCACGTGGTCGCGGAGAGCATCGAAGCCTGCGCCGCCGCGATCGATACGCGGCGCCAGGAAGTCATGGTCGATGCCGATGGCGCGGATCTCGTGGTGCGCGGTGACTCGCGTCGCCTCATCCAGGTGGTCACGAATCTGCTGACTAACAGCATCAAGTACACACCGCCCGGGGGTCACATCAGGATCGCGCTGCTGAAGGCGGAAGGGTTCGCGGTCGTCGAGGTTCGCGACGACGGCACCGGGATTTCCTCCGAGGACCTGCCCCACGTGTTCGATTACTTCAAGCAGGGTCTCGTGCATCAGAACCAGCCGCGCGGCGGGCTCGGCATCGGGCTCTCCATCGTGCGCAGCATCGTGAAACTGCACGACGGCAGCGTTACCGCGCACAGCGATGGCGCCGGCTGCGGCAGCACGTTCACCGTGCGGCTGCCGCTCTCCAGGACTGGCGGTTAACGTGGGTTAGTGTCACGCAACGTCAACTCGCATTAAAAAGGATCCCGCGCCGAACCTCCACATCAACGATGGCGCTGAAGGGATCCAGCCCGTGGCATTGACGCCCGACGTTTCCACCGATCTCACCGGACTCAGCGTGCTGGTCGTCGAGGACGAGTACTTCGTCGCGAACGACAGCGCGCGTGCACTTCGCGATCACGGTGCACGCATCCTCGGGCCCGTCCCCGACGTGCAGCGTGCGCGCGAGCTGCTGGCGGGTGAGAGTCCCGACGTCGTGCTGCTCGACGTGAACCTCAAGGGCGAGATGGTTTATTCGCTCGCGGAAGAGCTGCTTCGCCACGGCCTGCCGATGATTTTCGCCACCGGTTATGACGCGTCCTTCCTGCCCGCGACCCTGCGCGGGATGCCGTGCCTGCAGAAGCCCATCGAGAGTCATGAACTTGTGAGGGCCGTCAAGGTTCACGCCGCCCGCCAGTGACGCCTGCGGGTTAGTCTCGCGTCGCATGACGCGGAAATTCTCCATCGGATTCGCGCTGCTGTTGCTGCTGCGGGTGGCATCCGCCGCCGAGGCGGACGGCCCGTACGTCATCCGCAATGGCGCCGGCAGGCTCGAAGCCTGGTCCGTGCAGGTCACGGCCGAAGGTCCGCGCAAACAGGTGGCGGCGGCAGCACCGGGCTCCACGCTGCTCGTCGCCGCCGTGGGTGGTTTGCCCGCCTTCGAAGTCACGTTGCGCGCGCCCGCGCCGGCGGCACCCGACCACGCGACCTCCGGCGACAAACAACCCCTGCTGGTCGTCGCGGATACCCACGGCGAATACGGGATCCTGGCCGGCCTGCTCATCAGGCAGGGTGTGGTCGACGATGCGCTGCGCTGGAAATTCGGCCGCGGCCG
>DATEII010000048.1:0-11312 GCA_035279135.1 Steroidobacteraceae bacterium
ATCGGCTTCATCTTCCAGAGCTTCAATCTCATGCCCGACCTGAACATCTACGACAACGTCGATGTTCCGCTGCGCTACCGGCGCATGAAGGCGGCCGAGCGTCACCAGCGCATCACCAATGCGCTGGAGATCGTCGGGCTCGCGGCGCGCATGAAACACATCCCGGCGCAGCTCTCGGGCGGCCAGCAGCAGCGCGTGGCGATTGCTCGCGCGATCGCCGGCGATCCGAAGCTGGTGCTCGCCGACGAGCCCACGGGAAACCTCGACTCGCTCATGGCGCGCCAGGTCATGGACCTGCTCGAGCGCATCAACGAGATGGGCACCACCATCATCATGGTCACGCACGATCCCGAGCTCGCGCGCCGCGCGCATCGCAACGTGCAGGTGGTCGACGGCCAGATCTCCGACTTCAAGCCTTTCGAGGGCCACGTCGGCGCATCACATGCGCACCTCAAGGCGGTCGAGAACACCGCGGGAGCCTGAGATGTTCGCTTACTACCTGCGACTCGCACTCGCGAGCTTCCGCCGCAATCCGGGGCTGACGGCGCTCATGGTGTTCGCCATCGCGCTCGGCATCTCGGTGTGCATGATCACGCTGACCAGCTACCGCGCCGCCGCGCACAATCCCGCGGGCGAACACGGCAAGGTGCTGTTCTCCGCGTCCATCGACAGCTGGGACCCGGAGAACGGCTACGAGGACGACGACAAGACGCTCGCGCCGACCCTGCTCACCTACCGCGACGCCAAGGCGCTGTACGAGTCCAACATCCCGGACCGCAAGATCATGATGTACCGGGGCGGCGGAATCCTGAGCCGCGGCGACAAGGGCATGGAGCCCGAATACGTCTCCACGCGCATGACCACGGCCGACTTCTTCCCGATGTTCGACGTGCCGTTCCTGTATGGCGGCCCGTGGGATGCCAAGGCGGATGCGGGCCCCGATCCGGTCATGATCCTGAGCAAGGAGACCAACCAGAAGGCCTTCGGCGGGGTCAACAGCGTCGGCAAGACCGTGCGCTGGCACGACCGCGAGTTCCGCGTGATCGGCGTGCTCGATGAATGGACGCCGGCGCCCAAGTACTTCGACGTCAGCAACGGCTCGTTCAACGAGAACGAGGGAGCTTATGTGCCGGTGGCCTGGGGACCGATCCTCGAGCTCGGCAGCCACGGCAACACCAACTGCTGGAAGACCGAAGTCATCGACAATTTCCAGTCGTTCCTGAACTCGGAATGCGTGTGGCTGGCGGACTGGTTCGAGATCCGCAGCCCCGAGAAGCAGCGCGCGTTCCGCGAGTTCCTCGACAACTACGTGATCGAGCAGAAGACGCATGGCCGCTTCCCGCGTCCTCTCAACAACTATCTCTACGACGTCGACGGCTGGCTCAAGCGCAACAAGGTGGTCGGCGACGACAACAAGGCCATGCTGCTGCTGGCCTTCGCGTTCCTCGCCGTGTGCCTGGTGAACACCGTCGGCCTGTTGCTGGCCAAGTTCCTGAACGCAGCCCCGGCGGCCGGTGTGCGGCGCGCACTCGGCGCGAGCCGTCGCGACATCTTCCTGCAGCACCTCACCGAATCCGGTCTCGTCGCGCTGGCCGGCGGCATGGCGGGCGGACTGCTGGGCTGGTGCGGTGTGTGGGCGATGCGCGCCTGGTATCAGCGCTTCCTCGATGCGCCGCTCAAGTTCATACCGTTCGACGCGATGAACTTCGTCATCGTGGTCGGTATCGCGGTGCTCGCCGGCATCCTCGCTGGACTGTACCCGGCCTGGCGCATAGGGCATGCCGCGCCCGCCTCCTACCTCAAGGTGCAATGAACATGGGCATCCGACCGATCGTCTCCGCGTTGCTGCGCAATAGCGCCGGTGCCATCCTGGTCTCACTGCAGATCGCCATCACGCTGGCGATCGTGGTGAACGCCGTCTATCTCACCTACCAGCGCGTGACGCTGGTCGGCCGACCGACGGGCATCGACGACCAGAATATCTTCTCGTTCACGGTCGAGGGCTTCGAGAAGGACTTCGACTTCATCGCCATGGTGCAGCAGGACATGGCCCTGCTTCGGAACCTGCCCGGCGTCCTCGACGCGGCACCGATCTCGCAGGTGCCGTTGTCGGGCAGCGGCAGTTCGTCGGGCTTCTATTCGTTGCCCGACAAGAAGGGCAAGGATTCCCCCGCCAATATCTTCCGCACCGACGACCACGGCGCGACCACGCTCGGTGTGAAGCTCTCCGAGGGCAAGAATCTCGATGCTTCGATGATCGAGTGGAAACAGAAGTTCGAGCAGGGAGAGCCGGCGACTGCGGTCGTGAGCCAGGGCTTCGCGGATGCCCTGTTCCCCGGCGAGAAGAACCTCGTGGGCCGGAACTTCTACGACGACCAGAGCAAGCCCACGCGCATCGTGGGCGTCATCGAGCACATGCACGGCTCCTGGGTGGGCTGGGACAAGGTGGATCGCGTGATGCTGGTGCCGCGCGTCGCGGAGTACACGCGCTATATCGTGCGGACCGAACCGGGCCAGCTCGATCGCGTCATGAAAGAAACCGAGACCGCGCTGCGCAAACGCGACCCGAACCGCGTGGTCGGCAAGCTGCGCAAGATGTCGGACGACAAGCAGCGCAGCTATTCCGGCGACATGATGATGGCCTTCACGCTGACCGTCGTGACGGGCCTGGTGCTGGTGTTCAGCTCGCTGGGCATCTTCGGGCTCGCGACCTTCAACGTGAACAGCCGGACGCGCCAGATCGGCACGCGTCGTGCCGTGGGCGCGCGCAAGATGGACATCGTGAAGTACTTCCTGGCCGAGAACTGGATCGTGACCTCGCTCGGCGTGCTGGTCGGATGCGGCCTGGCGCTCGCGGTCGGCTACTGGCTGTCTACGCAGTACCAACTACCGCGCCTGGACCTCTACTACCTCGTCGGCGGGGTCCTGGGCCTCTGGGCCCTCGGCCAGCTGGCCGCGTGGCAGCCGGCCCTGCGCGCGGCGAAAGTCTCCCCGGCCATGGCCACGCGGAACACGTGAACGCTTGCAACCCAAAGCCGATTCCAGGCGTCTTACGCATGACGGGAGTTACTTCAAACGTAGAGGATCGCCTGGCAAACCGCACGGTACTGGTGGCGGACGACAGCGAGGCCGTGCGAACGGCCTTCCAGGTCCTTTTGTCCCTGCACGGTGCGCGGGTGCTCGGAGCTTCATCTCCTGCCGAAGCACTCGCCACCGTGCGATCCCAGGAAGTGGACCTGGTCATCCAGGACATGAACTTCCGGCGGGAAGCCACCTCGGGTGAGGAAGGCATCGCGTTGTTCAAGGAACTGCGCGCGCTGCATCCCGACGTGCCGGTGATCCTGCTCACCGCCTGGACGCATCTCGAGACCGCCGTGGACCTGGTCAAGGCCGGCGCCGCCGATTACATCGCCAAGCCCTGGGACGACGCGCGTCTCCTGACCACGGTGCGCAACCTGCTCGAGCTGCGCGCCGCCGTCGAGGAAAACATCGCCACGCGTGCGCGACGCGCCGAGGCACGCGCCCGGCTCGCCGAGCGCTACGACCTGCGCGGACTGGTGTACGAGAGCGACGCACTGCATACGGTGGCCTCCATGGCCGCGCAGGTGGCGCATGCCGACGTGCCGGTGCTGATCACCGGCCCCAACGGCGCCGGCAAGGAAGTGCTGGCCGACATCGTGCACGCCAACTCGGCGCGCAAGTCCCAGTCCTACGTGAAAGTGAATTGCGGTGCCCTGCCCGACCAGCTCATCGAGGCGGAGCTGTTCGGCACGGAGGCCGGCGCATTCACGGGCGCCAAGGCGCGGCCCGGCCGCTTCGAGGCGGCCGACGGTGGTACCTTGTTCCTCGACGAGATCGGCAACCTGCCGCCCGCGGGCCAGGCCAAACTACTGCGCGTGCTGCAGACCGGCGAATACGAGCGCCTCGGCAGCAATGCCACTCGCAAGGCGGACGTGCGCATCGTCGCGGCCACCAACCTGCCACTGCGCGACGCGATGCGCGAGGGCCGCTTCCGCGAGGACCTGTTCTACCGGCTGTCGGTCATCGAGCTCGCATTGCCCGCGCTGGCCGAGCGACGCGACGACGTCCTGCCGATCGCGCGCTCCATCCTCGGTCCCGGCAGACGCCTGACCGGCGACGCCGAGCGCGCACTGCTCAACTACACGTGGCCGGGCAACGTGCGCGAGCTGCGCAATGTCCTGCAACGCGCCGCACTGCTGGCCGGCGAACAGCCGATCAATGCCACGACGCTGAACCTCCCCGCCGTGCTGCCCGCGCGTTCCGATGAGCCGGTGCTCGACCGCGCCACCATCGAGCGCGTGCTCGCCGAACACGGCCACATCGTGGCGCAGGCCGCGCGCCAGCTCGGCATCAGCCGCCAGGCCCTCTATCGCCGCATGGAAAAACTCGGTATCAAGGAGTCCCCGGGCCGCTAGGGCTCTCCATGCCGCGTCCACGATGAAGATGTCCATGGCCGGCCGCGCCACGCTCTGGCTCGGCGGCATCGCGCTGCTCGGCGTGCTGGTCACCCTTCTCGCACGCACCTATATCGAATCGCCATGGCTGACTGGCGTGACTGCGGCTCTCGTCCTCGTGCCGCTCGCCGCCTGGAGCGGCAGCCGGCTCACTGGCCGCTGGAGCCGCATGACGCGCGCGCTCAACGACGGCGTGATGAGCATCAAGGACCGCGACTTCAGCATGTCGGTGACGCGCGCCACGCACGACGAGCTCGGCGAGCTGGTCGAGAACTACAACGGCCTCGGCGAACGCCTGCGCATCGAGCGCCAGAGCCTGTACCAGCGCGAGCTGATGCTCGACACGGTGATCCAGACCACGCCGCTCGCCATGGTGCTGACCAACGACGGCGACGCCGTGTTGTACAGCAATTCCGCCGCGCGCCAGCTCTTCAGCGAAGGTCGCAAGCTCGAAGGGTCACGGTTCTCGCTGTACCTCGACCGCGCGCCCGCGCCACTGCGCGAGGCCATCGGGCGCGGCGGCGACACGCTGTTCACGCTGGAGATCGGCGGCGAGCCACAGGTCTACCACGTCTCGCAGCGCAACTTCCTGCTCAACGCCGTGCCGCACCGGTTGCTGCTGCTCAAGCAGCTCACGCGCGAGATCAACTCGCAGGAAGTGGCCACGTGGAAGAAAGTCATCCGCGTGATTGCGCACGAGTTGAACAACTCGCTGGCACCGATCTCTTCGCTGGCGCACTCCGGGCAGATCCTGGCGCAGGCACCCCCGAACCCCGAGCAGCTGGCGCGCGTGTTCGCGACCATCGAGGACCGCGCGCGCCACCTGGCCGGCTTCATCGAAGGCTACGCCCAGTTCGCGAAGCTGCCGCAGCCACGCCTCGCGCCGGTGTCCTGGGAGGTGTTGCTCGAGCGGCTGCGCGTGGTCGTGGCGTTCCGCCTCGTGGGTTCGTTGCCCCAGCGCACCGCGAGCTTCGACACGGCGCAGATCGAGCAGGCCCTGATCAACCTGCTCAAGAATGCGCGCGAGTCGGGGGCGGATCCGGAGAACATCGAGCTGTCGGTCAACACCATCGCCCAGGGCTTCGGCATCGAGGTGCGGGATCGTGGGCCGGGCTTCACGCAGGCGGCTCTCGAGAACGCCCTGGTGCCGTTCTATTCGACCAAGGAGACCGGTACCGGGCTCGGGCTCACGTTGTGCCGGGAGATCGTCGAAGCGCATGGCGGTCGCCTGCGCATCGCGAACCGCGAGGGCGGCGGCGCCGTGGTGACGCTCTGGCTGCCCGATGGTAGTTAGCGCACGGTAGACTACGCGGCCATGGGCCCGCAGGTCGACATCCGCCCCGCCACCCCCGCCGACGTGCGGGCGCTGGTGACGCTGGTCGAGCAATACTGGAAGTTCGAAGCCATCGAAGGTTTCGACGCCACGCGCATCGCCGCGCTGTTCGAGCGCGTGGCGGTGCAGCCGACGCTGGGGCATGCGTGGCTCGCCACCGTGGACGGCACGCCGGCGGGCTACCTTTTCGCCGTGTACGTGTTCAGCCTCGAATACCAGGGCCTCACCGCGGAGATCGACGAGCTCTACGTGACCCCACAGCACCGCAGGCTCGGCCTCGGCGCCAGGCTGCTGTCGACGGCCGAGTGTACCTTCCGCGAAGGCGGCTGCACCGTGGCGTTCCTGCAGATCGGCCGGGACAATGCGGCCGCGCGGGCGTTCTATCGCGGGCATGGATACGCCGATCGCGCCGGCTTCGAGCTCGTGGACAAGGTCCTGTGAACCCGACTTCGCCCGCCTGCCCCGGCTGCGGGGGAGCGACGAAACTCGCACGCTGGGACGACGTCAAGGGATTCGAATGCACGTCCTGCAAGGGTCACAACATCCGCGCCGCCGCGCTCGGCAGCTTCTTCACCAAACACCGCCAGCCGGGCCAGCTGGCCGAGCTCATGTTGCTGGCGCGCGCTGCTCCTGCGTCCCCGCGTAAACTCCGCTGCCCGGACTGCCATACCAACAGCTTTCACCTGCTGCGTGCCGATACCGTGGAGCTCGATGTGTGCGCCAGCTGCGCCGGATTGTTCTGCGACGCCGGCGAAGCCACCGAGTACTTCAAGCGCAATCGCGACCGGAAGTACCGTGGCAACACGCTGGTGAACATCGTCGACGGCGTCGACGTGCTGGAACTGGTAGTCGAAATCATCTGCAAGATTGGACACTGAACATGTACGACCTCTACATCGCCAACAAGAACTACTCCTCCTGGTCGCTGCGCCCGTGGGTGCTGATGCGCGAACTGGCGATCCCGTTCCGCGAAATCCTGGTGCCGTTCGGCGGCGCGCAGAATCCCGACGCGTTCCGCCACTTTTCGCCGACCGGCAAGGTGCCCTGCCTGGTCGACGGGGACATCACGGTGTGGGACTCGCTGTCGATCACCGAGTACGTGGGTGAGCGCCACGCCGGTGTCTGGCCGGCGGAAGCCGCGGCGCGCGCCTGGGCGCGCAGCGCCGCCGCCGAGATGCATTCGGGTTTCCAGGCGCTGCGCAACACCTGCGGCATGAACTGCGGCCTGCGGATCACACTGCATTCCGTCGATGCCGCCCTCGCGCGGGACCTGAAGCGCATCGAAGCGTTATGGGCGGATGGTTTCGCGAGGTTCGGCGGTCCCTTCCTGACGGGCGCGAAGTTTTGCGCGGCCGATGCGTTCTTCGCGCCAGTCGCCTTCCGCTTCCAGACCTACGAGCTGCCGCTGGGCGCGGATGCGCGCCGGTATGCCGCGCAGCTGCTGGCGCTGCCGTCGATGCAGACCTGGTACTCCGCGGCGCTCGGCGAAACCTGGCGCGATGTCGAGCACGAAGAAGAGCTCCGCCACGTCGGCACCTGGCGCGAGGACCTGCGCGCGCGCTAGGCAGGCAATTCCGCTAGGCTCGCCAGCTTCGCCGGTAAATCGGTCGTCAGGGGGTCCCATGTCGAAGACGTTCATCGCCGCGATGGCCGCGGCCTTCACGCTGTGCGCCGTGCAATCCGCCCACGCGGACACGCTGCGCAATGGTTTCTCGGTCGAGCGCCTCGCGCGCACCGACGCGCTGCTCGACAGCTACGTGAACGACGGCCGCATCGCCGGCATCGTCGCGCTGGTGTTGCGCGACGGAAAGCCGGTGTACCAGAAGGCCGTGGGCTGGGCCGACAAGGAGGCCGGCCGCAAGATGACCATGGACACGGAGTTCCGCATCGCCTCGCAGTCCAAGGCGCTGACCAGCGTGGCCATCCTGCAGCTCATGGAGGAAGGCAAGCTCACGGTCAACGACAAGGCCGGCAAGTGGATCCCGACCTTCACGAACACCAACGTGGCCGTGCTCAAGGAGAACGGCGGCGGGTTCAGCGTGGTACCGGCCAGGCGCCCCATCCTGATCAAGGACCTGCTCACGCACACCGCGGGCATCAACTACGGCACCTCGCCGGAAATTTCCGCGCAATACCAGGCCAAGGGGCTCGGACCGGCCGCGGGATTCGGGTGGTACTTCGCCGACAAGCAGGAACCGGTCTGCGAGCTCATGGAGCGGCTCGGCACGTTGCCATTCGTCGCCCAGCCGGGCGATGCCTTCGTGTACGGCTACAACACCGACATCCTGGGTTGCATCGTCGAGAAAGCTTCGGGCGTGCCGCTGGACGAATTCATCCGCAGCCACATCACGGCACCGCTCGGCATGAAGGACACGTATTTCTTCCTGCCGCCGGAAAAGCGCGAGCGGCTGGCCGCAGTCTACGGCAGTGATGACAACGGCAAGGCGGTGCGCATGGACGACAGCGCCAAGGGCCAGGGCGCATACGTCGATGGCCCGCGCAAGAGCTTCGCGGGCGGCGCCGGCATCGTGTCCACGGCGCGCGACTACGCCACCTTCCTCGAGGCGCTGCGCAACGGCGGCACGCTCGGCAACGCGCGCATCCTCTCGCCGCACGCCGTGCAGCTCATGACCACCAACCAGATCGGCGAGAACCTCAAGACGCCGCGCGGGCTCGGCTTCGGATACGGCTTCGAGACCACCGACAAGTTCGGTGTCGCCGGCATGGAATCGGTGGGTTCGTATGGCTGGGGTGGCGCCTACGGAACCTACTATCGCGTCGACCCGGCCGAAAGACTGGTCACGGTGATGATGATCCAGCTGCTGCCGAACACCACCGACTTCACCGACAAGTTCAAGGCGTCTATCTACCAGGCGCTGATCGACTGAACCGCGGCAGGAACATGCCGGTGCGCTCGGTAGACGGCATAGTCCGCCGCGAGCGCGCTGGCCGCGAGGCGGCGCTCGTCGTCGCGCGCGGCGTGCCCGAACAGGCTTCCTTGCCATAGGAGAAGGTCCGGCCGCCGGCGACCATGAAATGCACGAACGCGCCGCCCAGGAACAACAGCAGGACCAGCTGTGCCGCCGAGGGGATACCCATGGGCGGACTATTTGTTCGCGGCTATCCACCTGTCAATTTTGGCTTCCAGCACTTCCAGCGGCACGGCGCCATCCTTGAGCACCTCGTCGTGGAAGTCCGCGACCTTGAACTTCGGACCCAGCGCCCGCTGCGCGCGCTGGCGCAGCTCGACGATCTTGAGCTGGCCGATCTTGTACGCCAGGGCCTGGCCCGGGATCGCCGCGAAACGCTCGGCTTCGGAGACCGCACGGGTCATCTCCGACGGCGAGTTCGCCATCATGTAATCGATGGTCTGCTGACGCGTCCAACCCTTGAGGTGGATGCCGGTGTCGGTCACCAGGCGAATCGCGCGCCACAGCTCGGCATCGAGCGCGCCGAATCGCGCCACCGGGTCCTTGTAGATGCCCATCTCGTAGCCGAGATATTCGGCATACAGGCCCCAGCCTTCGATATACGCGGTGTCGCGCGAGAAGCGCCGGAACATCGGCAGGTCGGTGAGCTCGCGCTGCAGGGAGATCTGGAAGTGATGTCCGGGCGCCGCCTCGTGCAGCGTCAGCGACGCCAGCGCCCAGCGCGGCCGCGCCTTCAGGTCATAGGCGTTCACGTAGAAGATGCCCGCCCGTTTGCCATCCAGCGACGGCCCCTGGTACTGCCCGGCCGAAGCCGATGCCTCGCGGAACGGCTCGACCAGCCGCACCTCGTAGTCGGTCTTCGGCCGCAGGTTGAAGTACTGCGGCAGCACCGGTGCCACGCCGGCGCCGAAGGCCTTGTAGGCGTCTAACAACTCCTGGCGCGATCCGAAGTACATGTCGTCGCGCGCCTTCATCCAGTCGAAGAACGCGTGCAGCTCGGCCAGGGACTTCACTGGCTTGCGGTAGCCCAGGTCCCTGGCGACCTGGCGCATGCCGTCCTGGATGCGCGCGACCTCGTCGAGGCCGATCTGGTGGACCTGCGCCGGCGTCATCGAGCGCATGGTGTTCTCGCGCACGTTGTGTTCGTACCAGGCGCCGCCGTCGGGCAATGCGCCTCGGCCGAAGGTGTCGCGCGCCTTCGGCAGGTACTCGTCGGCGATGAAGGTGCGCAGCTTGCGATAGGCGGGATTCAGCTGCGTCGAGATGAGATTGCGGAACGCGATGGTGAGGCGCTCGCGGTCGGCGGCGCTGAACTCCTTCGGCATGCGCGTGACCGGACCCCAGAAGATGCTCTTTTCGATGTCGTCGGTGGCGTTGGCTTCGAGCTGCGGCAGCACCTTCTCCATGAGCACTCGCGGTTCGACGATCCCATCCTTCATGCCCTCGCGCATGTTGAGGATGGCCTGCTCGAATACCACGGGAATACGCGCGGCGCGGCGCAACCAGTCGTCGTAGTCCTTGACGGTGGCGAAGGGCTGCGCGCCCGTACCCGAGCCGAGCTGCGCAAAGCTGTTGGCGACGTTGTAGAACTGGTTGATGGGCAGCAGGCGCTGCGGATAATCGAAATCCTCGAGCTCGGATTCCCGGTTCAACGTGAAGATGTCGTACGAGAGCCGGTCCTGGCCGGAGAGGCCTTGCGTCCCGATGGCACGCGCGCGGTCGAGATACTTCTGGTGGAAGGCGCGCTGCTGCTCCTGGTACTCGAGTGAAAACGAGTTGGGCAGCTCGCCGTTGTAGCGCGGGTCGCCGGCGTAAGTCGCGGTGAGTGGATTGAGCCTGAGATTCTCTTCCCAGAACTCGCCGTACAGCACGCCGAGCTGGGCGGCGCGCCCGGTATCCGCGGCCTGGGACGCGGCCGCCAACAGCATCAGGGCGGGCAGCAGCTTGCGCATCTAACTACCTCCGGAAAAGAAGAAACCCGCCCCTCTTCGACAGAGTGGGCGGGTTCCTGTTTTGGCTGGGGGACTAGGATTCGAACCTAGGTAAACGGAGTCAGAGTCCGTTGTCCTACCGCTAGACGATCCCCCAAGTATCTGGCCGTCCGGCGCAATACTAAAGCGATCAACGCTTCGAGTACTGGGTTCCGCGACGGGCCTTGCGACGACCGACCTTCTTGCGCTCCACCTCGCGCGCGTCGCGCGTGACGAAACCGGCGACGCGCAGCGGCTTGCGCAGCTCCTCGTCGTACTCGATCAGCGCACGCGTGATGCCGTGGCGGATCGCACCAGCCTGGCCGGTGATGCCGCCTCCGGCGACCGACACCGTGATGTCGAACTTGTTGGCGAGCTGCACGAGCTCGAGCGGCTGGCGCACGATCATGCGACCGGTTTCACGACCGAAGAACTCGTCCAGCGGACGATCGTTCACGGTGATCTTGCCGGAACCCGGCTTGAGGTAGACGCGGGCGGCCGAGGTCTTGCGACGACCGGTGCCGTAGTTAGCTTTGGCTGCTGCAGGCATTAAAGCGATTCCTTAGATTTCGAGCTGCTTGGGCTGCTGGGCGGCGTGCGGATG
>DATEII010000049.1:0-17494 GCA_035279135.1 Steroidobacteraceae bacterium
AAGTGCCGTCGCGCACCTCGGTGATCTCGCCGTCGTGGATCACCTCGATCCGGATGTCGCCCGGCTGCTCGGGGATGCAGACGCGGTAGTTCGACTCCTTCCTCGGGTGATACGCGATGAGCAGCTTCTCGCCGCTCTGCAGCTCCGCCTCGTGCTGCATCGCCAACAACTCTGCATCCACGCCGCTGCTGGCCGCGAGCGCCGGCGCGGCCGAGCCGGACAACATCGCGACGACGGCGAATGAAGAAATTTTCATGTGAGTTCTCCTGTGTTCTGGCCGTGCTGGCCACGATCACAGCGTCGCGCAGGCGCCTTGCATGAACCTGACTTAAGGATCGATTACGAGGATCGGCGCTACGCTTCGGGCATGCGGGTACTCATCGTCGAAGACGAAACGCTGATCGCCGATGGCGTGCGCCGCGGATTGCTGCGCGCGGGCTTCGTCGCCGACGTCGTCGGCAACGCCGAGGCCGCGCGAGCGGCATTGCAGGCCGAGGGCTTCGACCTCGCGGTGATCGACATCGGGCTGCCGCGCGAGGACGGCCTGCAGCTGGTGCGCAGCCTGCGCGCGCGGCGTGTGGCGCTGCCGCTCATGATGCTCACCGCACGCGATCGTGTTTCGGATCGCGTCAGCGCGCTCGATCTCGGCGCGGATGACTATCTCACCAAGCCATTCCACGTGGACGAGCTGGTGGCACGTTGCCGCGCGCTGATCCGGCGCGCGCACGCCGCGGCGAGCTCCGTGCTCGAGTTCGGGCGGCTGCGCCTCGACCTCGCCGGCAAGGAAGCGTTCACCGACGGACACCCGCTCGATCTCACGCAACGTGAATGGTCCATTCTCGAGTGCCTGGTGCTCAGCGCCGGACGTCTCGTGACCAAGGAGCGGCTCATGAGTGCGGTGAGTGACTGGACCGACGAGCTCACGCCCAATGCCGTCGAAGTCTATGTCTCGCGCGTGCGCGCCAAGATCGGCGAAGCCGCGCAGATCCGCACGGTGCGCGGCCTGGGTTACCAGATCCGTGAGCCGGGGAAGTGACAGCCCTTCCATCCGGCGCCGGCTGCTGGCGCTGCTGCTGATCCCCACGGCGGCCATCGCCGCCCTCGCCACCTACAGCGCCTACCGCACGACGCTGGCTCCGTTCGAGGCGGCGTACGACCAGGACCTGCTGGATGCCGCTCTCGCGGTCGCCGGCAACATCGAGGTGGGCCGCGGCGCCCGCCCCGCCATCTCGCTGACGCCCGACGCGGTGCGCGTGCTGCGCTCCGACTCGCAGGACTCCATCTACTACCAGGTCTCGGCAGGCGACGGTCATTTCATCGCCGGCGACGCGGGGCTGCCGGTGCCGCACCAGCGCATCCGCAATCCCACCTTCACCGACAGCACATACCTTGGCGAGCCGATCCGCGAAGCCAGCTACCGCGTGATGACGCGGGCCGGCTCGGCCATCGTCACCGTGGCCGAGACGCGGCACAAGCGCTCGCTGGCGCGGCGCCAGCTGCTGCAGTCCTCGCTCGCGGTCGACGCCGCGCAACTCGTGACCGCGTTGATCGTGATCTGGTTCGGCGTGGGATTCGCCATACGCCCTCTCGGTCGCGTGGAGCGGCAACTCGCGATGCGCGGTCCGCGGGATCTCGAGCCGGTCACCACCGAGGGAGCACCGACCGAGATTCGCAGTCTCATCGCGGCGCTCAACCGGCTGCTGCGTGCACTGCAGGAAGCCGAACAGGCGGAGCGCAGTTTCATCGAGAACGCCGCGCACCAGTTGCGCACGCCGCTCGCCGGCATGCTCGCGCATCTCGAACTACTCGCGGCAGACAGTGGACCGGAGCAGCGCGAACGCGTGGACGACATCCTCGACGGGGGTCGGCGACTGGCGCGCACCACGCACCAGCTGCTGGCGCTGGCGCGATCGGACAGCACGCTGCGCACCATCGCGACCCTCGATCCGGTCTACCTGCCGGGCATCATCGAAGCGGCGATCACCTCGCGACTCGCGGCGGCCGATCGCGCGCAGGTGGAGATCGGCGCGCAGATCGAGCCCGCGCAGGTGCGCGGCGTGCGCTGGCTGCTCGAGGAAGCGCTCGGCAACCTGGTCGACAACGCGGTGGCCGCCACGCCGCCCGGCGGAAGCGTGACATTGCGATGCGGCAGCGTCGACGGTTGCGCCTTCCTCGAGGTACTCGATACCGGCATCGGCATCCCGGCGCACGAGCGCGCGCAGGTGTTCGAGCGGTTTTTCCGCGCCAGCAACACGCGGGCCGAGGGCAGCGGCCTCGGCCTCGCGATCGTGCGCGAAGTCGCGGCCATCCACGCGGCCGTGATCACGCTCGATGCGGCCGCGGAAGGCATCGGCACCGCGGTGCGCCTCACTTTCCCGAGGATGAGCTCCCCCGATTGATAGACGCCTGCCACCGGGCGATTGCTGCAGAATGCGCGCATGGCTACCGGATCGAGCGAGGCATCCGCAGGTCGCGGCTTCGGCGCGGCGATCTCCGCGTTCGGCATCTGGGGCCTGTTCCCGATCTATCTGATCGGACTGCGACACATCTCGGCGATGGAGATCACCGCGCATCGCATCGTGTGGTCGTGCGTCTTCGTGCTCGCCTGGCTCGCGCTCGCCGGCGATCTGCGGAAACTCGGCGACGCCGCGAAGCGTCGCGGTGTGCTCGTGCGGCTGGTGTGGAGCGCGTTCTTCATCGCCGTGAACTGGGTGGGCTTCGCCTGGGCGGTCAACAACGGCCACGTGCTCGAGGTCAGCCTGGCCTACTTCATCGGCCCGCTGCTGAACATCCTGCTGGGCATCTTCGTGCTGCGCGAGCGGCTCAACGGGACGCAGTGGCTGGCGGTGGCGTTCGCCGCGGCCGGCGTGTTGTATCTCACCTTCATCGCCGGACATCCGCCGTGGATCGCGCTCATGGTGGGTTCGTCGTTCGCGTTCTACGGCCTGATCCGCAAGACCGTGAACATCGACGCATTGCCGGGACTCGCGGTGGAGACCATCCTGCTCACGCCATTCGCGGCCGTGTACCTCGTGTGGTGCGAGATGCAGGGCACTGCGGCCCTGGGCCACGACACTGCGCTCGTGACCACGTTGTTGCTGGCCGGCGGCGTCGTCACCTCGGTGCCGCTGGTGTTGTTCGCCTTTGGCGCGCGGCAGGTGCCCTACTCCACCATCGGCGTGCTGCAGTTCATCGCGCCCACGCTGCAACTCGTCTGCGGACTCGTGGTGTTCGGCGAGACGCTCGCACCGGCGCGCGCCATGGGTTTCGCGCTGATCTGGGTCGGCCTGCTCATCTATATCGCGAACGCATTGTGGCAGGCGCGCGGCCGCACGGTGGTCTCGACCGTCAGCTAGCGCCCCGCGTGCCCGGGTCGGTTATGTCTGGTGCAATTGCCAGACATTGCGGGTGTCGGGACGCGTTGTAATCTCGGGCCGACCCACCCTCGTTCAGGGATGGTTCAGAGGTCCCGACCCATCATCATGGCCAACATGGCACGCACTACATTGCTCGCATTCGCGGCTGCTTCGTTACTCGCGCTGGGCGTGGCCCATGCGCAGGATGACGAAGCCGTCACCACCGATCCGCCGGATCGCGCGGCACGCCTGAGCTACCTCCAGGGCGATGTCTCGATGCAGCCCGCGGGCGAAGAAGACTGGGCGCCGGCAATCCTGAATCGGCCGCTGACCACCGGCGACAAGTTGTGGACCGAGCAAGGCGCGCGCGCCGAGGTGCAGGTCGGCCCGGCCGCGGTGCGACTGGACGGCGACACCGGCTTCTCGTTCCTCAACGTCGACGACGACACCATCCAGATGCGCATGACCGCGGGCGTCGTGAACGTGCGCGTGCGCTGGCTCGAGCAGGGCGATCACATCGAGCTCGACACGCCGAACGTGGCGGTGTCGCTGGTGCGCCCTGGCAATTACCGCGTCGAGGTGAACGACGCGGGCGACACCACGGTCGTCAAGGTCAGCGAGGGTGAGGCCGAAGCGGATGGTCCGGGCCAGAACGACGTGGTCGTGCACAACCAGGAAGTGGCGACTTTCAGCGGCGTCGACCAGCTCGCCGCGCAATACCGCACGCTGGGCGCCCCCGACGAGTTCGATTCGTGGAGCCTCGAGCGCGACCGGCGCGATGACCGCGTCGCGGGCACGCAGACGAGCGAATACGTCTCGCCCGATGTCACCGGCTACGAGGATCTGCACGACAACGGCAGCTGGAGCTCGGAGCCCGAGTACGGCTACGTGTGGACGCCCTCGCGCGTCGCGGTGGGCTGGGCGCCCTACCAGTTTGGCCGCTGGGTGTGGGTCTCGCCCTGGGGCTGGACCTGGATCGACGATCAACCCTGGGGCTACGCGCCCTTCCACTATGGCCGTTGGGCTTATGTGCGTCAGCGCTGGTGCTGGGTGCCGGGCCCGCGACGCGTGCGCGCGGTGTACGCGCCGGCGCTGGTCGGCTGGACGGGCTCGCCGGGCATGAACGTGGGCTGGTTCCCGCTCGGCCCGCGCGAGGTCTATGTGCCCGCGCGTCACTACAGCCATCGCTACTTCGAGCGCGTGAACGTGACCAACACGGTGATCGTGAACCGCACTTACATGACCCAGGTGTACAACAACCGGGGTCGCGACCTCACCTATCGCAATCGCATGATTCCGGGCGCCGTGACGATGGTGTCGCGCTCGGCATTCACGTCTTCCGGCCGCGTGGGTGACCATCGCGTGCGCGTCGACGACCGCGAGATGGGTCGCTGGCGCGCCGCGGCCGTGCCGCCGCCGATCACGCCCGCGCGTGAGAGCCGCTACGGTGGCGCGTCGCGCGGCAATGTCCGCCCCCCGCCGCGTGAAGTGGTCGATCGGCCCGTGGTCGTGAATCGTCGGCCGCCGGCATCCTCGGAGAGTTTCACGCGTCGGGTCGCTGAGCGCGTCGAGGCCACACGCCAACCTTCGACCTCGCAGAACCCGCGCCTGCAGGGACGTGACTATTCGAATCGCAACGAGCGCAACCCGGTGGATCGTCCCCGCCGCGACGTGAGCTCGTCGCCGAAGACGCCGCCCAACGTGGGCTACGCGGACTCGCAGCGCGCGCAAGTGGGCACGGAGCAGCGCCGACCGGACCGCCCGACGCGCGAGATGCTCGAGCGTCGTGAGCAGGACCGCCAGCAGCAGCAGGAGCGCGACCGGCAATACCGCCAGGCGGACTTCCAGCGTCGCCAGCTGCAACAGCAGCAGGAGCAGCAACGCCGCCAGGCCGAGGTCCAGCAGCGCCGCGATGGCCAGGCGGAAATCGAACGCCGCCAGCAGGACCAGCAACGCGACATCCAGAATCGCCGCGAGGTTCAGCAGCGCGAACGTGCACAGCGACAGTACGACGTCGAGCGGCAGAACACCGCGCGGCAGCCGCAGGCACACGACCGGGCCGTCGAGCGTCCGCGCAACGATCCGCCACGCATGGAGCAGCGGCCGCAACGCGTGCAGGAAGACCGTTCGACCCGTATCCAGCGTGCCCAGGAATCACGCCAGCAGAAGCGCCAGGACGACAGCCGGCCGCAGAAGAACTGACGCGGCCCGGTTCGCGGCGGACCCGGCCGTCGGGTAATCTTCGCCGCCATGCCCGCATCCAAGCCGAGAGCCGCCCCGTCCACCACGCGGCGCGACTATTCGGCGCCGGCCCTCGAGAAGGGCATCGACATCATCGAGCTGCTCGCCGACGCCGGATCCGGCCTCACGGTCTCGGAGATCTCGCAGCGTCTCGCCCGGCCCATCAGCGAGCTGTTCCGCGTCATCATCGTCATGGAGCGGCGCGGCTGGCTGCAAAAGGATCCCGAGAGCTCGCGTTACAGCGTGACCTACCACGTGCTCAAGCTCGGGCACCGTGGCACTCCCGCACAGAGCCTGACGGCGGCGGCCGCGCCCGTGATGCACGAATTGTCAGGGCGTATCAACCAGTCCTGTCACCTCGTCGTGCAGTCGGGTACGCAGGGCCTCGTGATCCTGCGCGAGGAGAATCCGAGGCGCCACGCCAACCTGTCCGTGCGCATGGGGGCGACGCTGAATCTCGTCAGCAGCTGTTCGGGGCTCATCCTGCTCGCTTCACTCGGCCCTGAAGAACGGGACGAGCTGCTCCGCGCGTTGCCCAGGACGGCGCAGGTTCCCCGGGCCAAACTACTGGCGACGCTGGCGCGGGTCGGCAAACAGGGATACCAGGTGCGCCCCAGCCCGATCACCGCCGGCGTCACGGACATCAGTTATCCGGTGCGCGGCTTCGACGGCAGGGTCATGGCCGCGCTCACGGTTCCATACCTGCACGTCATCGACAAGTCATTGCCCACGACGGTGGAGCAGACGCGGCGGCTGGTCGAAGAATCCGCCCGCCGCATCTCGCGCGCGCTCGGCTGGATGCAGTGAACCGCTGCGCTCAGAAACTGAACGCCGCGCTCAAGGCAACCGTGAGCGGGCGCGCGTAGATGATCTCCGCGTAACCGGACGCGGTGGTCAACGACGAGGTTCCCGCCACCGGGTATTCCTCGTCCGTCAGGTTGTTGCCACTCAGCACGAAGCGCCACTTCGAATCGTCGCTGGCCAGGGTCAAGGATGCGTTCACCAGCGTGACACCCTGGAGCTGCGCGATCTCGCGCGAGTTACCCGCATCGAAGAATTGCGACTCGGTGAAGCTCACGTCCGCGCGCGGCGTGAGCTTCCAGTTTCCGCCAGCCTTGAAGTCGTACGACACGCCCAGATGGGCCTGCCACTCCGGCGTGAACGGCAGGCGGCTGTTGAGCGTCGCGGTGGCCGTCGGCGTCACCGGTCCGAAGGGCGGCGGCGGCGTGATCTTGTCGAATTCGGACCACAGATAACCGAGGCTGCCATCGAGCCGGAATTCGGCCGTCGGTGCGAATTCGAGCTCGAGCTCGCCGCCGGTGATCGACGCGACGCCCGCGTTGAACAGCAACGGCACCACGCCGAGCCGATACGTCATCTGGATGTCGTCGTAGTCGGTCGTGAACAGCGCGACGTTGATGCGCATCGTGTCCGACGGATCCATCTTGAAGCCCACTTCCCACGACTCCGCGGTTTCCGGGTTGAAAGAGATGGGCTCGTTACCCGGGGGCGCCGCGTTGTAACGCTGGTTGAAGCCGCCGCTCTTGAAGCCTTCCGACCAGCTCAGGTAGGTCATGAACTGGGGATTGACGCGATATTGAACGCTCGCGGAGGTCGTGGTGGCGCTGAATTCCCGTTCGAAACGGTTGGTGGTCAGGAACAGGCAACCCGTCTGGGTTGGCGGCGGACCGGCGAACGGGCACAGCGTCGTGGGCGCGGGCGGCTCGGTGCGCGTGGCCGGCGCCACGTTGAACATCGTGCTCTGCAATCCCTTGGTTTCCTCGGTGTAGCGGACGCCGGCGCTGAAACTCAATGCGTCCGTGGCCTTGAAGGTCCACTCGGTGAACGCGGCCTTGGCCTTGGAGTCCATCCACACGCGCTGCGTGTCATACGACGTACCGGGGTTGCCGAGCGGCACGAGCAGCCGGTCGAAGGAGTCCTCGTCGAAATAGAAGAGCCCGACCACACCATCCACCCGGGACGTGGTCACCACGGCCTGCAGCTCCTCGCTGAATTGGTCGCTCTTGCTGTCGTAGTTGGTGTGCAGGATCAGCAGCGGTGTGTTGTCGGCGTCGCGCGTGCCGGTCCATTTCAGGCTGCGATCCGCCGTGATCGATTTGAATGACAGGTTTTCGTTGAGGTCCCACTGCGCCACGAGCGAGACGCCGCTGTTCTCGAGCGTGCTCGACGCGGGATAGGTACCCCCGTTCTTGAACGGCCCGAGTGCCTGCGCATCGTTACCGCAGCGCGGATCCGCGAGCGGCCCCACCAGCACAGGCGGCGGCAGCGGATCGAGCATATTGGGGCAACCCGCCGCCTGGCTCGACGCGCCCACGAACGTGGCCGCCTCGTTCATCGACTGGAAGACGAACGGCGAGCCGTTTTCGTCTTCATTGGTGTAGTCACCGCGCAGTGTCAGCGAGAATGCATCGGACGGTTTCCAGCGCACGCCGAGCTGGCCGGTGTACATCTTCTCGTTGCCGAGGTCCTCGCCGTCGAATGCGCGGGTGACATAACCGTCGCGCTCGCGGCCACCGACCGCGATGCGCGCCGCAAACTGGTCGCCGAGCGGGATGTCGAACGCGCCGAAGAGCTCGCGCAGGTTGTCCTCGCCCACGCCGAGACGCACCGAGTTGCCGGCTTCGTCGCCGGGCCCGTTGGTGGTCAGCAGCACGGCGCCACCGATGGTATTGCGCCCGAACAAGGTGCCCTGCGGTCCGCGCAGGATCTGCACCGAGGCGATGTCGCGGAATTCCATCGCGCCGCCCACCGAGCGGCCCATGTAGACGTCGTCGATGTAGATGCCGACGCCCGGATCGACGGCCGGTGTCGCGTCCGTCTGGCCGATGCCGCGGATGAAGACCTGGGCCGCGGAATTGTTGCCGGTCAGCGTGCCGTAGCTGTGGAACTGGATGTTCGGCGCGATCTTGTCGAGATCCATCGTGCCCGTGGCCTGCTGGCGCTCGAGCGCGTCGGCCGTGAGCGCGGTCACCGCGACCGGCGTGTCCTGCAGCGATTCCTCGCGGCGACGTGCCGTGACCACGATGGATTCGAGGGTCTCGCCCTCGGACGCCTGTGGATTGGTGGCGGGCGCCTGTGCGCCGGCCCACCCGCCGGTCAGCAGAGAGAAACACCCGATGAAACCAGCCACTCGACCATGACCGGCAGCCCCGCGCTCGCGCGCATTCTTCTTGTCGTCAAACATGTCCAGACTCCCCTCAGGAATGTTTGTATGTAGTACATACTATTAGCGTTGCTCGGCAGTTTGCAAGCAGGTAGATTCCGCGCACTTCCCTTCGCGAGACCGTCCAATGCCACGCAAGTCCAATGCCAGGCCGTCCGAAGCGGCGGAAACCTTTTCCGCACCGGAGCTCATGTTCGAGGAACTCGATGGCCTGCTGGGCTATCGACTGCGACGCGCGCAGGGCGCGATGCACCGGGATTACATGGCCGTGGTCGCCGAGCTCGAGCTCACGCAAAAACAGGCAGCCACGTTGTGGCTGATCAGCGCGAACCCGGGTGTGTCCCAGGTTTCGGTTGCTGCTGCGCTCGACATGGATCGCGCCACCATGATGTCGATCACCGATCGACTCGAGGAGCGCGGCCTCGTGATCCGCAAGCGCTCGAGCATCGACAGGCGACGGCAGGAGCTGTACCTCACACCCGCCGGCATCGCACGGCTGCGCAAGGTGAAGACCCGCATCGCCGAACACGAAGCGCGCATCAAGGCATTGTTCAAGCCCGCCGAACTGGCGGCGCTGCTCGAGGCGCTGAAGAAATTCCAGGATCTCCGTTGATCGTGACGTTGCTCATCCGGGGCAACGTCGCGGTTGCCCTGGTTGACCGTCCGCCGGTCAACGCCATCGACGCGGGCATCCGTGCCGGGCTGCTGGATGCGGTAACGCAGGCGGTCGCCAACCCGGACGTGCACGCGCTGATCATTGCGTGCCGAGGCCGTACCTTCATGTCCGGTGCGGATCTTTCCGAGCTGGGATCGTCGATTCCGCCGCCCCCGTACGCCGACGTGCTGCGTGCGCTGGAGAACTGCGAGAAGCCCGTGATCGCGGCCATGCATGGCACGCCCATGGGTGGCGGCGTCGAGATCGCGATGGCCTGCCATTATCGTTGCGCCACCGCGGGCACGCGGCTCGGCATGCCGGAGATCACGCTCGGAATCCTGCCGGGCGCCGGCGGCACCCAGAGATTGCCCCGGCTGGTGGGCATCGAAGCGGCGCTCGACCTGTTGCTGAGCGGCGCGCCCATCGACGCGTCGCGCGCGCTGGCGCTGGGCCTCATCGACGAAGTTATCGGTGACGACCCGGTGCAAGGGGGTATCGACTACGCGCAGCGGTTGCTGTCCCGCGGGGCGGGGCCGCGTCCCACGCGGGCGCGACGTGCTCCCACACCTGCCCTCTCGGACGCGGACATCGCCGCCGCGCAGGCGCGCCATGCGCGCGGACTCAAGGGCCGCAGCACGCAGAACCTGGTGTTCGAGTCCATTCGTGCAGCCAGCCTGCTGGCGTTCGACGAAGGATTGCAGCTCGAGGCGAAGTTGTCGGCCGATTCACTCGCGACGGCCGAGTCGCGCGCGCTGCGGCACGTGTTCTTCGCCGAGCGAGCCTGCGGCCGCATCCCGGGAATCGACCCCTCGCTCACCACTGCGGAAGTCCGCCATGCCGCGGTCATCGGCGCGGGCACCATGGGCGCTGGCATCGCGATGTCGCTGGCCGACGCCGGCATCCCGGTCGCCCTCATCGAAAAGGACCGCCCGGCGCTGGATCGCGGCCTGCGCGTGATCGCGAACAACTATGCGCAGTCGCTGCAACGCGGCCGCATCGATGCGGCCACCGCGGCCGCGCGGCAAGCACTGGTCACGGGTAGTTTGACGCTGGATGCCGCCGCGGACGCCGACGTGGTCATCGAAGCGGTGTACGAGGACCTGGCGCTCAAGCAATCCGTGCTGGCGCAGCTTTCCCCGATCGTGCGGCCGGAGGCCATCGTCGCCTCCAACACGTCGAGCCTGTCGCTGGCGAGCCTGGCGTCGGTGGTGACCCGTCCCGAACGCGTCATCGGACTGCACTTCTTCAGCCCGGCCCACGTCATGCGCCTGCTGGAAATCGTCCGCGGCGCCCAGACCACCGATGCCACGGTTCTCGCGGGCCTCGCGCTGGCGAAGAAGCTGCGCAAGGTCGGCGTGGTCGTGGGAGACGGCTTCGGCTTCGTCGGCAATCGCATGATGCTGGACGGCTACTTCCGTGAAGCGGAGACGATGCTGCTCGAAGGCGCGACGCCCGAACGCATCGATGCGGTCATGGAGAAGTTCGGCTTCGCCATGGGTCCGAACCGGGTGAATGACATGGCTGGCGTGGACGTGGGCACGCGCGTGCGCAACGAGCTCATGAAGCGCGAATCGCGCCCGCCGCCGTACCACGTGGTCTCCGACTCGCTCACCGCGCTCGGCCACCTGGGACAGAAGAGCGGTCGCGGGATCTACCGCTACGAATCGGGCGACCGCACGCCCCTGCCGAACCCGGAGCTCGCGTTGCTGACGCGCGCGCTGGCCGACAAGTACGGCGTCGCCATGCGCGAGGTTTCCGACGAAGAGATCGAGGCACGCTGCGTGTTGTCGCTGGTGAACATCGGTGCGCAGATCCTCGAAGAAGGTCTTGCCTATCGCGCGGCCGACATCGACGTGGTGTGGACCTCGGGGTATGGCTTCCCGCGCTGGCGAGGCGGTCCGATGTTCTACGCCGACACGCTGGGGATCGACCGCGTGGTGGAAGGCATCTCGAAATACTGGCCGGTGGCGCCGCTGCTCCGGAAGCTCGCCGCCGCCAAGCGCACGTTCGCCGACTGGGACCGCGAGCGGGAGAGTTAGATGGCTTCGGCCGCGCGCACCCGGGTCCAGGTTGCCATCATCGGCGCCGGCCCGGCCGGCATGTTCCTCGCGCACCTGCTGCACGAGGCGCAGATCGACGCCGTCGTGCTCGAAATGCGCAGCCGCGAGTACGTGGTCTCGCGCGTCCGCGCCGGCGTGCTCGAGCAAACTACCGTGGCGCTCATGCATCGCCTCGGGATCGGCGCACGCGTAGCGCGCGAGGGACTGGTCCACGCGGGCACCACGCTCGCGGTCAACGACGCGCCCTTTCACGTCGACTTCCACGAGCTCGCACCGGGCGCAGCGATCACGGTGTACGGCCAGTCGGAGGTCATGAAGGATCTCAACGAGGCCGCCGACCAGCGTCATCTGCAAGTCTGCTACGAAGCCGCGGACGTGCAGCCGCATGGGCTCGACACGAACGCGCCGTGGGTCACCTGGACTTCGCGGCAAGGCGAAGAGCGCCTCGATTGCGATTTCGTCGTCGGCTGCGACGGATTCCACGGCGTCAGCCGCGCGAGCATTCCTGCCGGCGCGCTGAAAGTGTTCGAGCGTATCTATCCGTTCGGATGGCTCGGTGTCCTGGCCGACGTCCCGCCCTGCAACGACGAGCTCGTGTATGCAAACCACGAGCACGGCTTCGCGCTGGCGTCGATGCGATCGCCGACGCGCAGCCGCTACTACCTGCAATGTTCGTTGCAGGACCGCGTCGAGCAGTGGAGCGACGAAGCCTTCTGGGACGAATTCGCGCTGCGCATCGGTGGCTCGTTCGCGAAGCGGATCACGCGAGGACCGTCGTTCGAGAAATCCATTGCGCCGCTGCGCAGCTTCGTCAGCGCGCCCATGCGCTGGCAACGGCTGTTCCTCGCCGGGGATGCGGCCCACATCGTGCCGCCCACGGGCGCGAAGGGCCTGAATCTCGCGGCGGCGGACGTGATCGTGCTTGCCGACGCGCTGAGCCGCTTCTACGCCACCGGCTCGCAGGAGGGCATCGACCGGTATTCGGAGCGTGCGCTGGCGCGCGTCTGGAAAGCGGAGCGCTTTTCCTGGTGGCTCACGAATCTCACCCACCGGTTTCCGCACATGGACGGATTCGATCGCCAGATGCAGCTCGCCGAGCTCGAGTACCTGCGCAGCTCGCGCGCGGCACGCTCGAGCTTTGCGGAAAACTACGTGGGACTTCCGCTGGAAGTCTGAATCCCGCCGGGCGGCGGCTTGGGCCGCTGGTCCTTCGGCATGTCGAGGATGGCGAGCCGGATCAGCTTGAGCATGGCCGTGCGCGCCGCCGCGACGTCCTTGGCGGCGATCGCGTCGAAGACGCGCCAGTGGTCCGGTACCGGATCCCGGGTGATCTTCGCCAGGCGCTGCTTGAACTGCGTGAGTGCATCCACCGCGGCGGTCACGCCGTTGGTCAGCGAAACCATGAACGGATTGCAGGTAGCCGACAGCAACGCCGCGTGGAAAGCCTTGTCCGCCTCGCGGCCTTCCGGCTCCTCGAGGGTGTGACGTCCCATCTCTTCGAGTGCGCGGCGCATGGCCGCGAGGTGATGCTGCCGGCGCCGCAGTGCGGCCATTTCCGCGGCCGCCGGTTCGACCACGCTGCGAAGCTCGAACACGCCGTGGATCAGCTCCGGCCGTGGGATGCCCGAAAACATCCACGACAACACATCCGGATCGAGCAGGTGCCACTCCGAGGTTTCGGTGACGCGCGTGCCGGTCCGGGTCTTGCAGGTGATCAGGCCCTTCGCCACGAGCATGCGCAAGGCCTCGCGATAGGTGTTGCGCGAAACCTTCCACTGCAGACTCGCCTCGACTTCACGCTCGAGCACGTGCCCCGGCCGCAGTTTTCCCGAGACGATGGCCATGCCGATGTCCCGCGCGAGGATTCCGTTCACACGCAGCGGGCGCACGGACCCGCCGGACACCGGAGCGCTGCGGCGCTCCACCGGCATCGCGAGTATGGCGCCCGGCCCGTTCATTCGAGTGCCATCACCGTGATGGACGCCGGCGCCAGCTCCGCCGTGACCTGCTTGCCGGCCACCTTGGCCGTGTAGGGTTTCGGTGCCACCACGGCGGGCGCTTCGAACGAATTCACGCTATCGATTTTCGGCGCCACCAGGATCTGTCCCTGCGCGCGCGTGAAGCCTTTGCCCGCGACCGTGAACGCGACGCGCGCGGCACGGCCCGGATCGAGGTTGGTGAGCGCGACCCACAACTTGCCGGCCGCGTCGCGCGCGGCGATGGCATCCACGCGCGGCAGCTCGACGTCGCCGGACTTCCAGGCTCCCGGCTCGAACTGCAGTGGCACCAGCGTCGCATCCTGGAACGGCACGTACATGTGGAACACGTGGTACGTCGGCGTCAGCACCATCTTTTCCTGGCGCGTGAAGATCATCGCCTGCAGCACGTTGACCATCTGCGCAATGTTGGCGGCCCGCACGCGCGCGGCGTGCCGCGCGAAGATGTTGATGTTCAGCGCCGCGACCAGCGCGTCGCGCTGGCTGTTCTGCTGCTCGAGGAAACCCTCGGGGCTGCCGGGCGTCGGCGCCAGCCAGGCGCCCCACTCGTCCACCACCAGCGCGATCTTCCGGTCCGGATCGTATCGATCCATGACGGCGCTGTGCGTGCTGACCAGCGACTCCATGTTCAGCGTGGCCTTGAGGATGGCGGCGTATTCGCTCTCGCCGAAGCCCGTCGCCTTGAACGCAGGTGGCCACTTCACGACCGTGTACGAGTGCAGCGAGAGACCCTCGATGTCCCAGGCCCAGGTCTTGTTCTTCCAGGCCTTCATGACCGCCTCGGTGTAGCCGGTGTCGGCGCCATCGGGTCCCACGGCGATGCGACGCATCGGCTGCGCGGTGTTGTAGTTGCGCGCGTAGCGGGCGTAGACCTTGAGGTGGTTGACGTACTCGTCGGGTGTCATCGACCCGCCGCAACCCCAGCTCTCGTTGCCGATGCCTAACAACGCGACGGGATACGGCGCCGGATGTCCATTGGCCGCCCGCTCCTTCGCGAGCGCGGTGGGCTGCGGCGTGGTCAGGTATTCGAGCCAGTCGGCGGCTTCCGCGGGCGTGCCGGAGCCCACGTTGATGGAGATGTACGCGTCCGCGCCGATCTGCTGCACGAAGTCCATGAACTCGTGGGTGCCGAAGGTGTTGGGCTCGATGACTCCGCCCCAGTTGGGATTGAGCGTCGGCGGACGTTTGTCGCGCGGACCGATGCCATTGCGCCAGTGGTACTCGTCCGCGAAGCAGCCGCCCGGCCAGCGCACGTTCGGGACCTTGATGGCCTTGAGCGCGGCGACCACGTCATTGCGGATGCCGCGCGTGTTCGGGATCTTCGAATCGGGACCGACCCACACGCCTTCGTAGATTCCGCGCCCGAGATGCTCGGCGAACTGGCCGAAGATGTTGCGATCGATCTTCGGGCCGGCGGTCCCCGGCTCCAGCGTGATCGAAACGTCAGATTGCCCGGCGGCGATCGCCGGGCACGCGAAGACCAGAGCACACAGCGCCAGGCGCAGGAATCGAACCATGAATACCCCCTTTTTCCCGAGAGTGAAGCGGCGGGAGGGGGGAATGTCAACGCGGATCGACTTCCCCCACCTTCACGTGCAGGGGGGAAAACCGCTGTGTGAAGAAATCTCCCGCCGCAAGGCTGAATCCGGGCAGGCCCGTCCGCGCCGGGCGCCCCTCGCCGTCCCCAGGACCCGGCCGACGCTAGCAGCGAGGTTTCACTAAGGCAACTCGTTTGCCAAATAGGCATATATGCATACGAGTTACGTTATGCCCACTTCCGGTATGTTCGGCGGTGCTCGCGGCCGGGCGCGGCTCACCGCATCCGGCCGACGTCTAACTAGTTTCCATCACTCCAAGGAAGACAGATGAAGACGAAAGCACGCATTCTCGTGGCGGCCCTGGGCTCGATGGCCTGTCTCTCGCTCGCCGGCACCGTGGCCGCGCACGATCACCCCGGGGCCGGGCAGCGGCCTTCCCACCACCAACCCGGACTTCCCGGCGAGGTCATCGCCGTCGACATCTACGACCCGCTGGGCCTCGTGGCGCGCGGCCCGCAGGGCCAGCTGCATCTTCTCCAGGACGGCTTCGGATTCACCGAGGGTCCGGCTGCCGACCGGCACGGGAACGTCTACTTCACTGATCAGCCCAACGATCGCATTTATCGCTGGGACGCCGGCACCGGCAGGATCACGCTGTGGCTCGAAGGCACCGGCCGTGCCAACGGCATGATCTTCGATCGCGAGGGCAACCTGATCGCCGCCGCGGACATGCACGGCGAGTTGTGGAAGATCCGCCCGGATGGCAGCCACAAGGTGCTCATCGACAACTACCAGGGCAAGTTGCTGAACGGTCCGAACGACGTCTGGATCGATCCGACGAACGGCGGCATCTACATCACCGACCCGATTTTCCCGCGCGGGTACTGGGATGCCGGCGATCCCCGCCAGCAAGGCTGGGAACCGACGCACTCGGAGCAGGCGCCCCAGGGCAAGGGCGGACACGTCTACTACCTCGCGCCGGGAGCGAAAAAGCTGGTGCGCGTGACCTCGGAGGCCATGGGCTGGGAAGCCGATTCATGGCCGAACGGCGTCGTCGGCACCCCCGACGGCAAGAAGCTCTACGTCAACAAGTGGGCGGGCGATAACCACGGCGGCACCTGGGTGTTCGACATCAGGAAGGACGGCACGCTTCGGAACATGCGCAAGTTCTCCGACTGGGGCGGCGACGGCATGTCGATGGACGAACAGGGCAATGTGTACATCAGCAATGGCGAAGGTGTGCTGGCATTCGACCCGGACGGCAACAACATCCTGAAGATCCCGACCGGCGGCGGTGCGACCAACAACACCTTCGCGGGCCGCGACGGCAAGACCCTGTTCATCACCGGTCCCGCCAACGCGGTGACCGCGATCCGCATGACCGTGAAGGGCTCCGAGTCCCGGTGGCACGGCCGCGACTGCCGCTGACGTTACCAGGGGGATTCCGATGAGAAGGATCGCTGCAATCGTCGCGCTGGGCCTGGCGGCATCCCTGGTCCACGCGCAGGACGCCGGCAGTTTCAAGCCGGCCGAGACCAACGTGTGGGGCGCGGAATACCCGCGGGTGGATGCCGACGGTCGCGTGCAGGTGCGCATCAAGGCCCCCGATGCCGGCAAGGTGAAGCTCAACTTCTGGAGCGGCCCCAAGATCGACATGCAGAAGCAGCCCGACGGCTACTGGACCGCGACGACCGAGCCGCAGGTGCCGGGCCTGCACTACTACGTGGTGAATGTCGACGGCATCGACGCCAACGATCCGGGCAGCCGTGCCTTCTTCGGCGGTTCGCGCTACACCAGCATGGTCGAGATCCCCGAGCCGGGATCGACTTACTACTCGATCCGGGACGTGCCGCACGGCCAGGTGCGCGAGGTCTGGTACGACTCGGCCGTGACGGGCAGCTGGCGGCACGCGTTGGTCTATCTACCGCCGGGCTACGACACTTCGCTCAAGACACGCTACCCCGTGCTGTACCTGCAGCACGGTGGCGGCGAAGACGAGACCGGCTGGATCCGCCAGGGCCGCGCCAATTTCATCCTCGACAACCTGATCGCGGCGGGTGAAGCCAGACCCATGATCGTCGTGATGGCATATGGATATGCGCGCCGCGCGGGTGCGCCGCCACCGAACCCCAACGCGGCCATGGGTTCTCCCGAGATGCAGAAGCAGATCGCCGACATGACCGCCACGTTCACGGACGACATCACGAAGGCCCTGATCCCGTTCGTGGACAAGACGTTCCGCACATTGACCGACCGCGACAACCGCGCGATGGCCGGGCTTTCGATGGGCGGATTCCAGACTTTCCACACCGCGCTCAACCATCTCGACCTGTTCTCGCACATCGGCGGGTTCAGCGGCGCCGGCGGCATGCTGGGGGACGGCAAGTTCGACGCGAAGACGGATTTCAACGGCGTATTTGCCGACCCGGCGGCGTTCGCGAAGAAGGTCCACGTGTTCTGGCT